>NZ_MBST01000053.1:0-15077 GCF_001695865.1 Ensifer sp. LC384
GAAGAAGCTCGTCATGCTCTGCCCTTGCCGGACGACGTTCAATTCAGGCCCCAACTCCAGCCGGGACACTCTACCTCAACCGCAGACGCCCTCCCGCGCAGCGGGTTCGTTCAACGGCCCCAATTGCGACGCCGGACTTATAACGACCAAGAATCCGTTCTTCCGTTCTTCCCGCGGGGGCAACAGATCAAATCCAGCAACGCGAACTCTCCATCCGCCTGAGCCGGCTGGAAGCCGGCAACATGCCGCTCAGTCTGGATGTCTCCGATCCTTCGCCTTGAATGGATACGAACCCACGACCCGCCGGACAATTGCAACTAAACCATTGAAACCGTATGACGACGTCGACGCTGTTCCGCCGTTGCCGGCGTGCTGTTTGAAATCACTGTCGGCAAATACGGATCGGCTTGACCGAAGTCATGATGCTTGGCATACAAGACGCGGCCCTACTCGCGGGCCGGTGTGCCCGCCACGCAAAGCTATGTCAGCGTTTTCCATACTGAAGCGTCACTCCGTGCCAACAGGCATGGTCTGGCCATTAGCGGGCACATGGTCGGATCATTTCAGGATATGGATATGACCGAAACAACAAAACTCAAGAGCCTTAAGCATCTCGCTAAACGATACGCGCGTGCCAACAGGATCACGCAAAACCATGCGCTCAACCTGGTTGCGGAGAAACTGGGTTTCTCCAACTGGACAAAACTCCTCTCAGCTAGCAAGAACGATTGGATACCCAGTTCCGAACAGATGGCGAGCGTTGAGGCCTTCTTGGCAAATGCTCTTCCGGCGGCGGATTTTCAAGCTGGGCACCCCGATGCAATGGCCCGCCGCTTGGCGTACCTGGATGACGCCGAACATGGCATGATTGGCGATCACCCATACCGCCTTCTCGTGGCTTTGCACGACATCATCATGGTGGGAGATGGGTGGAGCATCACAGTGCCCGAAAACCCCGGTGCGCTGCCGATCGTCCAGACAGTCGCCGAAAATGATGGAAAATGCCCGGTGTTTGAGCCGGAATTTCTCCAGAAAGCACTTAGCCTAGTGAGAGATCGGGCTGCTCGGGTTCGTGGCGAAATTTCGACGGATTGGCCCCGACGATCCACGAAACCCGACCATGACGGTGTTGTTCGCCACCCGTTGTGGGGCCGCGAGTCGGACGCGTGGTTCTGCAACAATACAGCCTACTTTGCTTCGCCTTTTTTGTTTTCACCGCTCCAACAGCCGGCGCACAAGAAGCTAAGATACCAGCAGGGTACAGGCTTGTATGGTCAGACGAATTCGATCGTGCCGGCCTGCCGGATCCGGCGAAATGGGTTTACGATACCGAGGGCAATAAATCGGGCTGGTACAACAATGAGAAGCAATACTATGCGGTAAAAAGACGCGAGAACAGCCGCGTCAAGGACGGTAAACTCACCATCACTGCTCGTAAGGAACGGCTGACGAGCGCATCCGACTACGGCGGACAGAACTATACCTCCGCGCGCCTCATCACCCGCGGAAAGGCCGCTTGGATTTACGGGCATTTCGCAGTCCGTGCACGCCTGCCTTGCGGCAGGGGTACCTGGCCGGCATTTTGGATGCTCGGCCCTGTTAAAACTCCTTGGCCTGAAAACGGGGAGATCGACATCATGGAGCAGGTCGGCAGTGCGCCAGACAAGATCAAGGGGACAATCCACACGAAGGCAACAGCGGGCACGTTCGGCATCGGGGGTGAAACTGTTCTATCAGACGCGTGCCGTCGCTCCCACATCTATACGTTGACCTGGACTCCCACCGCGATTTCCATCGGTGTTGATGGGCACTCCTACTTTACCTACAAGAACCCTCAAGAGGGCAGCAGCAGTTGGCCTTTCGATACTCCCCACTTTCTCCTCTTGAACCTAGCTATTGGTGGCGACATGGCCGGCAAGATTGACGACGCAATCTTCCCAGTTTCAATGGATATCGACTACGTGCGCGTTTACCAAAAAGTCAACTAGAACGACCGCGGCGCGGTGCTTTAATCGCCGCCCTCGGCACCTGACAGGCACCGAAATCAGTAATCCGGCGCAGATCCACAAAGTATGCAAGCAGCCAGTCGCCGCGACACGCGGATAATCCCCTCACCTTAGTTTAAAAAGAGAGGCGCAAGCGTCGTACAAACGCTCACCCTGGCTGGATCAACTGCGAGTACGTTGATAGTTCTGGTACCTCAGCGACGATTTCAGCATGTAAATCCGCCCCTCGACCACAAACCCGTCAAGCTGATGCTGTAAGGTGTAGGCTGAAAGGTCAGATACTGTGTTAATGAAGCCCTTGTTCTTGAAATTCAGGGACGTATTGCACAACACGCCGTAGCCCGTTAGGGCTTTAAAAGCAGTCAGCAACTCGAACAATGGAAGATTACTGAGCGCAGATACCGTTTGAATCCGCGCAGTCCGGTTCACATGAGTCACCGCTTCAAGCCTATCTGTGGTGGCCCGATAGGTGTAAAGCATGAACGGGCTTGGTTGACTGCATGCAAACCATTTGTCGGCATCGTCTTCCAAGCAGACGGGAGCGATTGGACGAAATTGCTCACGTTGTTTGATGACGTTCAGTCGCTCTCTGGTGCTGGGTTTAAAAGGCTCCGCCAAGATGGAGCGATTGCCGAGAGCGCGTGGCCCGATTTCATACCGACCGCTTGCCCATCCCAAGATCATATCGCTGGCCAACATCTCGGCAACGGTCGAAATGCTCGGCTCCCATTCGTCAAACAGAGCGCTATCGACAGCTCTGTCGGACACGAAATGCAATCCAGAGTATACGTCCCACGAGATCTTTGGGTCGCCAGTGAAGTGGAACTGTGCGTCGATGGCTGTACCAATCGCTGAACCGGAATCATTAGTGACGGGAGGAACATATACATCGCTGAATAGCCCCGAATCTCTCCACTTAGTGTTCCAATCGCAATTCAGCCCACACCCCCCGGTTATCAACAATGGCATTCCTCGTTTGAGATTTGCCTCAGCGAACCGACGAAACCGGTCAAACAGATGGTCGCTGAAGATGCCTGCAAAGTTTCGGAATTCAGGGTCTTCCACGCCCACGTTGTAGTGCGGCAAATCTTTTAATGCTTCACAATCACGGGGCTTAAGGTGCTTGCAATCCTGCAGCAGGAAGGACGTGATTTTCTGCTCCTCGCTCGAAGGATGGCTTCTTTTCGAGAACGAAGCGAGCGCCATTAATTTTCCGGCGTCGGATAAGCGGGAAAATTCCGCAGTGCTTTTGTCGAAGGTAGGATCCGCTAACGCGTAGAGCATGGCGTAGCGATGGCCAGGCTCTGGCATCACATCAGCCATTTTCGTTATATTCAGTTCCGCATCGATCTCATAAAACGCCCCAATGATACCTTCCCAAAGCAACGCGTAGCACGGGGTGCCCTTCGGTACGTCAGACATCCCAAACGCGCACAGAAGGTGCGAGCGTTCATGGGACGATGAGAAAAAATCGATGGTCTTTCCCAAAAAGCGCTTCTTGCTGACGATCACCTGATCGCTACCACGGTAGTCAGCCGCTGCTTCACCTCCACGCGGAGAGTCGCCGGGCCACCATCCCCCTTCACATAGAACGTCGGGAACGGCGTGAAGTTCGGCAAGTGCGTCGAATGCATCGGGGACAGATAACGACGAATGTCGGTACTTCGAACTCTTCTCGGCCTCGATGGAGAATACCAAGCGGCCGTCCTCGACATACGCAAATGCGCCGTCATGGCCTGGATTGTAAGAGAGTATTTTCATATTGAAAACCCGCTGATAGCTGCCTCGTTTGAATCTAGGAGATCCCCCTCTCGCTCTTATCGAGTACCAATGGGCCGCGCGCGCTCACTCGTATCGATCGAACGTGGGCCATGGCCGGAAGCCTCCCGGTCTTAAGGCGGCCCGCAAGGTCGGAGGAGCGAGGGGGCCAAGCGTTGAAATGCAGTTTCATCGGCAAATGGGGGATCGGGGTTGGGTTCCAAAGAACACGCCGGTGGACCAGTAGGTCATCCACCAGCCATCGAATCTCGCTCGGAGTCCATTCGATCGCATACCGATGCTCACCCTTCGAAGCATCGAATCCCAATTCGATATAGCTCGGAGAACCTCGGTAGCCGTAGTCGAACTGGTCGCCGTCGCCACCGGGGTTGTAGAACACGTTGACGAGGAGGCGAGACGGCATGTTGCCGGCAATCTCGATGTCAATTTCCTGATGCGGTGAGTTGCGGTGAAGAAAGAATCCCGTGATCACTCCTGGCACATCAGATGCTCGGAACGTTGATTCGAACCTCCCAAAGAGGTAGTCGGCATGGCTTGTCAGGGCACCTGCGCTGTACTGTCGAACGCCCAACTCTTCTTGGCGAACGTGTATCGTCGCACCCTCAATCCGGCTGTACTCAACGTTCAGAGACCGGAACAGCGCTAGGTTGCCAGTAAATGTGTCTGACCGTGCAGACCAAAGCGACGGGTCGAGGCCCCCAAAGCTATCGTCGGCCTCGACCCAATTTTCCTCGCCTTCTGGCGCTTGCGGTACAACCCGAATGCCCGACCAAGCGTTTTGATCCGGCTCAACGACCCATGGTGATCGATCCCACTTAGGTATCTCACGATTACGGTCGAGGACAGGTTGCCCACGTGTTTCGGCGATATGCCTTTGTCCCATATCGTGCAACCCTGGGAACGGGCACAAAGGCGGCACGCACCTGAGGTGCTCGCAGAGAATCCGCCAGGCATTGACGTTGCCAGGATCAAGCACGATGACGTCCGCGCCATCGAGGCTCACTAGAATGCCCCGTATGAGTTGGCTAGTAACATCGCTTGCAGACGCCGTTACGATGAACTTGGCTTGTGGATAGTTTCGTCGAAGGTCCTCAACCATCGACTCAAGGGCCCCGACGTTTACGTATGCGTTAAACACCCGCTCAACGCTGCCGTCACGAAGCCGCTTCAACTCATGAAACGGCAGCCCCTTCATATCGCTGCAGCATCGGTAACCGAGCATGGACAACGCCATTGCAAGAGATGACTGGCCCGAGTTGACTTCGCCAAACGCAAAAACAGGCATCTGGGTCGGACGAGCGTTGAAGAGGGCCGCGCCCTCGCTGTTGATCGCTCCGATCTTAGAAAGGGTCGGAAGAATGGAATACGAGTTGGTTGAGGAGGCATCTCTTCTTTGGCGAACAACGCTGTGACTCGTTGCGAATACGTTCAACGTGCCGAACTGTTGGTTTATCCAAAGATCGACGGGGCCTCGGCACGGCAGTAAACGAAGAAGCTTTTCTGCGCCTTGTTGGGAAAGGATGTAACCCGACAAATACCACAGTCCGCGCACCGGCCTAAACACATTGCTTGATATGAAAGATTTCGGAGCGCCATTCGTTGCTTCCATGTATGAAACGTAAAGGATATCGACGCTTCCATGTTTTCCGCTTTCGCTCGCGACTTCCTTCCAAGCTTGGTCAAGTTGACGAGCGAAACCTGGATGAAACCACACGTCATCCTCGAGGATGAGAGCATATTTCTGCGTACCCTCCGCAATTCGTCTCCAAACCTCGATATGTGATTTGGCAACAGCAACTTCAGCCCTACTCATTCGGATCGGCGCTTCAAGCTCAAATTTGGTCGGCAGTGTCCGAGGCTGGGGCTCGACAAAAAGTTGATCTGCCAACGTGTAGTAGGGATCTACATCTGAGTCTTTGGGCGGGTCCTGCAGAAAACTTCTCGCATCTACAGCATCCTGTCGTTCCGTGAGGCCAAGAAGATCATTGCCGAACACATCCTTGATGCGTCTAAGCTCCTTCTTAACGCGGGACCATCGACCTGGCTCACGATCGAGATTAATTACGTAGATCTTTTCAATTGTCTGACCGCCAGACTTCCGTTGCGGCCCGAATGCTTTTGACGCCTGCTTCGGAAGAATTAAGCGAAGGCCGTATCCCAGGCGAAACGCCAAGCGAAGGATGGCTAGTGGAGTGCGCGCAAGGTTCATCGATCGTCCGAAAGCGGGTATGCGCTATACGCTTGCTGATTGGACAACCTCCAGTTCCTCGAGTCATTGCGGTAACTAAGCGGCCACTGACTGGTGGATGTCAGCTCCCAATCGTGCGCGACCATCACCGCGTCAAGTGAGCATCCTTCGTTGATGATTTCGTAGACCGATCGCGTGAGATTTCCCGGCCCAGTCGTAGCCTGAACCTCGGGCAACTCGCTCCCTCTATGCGCTTCCAGGGATGCGGTTGCATTCGACAACGCTCTCGCGACGACAGGATGATTGCGCGGCGCGATCAGAGGCGTCGTATTGAAGTAAAAAATCCATCCTGGCTGATTGACGCCAGGCTCAGTAAATATCGACGGTGCCACCATTTGGGCCGTTGAGATATCGTAACAGAACGGTTGAAGCTTCAGTCGTCCATCTACGAAAAGGTGTTCAATTGGCGTGCCATGGTAGACATCGTCGGCATCGATATAGAAACCGCCTTCCACGAGCACGTAAGCGTAACGGAAGTAGTCCGACATCATAGAAGGGTGGTAGCAAGCTTTGAAAGCGTCCTCGTAGCGATCCCCTAGCCGGTTCCGAATGAACGTGCTCGCAGAGATCCTGTCGAAGACCTCTAGCTCAAACCCTTTGCGTTCCAGTTGTTTCCAAGAGTCCATGCAGACTTTGACATCATCGGGTAATCGCTGCAAATCGTCCCAGAACTGCACGATGCGCTTTGGCGTCGGGCCGGGCCACATCGCTAAATCGAGCGGAGGGTGTTCACGCCGCTGCACTATGTCTCGAACGAAATCAGATCGCGCTCGTTCCCCAGGCGCCAGTGGATCTGCCTCGACAGATTGGTTCACTTTTGCTGAGTTCATTTGCGCTTTTCCTCCTAGTAATTTACTACATCTAGATCGCGCGGTGATTGTGGGAAATCCCCGTTTTCTCCCGCGTACTTCGATTCCTGTGGACGAGGGGACCACGGCGGTGAAACGATGCCACCTGAACAGCGGGTTCCTATCGGGCGCAAAGGTCCCATCAATTTTTCTGGCTCAGCGATTTGTAGAATTTCCGCGGAGCTCCCGGGTTGGGCTCGAACGTGAAGCAGTCGCAATATTGATCGATGGCGTTCATGACGCCGAGCAAGGCCGGGGCCGTAAATGCCAGCACTTGGCCCGTGCCCCAGTGGCTAGTGAAGTTCCCGACGATCGTGGCCATGTTAGCGTTCAGCCCGGCTTCTTGTGCGGCATCAAGGATAAGGGACCCCGCTGCCTTGTGGAGTTTGACGGCGGCTTCGATCGCGCTGAGAAATTCGCTCGCTAGCTGTTTGTTGTCGTTGAAGGCAACATCAACGGGAACAGGGATGCGCAACTTGCTGATAAGGTCGCTTAGCCGGTATTCGAGATACTGCCGGACACCTTCCTTCGCAAAATCTGCCTGCCCGGCCTGCAGCATCGATATGGTGTGGTCGCGTACCTTGTTGACCGCACCGGTTTGCGGCAGAACCGCGAACTGAGGATTGCCTTCAAGACGCTGATGCCACCAAACGCCCGAACCAGTGTGCTTGTTGAAGAGCTTTTCCAGCATTGTGTCATGGCTGAGGATAATCACCTGCAGCCCATTGGCGTTGGCCGGACGTGCGAAGCTCTTCCGGAGCAGTTCGACCAGATACAATTGATGACCCGCATCAAAGCTGGATGTCACATCATCGAGCACGATGAATTTCGGCATGCCGCCATAAAGCGACGCGGCGGCAAGGTAGAGCGCGATTGCGAAGGCGTTGCGATAGCTTTCGGACAGGAGCGCTTGGGGTGACAGGTCCGCGAGGCCATGGAAATCCTGCAGACGGATTTGCAGGTCCTCGCTGTTAGTCCGCTTGACTACTGCCGGGGTGACGCCGAAAAATGACATCTCACCGAAGTAGGTTTTGAACACGGGTTCCACGGCGGCGAGACGGGCTTTGCTGATGTTGGCCTCCGCAACACCGAAGTCATCCGACGCTTGATCGAGAAAAGCTTTGAGGCGGGACACGCGGCCGGCGCGCTTCCTTTCAGCATTAAGGTCAGATTGCGCGGCGTCGAGCTTGCCGAGACTTTCCTGCATCCGACGCGCCGCCTCAACTTTTTTCGTCACTTCGACCGAAGACTGTGGAAGGACCTTCTCCAGGTCACGTTGTTCCTTTTCCAGTTCCGAATCCCGATCGCTCGCGCGTTGACGAAGCGTCCCTAGCCACGTGGCCAGATTCTGGGCTTGTGCTTCGGTGAGCACGCCTTTCTGAGCGGTCTCGGACAGTGCGGCGATCTTGCGGTTTGCGTTGTCGGGCTCCAACAATTTTTCCAAGGCGATGAGATCCGCCCACCCTGCCTCGTTCCATTCCAGGCCGACCGCTTGCGTCGCCTCGTCGAGCGCAGTGAAATCCGCCAGCTTCGTGGTCACATGGCCATGAAGGTCATGAGGAACCTCGCTGTCACACAACGGGCAAATGTCCTTGTTTGCCCACTCAGGCAACTCGAGGGCTTTGGCACCAGCCTGATAAAGCTGTAGGATGACATCGCCAGCGGTCTTCGCGACGGCCTCCTCACGATTTTTCGCGACGTTCGCCAGTTGGCCGATGCGACCGGTATCAGGAGCCTGCACATTCAACGTGACCAATTCCTGACGCAGGCGGACACACTCGCCGAGACGATCCCGCTTCGGGCCTCCTTCAGCCGCCTTGACGGCCTCGATACAGGCATCCACATCGATCTCACGGAAGCTCTTTCCGGTGCAAAGAGCCGTCAACGGGCCGATCTGTTCAAGCGCCGAGAAGGATTTAGTGAGGCCGTCGGAGAGCGACATCGTGCTCCACTCTCCCCCCGTCAAGATCAGGTAGTCTCTTTTGAACGCTTCCCTGGCGTCATTGACGCCTTTCTGGGCGTGTGCCTCCAATTGCGTGTGTGCTTGGACCCCGAAGTGGTTGTTGAACGCCCGGGTGTTTCCCAAAGCTGCAAGCGCTTGGCGCATCTTGCTGTAATCCGACAGCCCCAACAGGCCGGCAAACGTGCGACCTCGCGCCTGGGGCTTGGCCGTAATAAAATTCTGGAACGTCGGCCCGTCGAGCAGCACAAACTCACGGTTCAGAGACTGCAGGATCGCGTTGCCATCCCAAGTGCCGGACGCGCTTACCGTGCGGTTTCCAAGATTATCTCGCTTGACGTCGATCTCACAGGTCTGACCCGAGGCCAATTCCCGGAGTGAAAGCTTAATCGTTGCCGCCTGACCACCATGGAACCGGTTGAGATAATACTCTCCGTCGCGGTCACCTGGGGGAAGCTCTTCCAACCAGGGTAACCGCCCGGATATCGCGTACCGGATGGCGTCATAGACCGAGGTTTTGCCTACCCCGTTCACGGCAGAGACGCTGTTGACCTTGTCAGATTTGAACCTTAGTTCCAGTGGCTTACCTTCATTATTGATGCCACGGAAGCCCTCAATACTTAGACCCTCGAGGAACCAGCCGTTGGGACCAGCGACGGACGCAACAACGGAGGTTGGGGTTGCACCGACCGCCGGAGGCTGGGGGGCCCCTTGTTCCCCGGCCGCAGTTTCCGCATCCGGGATCGCCTGAAACAAGTCGTTCCAGAGGGACGACGAAACATAGCTCTCGTCGCGAAGACTAGAGTAAAACGTCGCCAGTTTGCCGCTTAAGACCGCATCCTGCAGTCCGAGGTGTGTCTTGAACTTGGCGAGATTGCTCTCCAGGTCAGCGTTTTCATCGAAGCTTAATACTGCTGTTGACGCCACTATATTCCCTCCAGTCATTCGCCGAGGGAATTTGCTGAAAAATCGTTCTGCGAGCAAGTTTTACTTGTCTACAACCACAGAAACTTTAACTTGCTTGTCGTGGTATCGAATAAATGAAAAGCCGCCGCCTGTCAGCGGTCAAGATATTCATATTACCCCCCACGCCCAAAACCTCCCCCTCCCCGTCATCTCCCGCAAGCCGAGCTCCAAGACGATCCGCCGCGCCGCCTGCTGCGTGACGCCCAGCGTCTCCGCCACCATGCCGGCCGAGACCAGCGGCCGCGCCATCACCAGCTCGACCAGCGCCGGCTATTTGGACGACGCCCGCCGCCCAGAGACTGCCTCTCCATCATCCGCCGAGCCAGCGCTAGCCGATCGTGCTCCTTCAAGCCGATCTCGGCCGCCGCCAGCAATCCCTGGGCAATCGCCAGCAGCCGGGTCTCGCGGTCACGATGCCGACGGCGATCGACCGGGATGGATTTCGGGCCGAGATTGACCGCGGCAAGATGCACTGCGGTGGTGACACCGGCCTAGCGGAGGATCGACGCCGCCAGCAGCCGGCCGAGCCAAGGCGCGTGCTGCAACACGACAAGTTCGCTCCCTGTCACCTGACATCAGTCAACGCAATTTTCGGTTGGGCCCTTGGCTAGTGATTCTGGATTATTTGCACCCCATCGCAAAGCGCTCTATTTTTCTTTGTAATGTGCCTCGACGAGACGGGACGTCTTCGGCTTCGCAGCGCCGCCGAACCGCTCCGGTTTCCGCACAATCCCAGATGCCGTTCGACGACACGATCCACGAGGAGACGAGCGATGAGCGCAACGACACCGGACAACATCATGCAACTCGGCATGGGCTTCTGGGCCTCCAAAGCCATGCTCAGCGCGGTCGAGCTCGGCGTCTTCACCGCGCTCGCAGCCGGCCCGGCCGCCCTGCCCGACCTGCAGGCCAGGCTGAAACTGCATTCCCGCTCGGCCCGCGACTTCCTCGACACCCTGGTGGCCCTGAAGCTGCTCGAACGCGAGGACGGCCGCTATCGCAATGCCCCTGATACGGACCTCTTCCTCGACAAGGCGAAGCCGTCCTATATCGGCGGCATCCTCGAAATGGCCAATGCCCGGCTCTACGGTTTCTGGGGCTCGCTGACCGAAGCCCTGCTCACCGGAGAGCCGCAGAACGAAGCCAAGCACAGCGAAGACTTCTTCGCCGCGATCTATGCGGAGCCGGCCCGGCTGCGCGGGTTCCTCGAGGCGATGAGCGGGATCAGCGCCGGTGCGGCACAGGCGATCGCCGCCAGGTTCGACTGGTCGAAATACACGACCTTCGCCGATGTGGGCGCGGCGCAGGGCATGGTGCCGGTGGTGATCGCGCGAGCCCATCCGCATCTCCAGGCCATCGGCTTCGACCTGCCCGCCGTGCAGCCGATATTCGACGCGTTCGTCGCCCGGCAGGGCCTCGCTGACCGCATCCGCTTCCAAAGCGGCAACTTCTTCGACGGCCCGATGCCGAAGGCGGATGTAATCGTGATGGGACATATCCTGCACGACTGGGATCTTGCCGAGAAGAGGAAGCTCTTGGAAAAGGCCTTCGCCGCGCTGCCGAACGGCGGGGCCCTGATCGTCTACGACGCCGTCATCGACGACGAGCGCCGCAGCAACGCCTTCGGCCTGCTGATGAGCTTGAACATGCTGATCGAGACCCGCGGAGGGTTCGACTACACCGGCGCCGACTGCCAGGCCTGGATGCGCGACGCCGGTTTCGTGTCCACGCGCGTCGAGCCTTTGCTGGGGCCGGACTCGATGGTGATCGGCTTCAAGCCCGGCTGAGCGGAAACCACGCCCCCGGTCGGTGTTCCGCCAGATCGACCAATGGGGCAATGTCGATTGCCTGGCGCTGACAACGCCGTCGGTCAATCTGATTTTGAACAGCCCCCAAGAGCCCGAAGGAATCCTGGGTTTCGAGATCGACCCCTCCCCTCCCCGGGCGAAATTGTAAGGTCAAAATCGAAGACCAAATTTTTCGCTTACGGCTTCAATTGAAATCCGGAAGCCAAAGCCACAGCCGCAAAACCCAGTTACCTCTTGCGTAACCGGGGCAGATTTGGTGGCAGACTTTTCGCCGAGAAAGATCTGCGCAGCTTCGTCACCAAGTGAAAGATCTCCCGCGGCAGGATGAGATGGTCGCGTTGCACGCGACCAAAGCCTAAGCGCCCCCACCTCCCCCACGATCGGCTGGACGGCATCAACCGAACGTCTGCGTTCCATGCTATGATCAACATCGCGACGCGCTTCGCCCATCAAAACGGCGCGGCCACCAAATCTGCCCCGGTTACCGGATTTGCAGTAACCGGGGCAGATTTGGTGGCAGACTTTTCGCCGGATCGGCCGAGGGAAGTGTGAATAAGTGAAGGCGGGACGTGTTGTGTGGTGCCGGGGGGATTCCGCGCCTGGGGCAAATCATGATTCCATTCGGCCATGGCCAAGAAGCGACTTGCCTCGCCCGAACATGCCGACACGCTCTCGCTGAAGGCGTTGCGCGAGCTTGTGACGGGTCTGGTCGATGAGGTCAGGCAGCTTTCAACAGAGGTTACGACCCTTCGCGCCGAGAACGCTGCCCTTCGGGAAGACAATGCGGCGCTGCGGCTGGAAAACACCCGGCTTAAGGTCGACAACCAGCTTTTGCGCGACGAGATCGCGCGGCTGAAGAACCTGCCGCCCCGACCGCCGTTTCGACCATCGGGCATGGAGAAGGCGACCGATGACAAACACGACGCGCCGCAAGCAGCCGGCAAGAAACCGCGCGGCCCAAAGCTCGATCTCAAGCGGGTAAGCCGCGAGCAAGTCTTGCACCTCGATGTTCCGCCCGGCTCCCGCTTCAAGGGCTACAAAAGCTGCCATGTGCGAGAGCTGATTGTCACAGCTGAGCTCGTGCATTACCGGCGTGAATGCTGGATCCTGCCGGATGGCAAGACGGTGTTGGCGCCGTTGCCGCAAGGGGTCGTCGGCGGCTGTCGTTTTGCATTTAACCGCAAGACTCCGACGACAATAATTTCAACAAGATAGCCTGGCACTTAATTTGAGACTTGACAGTTAATTTGAGATTTCCCCTTTGATTTTGGCACATAATGTGAGATTCAACCCGTCGACAAAATAGACGGTGTTTCTGCATGAACGATCCATTGCCCGACGAGATCGATGAAGCGCTTTGGGATGAGGCGCGTCGACGAGCCGAGGCGATCCGAGGATTTCTGATGCGTCGATCAGGCAAGGTAGCAGCCGGGGATATGGCGCTGCTGGCTGCCGAACTCGAAGTCAGTCGGGCAACTGCATTCCGTCTTATCAAGCTATTTCGAAATGGGGGAACGGTAATATCGCTGGTGGTGCGTAAACCCGGCCGGCCAGACGGCAGCCGAGTGCTCGACGACAAGCGAGAAGAAATCATTCGCACCACTATCAACCGGTATTACCTGAATAAGAACCGGCCCAGCATTTCGCAACTGGTTCGGGATGTACAAACGGGCTGCATCTCGGCCGGGCTCAAGCCGCCACATCGTCGGACGATTGAAACTCGTCTCGAAGACATCGACCTGCAGAAACGCGCCAAACGACGGGGCGAAGCCGAAGTCGTTAAGCGAACAACTGCTGTTCCAGGAATGCTCGCTGCCTCGCGTCCACTCCAGATCGTCCAAGTCGATCATACCAAAGCAGATATCTTTGTCGTCGACGAGGAAACGCGTCTGCCAATCGGGAGGCCTTGGCTAACTCTTGCGATGGACGTTTGTAGCCGAATGGTGACCGGGTTTTACCTCACAATGGAAGCCCCTTCCCGGCTGTCGACCAGCTTATGCTTGCTACATTCCGTCTTTGACAAATCACCTTGGTTGCGGGAGCGCGAGATCATCGAACCGTGGCCCGTCGCCGGACTCCCAGAGACATTGCATGTCGATAACGGCAGCGACTTCAGGAGTCGTGCTTTCAAAAGGGGGTGTGAGGATGCCGGAATCGCGATCGACTGGCGACCGCCGGGTGAACCGCGCTTCGGCGGCCATATCGAACGGTTGATCGGCACTCAGATGGGAAAACTCCACTTGCTGCCGGGCACGACTTACAGCAATCCGCAGGAGCTCGGCGAATACGACTCGAAGCGGCATTCAGCTTTGACTTTGCGGGAACTTGAGCGATACATCGCCCTCGACATTGTCGGCACCTACCATCAGTCGATCCACAGTAGTCTAGGCCGGCCGCCAATCGCAGTCTGGCGCGAGCACGAAGGTGAAATTCCACTCCGATTGCCGCAGGACCGCATGCGATTTTGGCTGACATTTCTGCCCGAGCAGGAGCGCACACTGCAGCCAACCGGGATCCACCTCTTTGGACTGCGCTATTGGTCGGCAGCCCTAAGTGCTGACGTCGGGAGGACGGATCGCCGACTGCTCGTCAAATACGACCCAAGGGATATGTCTCGTATCTTCGTGCGGCGACCTTCGGGCAGCTTCGTGGAAGCTCGCTACGCCGATCTCACCTTGGCCTCAGTAACGCTGCACGAAGCATTGGCTGCAAGGCGTACGCTGCTGGCGAGAGGGCGAAGAGAGGTCAACACCCGCACCATCGTTAGTACAGCCATTGAACGGCGAAAACTGGTGGATGCGGCAGTGAAGGCGACAGCGTCCGCACGACGAGGCCGCACTGCCAGCACAAAAACGAAGGTGGATGACAGCGGGTGGGGCTCGCTTCGAGGTATCGACTCCAGCAAACCTGTGGCTTTTGATGAGGACACGGAGTGAGCGGGAATGAACACAGGAACCTCCCACCTGACTGCAAACGCCGCGGCACTGCTCGGTGAAGCGGACAAGCAGCGCGTCCGCGCGATAAGATCACGTCGCTGGCTCGTCTATCCGCGTGCCAAGCAGGTACTCGATCGCCTCAACTTCTTGGTAGACCATCCACGCGGGACGCGAATGCCTTCCATCGCCATATACGGCGACAGCGGAATGGGCAAAACAATGATCATGAAGCGTTTCCGTGACCAGCATCCGCCAAGCTTTAATTCGCTCACCGGCAGGCTGAGGACGCCCGTTCTCGCGATGGAGATGACCAGTCGGCCCGGCGAAAGACGGTTCTATGCCGAACTTCTGACCCTCCTCGGCGCACCGCAGCCGCCGCGCGCCGATATCGCACAGATGGAGCAAGCTGCGTTGCGCATCATGGAAGCGATAGGCGTGCAAGTCCTAGTGATCGACGAGGTGCATAACATCCTCGCTGGAACATATCGCGAGCAACGCATCGTGCTCAATACGCTGCGTTTTCTGA
>NZ_MBST01000054.1:0-11132 GCF_001695865.1 Ensifer sp. LC384
GGTGCATAGATCGTCAATAATTTGGCGATAGCGGTCAGGCCCGATTTCAGCTTGATCCGTGTGCCATGCCCCACAAGCACAACGCCGCTCGCCGTCATCACATTAAGAAGATGAAATTCAGGGTGACGAATTGGCCGGAATACGAGGCCGGCCTGCGGCGGCGTGGCAGCCTGACCCTGTGGTTGACGCCGGAGGCGCTGGCGGGATGGCGTGCACCCCGACGCAAGACCCGCGGCGGGCAGCCCCGGTATTCCGATCTCGCCATCGAAACCGCCTTGACGCTGGGTTGCGTCTTCGGATTACGTCTGCGGCAAACCGAGGGATTGATGAGCTCGGTGCTTGATCTCATGGGGCTGAAGATCCCCGTCCCTGATCCTACGACGCTGAGCCGCCGCGCGCAGAAATGGACGCCATCACCCCAAAGACAGCCGCAGTTGCTCCCGGATGGCCCGCTGCATGTGCTGGTCGACAGCACAGGGCTGAAAATCTATGGCGCCGGGCAGTGGCTGGAGGACAAGCATGGCGCCCGATCACGGCGCAACTGGCGGAAGCTGCACCTGGCGTTGGATGCCGACAGCGGCGAGATCATCGCCCATCAGCTGACTGATCAGGACACGGACGATCCCTCCCAGGTGGGGCCACTGCTCGACCGGATCGATGCTGAGATTGGCCAGTTCACCGCGGACGGCGCCTATGACGGCAAGCCGACCTACGGAACAGTCCTGCAGCACAGTGCCGCCGCAAGGGTGGTCATTCCACCGCGTTCGACGGCGGTGAAGACCAATGATACGGGGCCACCCGGTCAACGGGACCGCCACATCGCGGCGAGTTTGAGAAGGGCGGCAATCGTCTTTTCGCGGACGCGCACGGCCTTGGCCGGCGTCGGCGCAGCCTCCCAGAGATCGAGCAGCCATTCGGCGCCAAGATCGCCTTCCAGCTCGAGCATTGCAGGAAAATAACGCCAGAGTTGCTCACGCATGCGGTTTGTCAGGCGATTGCGTTCAGTGCCGAGATCCTCGGCCATCCGCGACCATTCGCGCAACTCTATGATGACGGGTTCGGCTCCAGCCAGAAGCCGGTAGCAACGCGGATCGGTGCGCAGGGACGAGGCCATCACTTCTGCGTCCCGGCTGTCGTCCTTGGCGCCGGCAAGAGTGAAGCGGTCCCGGAAGCGATCCATCTGCTTCGGGCTGATGGAATGCACCCTGAAGCCGCGCTCGATCAGCGTTTCGACCACAGGCCCATGCGGAACCTCGATAGCGATCTGGATTTGTGCGGGATCGGTCGCGCCGCTCGTCGTCATCAGCCAGGCGGCCATCGCGGCGAGCCCTTCGCCACCGTGCTTGAATATCGGACCTGGTTGCTCAACTGGGTTGAGACGCCCAGGAGCTGATATCGAGCCCCGACCAGAGTGCGCGTTAGCATGCTGTCGAACGCTTTTACCCGGACCACCTTGTAGAAGCCGGCTTCGGCTAACTGGGCCAACCCATCCGCATCATTGGCGTCAGTCTTGTTGAGCGTCTCGTTCAATACCTTTTGTGCATGCCGCGCTTCAATGCAGATCGCGGGAACTCCCTCAGCCATCAGCGCGTGATAGAACCACGTCGACAGCGGCCCCGCCTCAAATATAACGCGTTTGGCGTGCGGGGTATGCTTGCGGATCAGCTGCACCAAAAGCTTTGGGTCAGAAGGGCACTTCCCCCGCCATATCCGCTTCCCATCTTGTCGGATCGAGATCGCAGTATCTTTCAACGAAACGTCGAGCCCTATATATTGGTCCATGGTTGCCTCCACATGATGTTTGGGCCCGGTGCCAATCGTGAGCCCGTATTTCCATCTTATCGGGGGCAACCACCCCCGCCAGCCATCATCTTGTAAATTGAGCTGAGACGATCGCGCCGCGATTACCCCATGTGTAGCTTCGACTGAGGCCGTGCTTTCCATTCCCTGGGAGATCATCGCAGGAAGCGCCAGAACCCGACATTCGTGAGGGGCACAGACCTAAGGACATTGTTGCATCTGGCAGCCTACATGTATGTGATTTCGGCGGCCTAATGTCGCGGGCACCGCGGACTTTTCTAGTGTTCCTCCGAGTTCTTGCGAGCGCTTTTCCGACACGCGACCGGTCCCGCCATGAGCGTGAGCGAGGCCGTATCATCGTCGGGGCGCCATAGGCAGTAGCACAATCGGCGTGGTAGACTTTCACCGCGCTGCGTGGGTTCCGTGACTTCGGGCGCGGCGCAGTGTGTGGATCACAGCTTCGATGGCCAATCTCGACGTCGATCGCAGGCTCGTCGCCATCCTCTGTGCCGACGTTGCCGGCTATAGCCGGATGATCGGCGAGGACGAGGAGGGCACCCTAGCGGCGCTCGCGGCGCACATGACTGAGCTGATCGGGCCGGCTATCGACCGCCACCGTGGGCGTATCGTCAAGACGACGGGCGACGGATTCCTAGCCGAATTCGCCAGTCCGATCGCCGCGGCGCTTTCGGCGCTCGAAATTCAGGAAGGCCTACAATCGAGAAACACTGGCGTTCCCGAACCGAAACGGCAATGGCTGCGGATCGGGCTTACCCTTGGCGACGTCATGGTGCGGGACGGCGACATTTTCGGCGACGCCGTCAATGTCGCCGCGCGCCTTCAGTCGCTTGCCGAACCGGGCAGCGTGTACGCGTCTGCAGCGGTCGTCGATCAGTTGCACGGGCATATCGGATTTGCTTGGAAGGATGTTGGCGAGAAGGCACTCAAGAACATCGCCCGACCGGTGAGGGCGTATCGTCTGGCGGCGGGCACCACGGCGGCGGTGCCGGCTGATGCGGCGCAACCGCGTCGCCTCAGCCTACGGCTTATCATTAGCGCTGCAGCGATCTCGGCGATTGCAGCGATCGTCGCATATGTTGTCCTGATTCCAGCCACGCTGCCAATCACCGCTCCATCAGCACCACCGACCGCCGAGCCGATACCGCAGGCCAAGCCGAGCATCGCGGTACTGCCGTTTGTCAACCAGAGCGGCGACCCCGCGAATGACTATTTCAGCGATGGCATCAGCGAGGATATCGTCAATGCACTGGGCCGCTTTTCGGCGCTGACGGTGATCGCCTACAACGCCACGCTTCCCTACAAGGGCGAAGCGGTCCGGCTGGCGGACGTCGGTCGCAAGCTAGGCGTGCGATATCTGGTGGAAGGAAGCGTGCGACGCGCCGGCGACCGCGTGCGCGTGTCGACCCGCCTAACCGATGCCGATAAAGGCATCCTGCTCTGGTCGGAGCGGTTCGAGGAGCAGTTCGAGGACGTCTTCGCCCTGGAGGATGCGATCACACGGCGCGTCGCCGGAACGCTTGCCGCCAACCTAACTCGTGTCGAGGAGCAACGCGCGATGGCCAAGCCACCCGACGTTCTCGACGCGTATGATCTCGTACTGCGCGGACGCGCCGAACTGCGTCGGGCCACCCGGTCCAGCAATCGCGAGGCGCGGCAACTCTTCGAGCAAGCCCTACAGGTCGACCCCAACTACGCGGCGGCGTCCGCTGGGCTGGGCCTTGCCTATTACCATATGGCGACGCTCGGCTGGACGGAGTTTCCGGACGATATGCTTGCGCGCGCCGAGACGAGCGCACAGGCGGCGTTGTCATCCGACCCGGAGAATCTCGATGCTCATCGTGTCTTGAGCAAGGTGCACAGCGTTCAGACCCAGTACGATCGGGCGCTGCTGGAAATCGACCGGGCCCTGGCGCTCAACCCGAGCGATGCGGAAAGCCACGCTCAACGGGGTGGCGCTCTACTTTGGGCGGGCAGGCCCGAAGAGGCAGTGGCAGCGCTGGAGACGGGGTTTGCCCTCGATCCGAGCCTAGAGGTCAACTACGTTCTCAACCTTGGGCTCGCATATTACACTTTGCGCCGTCACGACGACGCCATTCGGGTTCTTGAGCGCGGAGCGCTGCGCTATCCGGACTTCGTTTTCGTTCCGGTCGTGCTGGCGGCGGCGTATGGCCAGCTTGGACGCACCGGCGATGCCGAGCGCATGGCCGAAGCGGTCAAGCTTCGGCTGCCGGTCTTCGATCCGCAGACCTTCGGTTCAGAATTCCGGAACCGGGCGCACCATGACTACCTTATCGAGGGACTGCGCAAGGCCGGACTGACGTGAATGATCCAGCGTCATTGCGGGATGGCTGCACCAATCGGAGCGTCCTTGAGCTGCTCCCAATTCCTGTCTGCTGCCGCCGCGATGCCTTGCGGGTTCGCCTGGAAGCGTGTCGGGCCGTCCGATGGTCGGAAAACGAAAAGACGACCGTCAGAGATGAGCCAGGTCTCCGGGTTCGCTTCGACCTTCATCCCCTTGGACATCCCCATCGCGCACGACCCCGCATATTGCGGGGCATAGCGATCGGGATCGCCCTGGAACATCGACATATGCTGCTCCGACGCGAAGCGGTAGCGCACCTCGTCCCACGTATACTCGAACTCTGCCTTGCCGAGTGTTGGACGTCCTTCGGTGAAATAGGCGACCGGATCGTAGCCCTTGAGCGCTAGCCGCTTCGCATTATGACCGGCATTCTGCGCCCAGGCCCGGTGGCCCATCGTGCCGAGGAGGAGCACGGCAGCCGTCAAGAGCAATCCATCACGACGCGTCAACATGGAAGTTCTCCTGTCTCTTGCGGAATACCCTCTCAAAGAATGCCGCACGGTATTCTACCCCATTCACCGTCGGGATTTCACGATATTTGAATTACGTCGTCGATCCCGGCTTATGCCTTGGGGCCGCCACGGCCGTGTTCATCACGGCAACGCCGGACGAGCAGAAAACCGCCGACATGTGGGCGCAGCATATGGCTTGACCCGAGCGATTGACGATCTGTCATCACGTCATCCCAAGGCGTCACGGTGCGCCTGGTCCCAAGCGGCGATTTTTCGCATCTGGTTCGGCCTAATCCGGTCAGAGGAAGGACAACTTTGCCACATATTGCAGACCTCGCCGAGTGACGTGGCGAACTTTAGGAAAGGGTCGTTCTTCACGTTCCTCGCCGCGCGCAGCGCCTCTAGAGGAGTTTGCCCCACGCTCGTCGATGCCTCGCCGCATTGGTGCAGGTGAGGTTCTTCTCAGGTGGAGCATCGTACGCGTTGATCGTGATGCGGACCGGACGAAGGCAGCTGTTCGGCTTGAAATATCCCCTCCAGGGGGGATAGGAGAAGGCATGACAGAACACAGACACGAAAGCCATCCCGAGATTGTCAAGCGGCTGAAGCGGGCCCGAAGGACATCTGACGAGCGTCATCGCCATGATCGAATCAGGCAGGCCCTGTCTCGACATCGCCCAGCAGCTGCATGCGGTCGAGAAGGCGATCTCGCAGGCGAAGCGGAGGTTGATCCAGGACCATCTGGACCACTGCCTCGAAGAGGCCGCGGGCGCTCTTCCGCGCGACCAGCGCCGGTCGATCGACGAGTTCAAGTCGATCACCAAGTATCTCTAGGAGGAGTCTCGTGATCGGCGTCTTCCGCAATCGCATTTACCGTCACCTGTTCCTAGCCCAGGTGATCGCGCTCATCGGAACGGGTCTCGCGACCGTCGCGCTTGGGCTTCTCGCCAATGATCTTGCTGGATCCGCTGCCGGAGCGGTGCTCGGCACGGCCCTTGCCATTAAGATGATCGCCTATGTCGGCGTTGCCCCGGTCGCGGCCGCCTTCGCTGAACGTCCCCCCGCCGTGCGATGCTCGTTTCTCTCGATCTCGTCCGTGCAGCGGTCGCGCTGTTGCTGCCGTTAGTCAGCGAGGTATGGCAAGTCTATGTCCTGATCTTCGTTCTGCAATCGGCGTCAGCCGGATTTACGCCGACCTTCCAGGCGACGATTCCCGAGGTTCTGCCGGACGAGAAGGAATATACCCGCGCTTTGTCGCTGTCGCGCCTCGCCTATGACCTCGAAAGCGTCGCCAGCCCGATGCTGGCGGCGGCGCTGCTGACGGCAGTCAGCTTCCTTGCGTCGGCGGCCTTGGTCGTCTCGGTCATTTTGCCGAGTCCGAAGGCTTCAGAACACCGCGGCATTTATGAGCGGACAACGCGTGGCCTGCGGATCTACCTCGCCACACCGCGGCTGCGCGGCCTCTTCGCGCTCAACCTCGCGATCGCAGCGGCCGGCTCAATGGTCATCGTCAACACCGTAGTGCTGGTCCAGGCGGAATTCAGTCTCACTCAGCTCGACACCGCCCTCGCGCTTGCGGCGTTTGGCAAGATCTTTATGATACGCTGATGCCTGGTCGCCGACCCGACCTTGAACGCATCATCGGCGCTCTTTTAGGTTACAAGCGGGAAGATATAGAAAAATACTTGGAATGGCTTCAGAAGACGGTCAATAAGGTCAATCCCTGACTGAGAAATCTGGCTAAATGAAATAGAAGACCATCGAGCGATCAATCAGAAAGATTTTGATTGAAGAATGGGATCCCGTAGGATTCGCAATGTGCCGCTAGTGCATTGATTCCAACACTCACATGGGGAATGTCAAGGTGTAGGTTCAAGGGCATTTCCCTCCGTTCGTGTTCGGGTATCCAACGCTGAGCCCGTTCGCATGCCCCGGCCTGTTTCCATTGCCGGTTCAAACTCACATACGGTCGCCGTTTAAGGGCTGCACCATGATCCCGCTTGCGTTGCGGCAGAGGCTCAGGACGACGAAACCATTCTTGGTGGCGGCCTTTAAAGCCATATGTTGGATCGGTTCGTCACCTGGATCCATCAGGATTGGTCGCTCCTGGAAGATTACAGAATTTGGTTTGTAGGTTTTGTCAGGCGGTCTTCATCACAGCTCCCTCGATGACAACCCCGGCAGCTACGTATTTCCACAGGGCCACCAGCAATTTTCGCGCCAGCGCCACGATTGCACTTTTCTTCATGCGACCGCCGCTCGATTGGACCCGTTCTGTAAACCAGAGGCTGAGCGCTGACTCGTGACGCCGAAATACCGGTTTCGACCCAAGGCTGACGTTCAACCGGCGGGACAGGGATGTCCGTATCACCCTCATCTTTTAGCTTTTGGCCGTAGCGGCACTTCCATCTGAGGGGGCTTGGCAGGTCAGCGAAACTGGCCGCAAGACCACATGGCTGCGTGAGGCCGCACCGCTGCAACCATGATTTCAGTTCGACGCAACAGCATTGTCACGCCAGACGGCTGGTGACACACCGACAATCTTCTTGAAGGCTCGGCTGAAAGCCGCATCGGATTCATAGCCGACCTCGCCGGCTACCGCGGCCACCTTCATGGAGCTTTCGGCAAGCAAACGAGCGGCGATCTGCATGCGCCACAACGTCAGATACTGCATCGGTGCATGGCCAATCAGATGCGCAAAGCGCGAGGCCAGCGCCGCGCGCGACATTCCGGCCCGGCGCGCTAGCTCGTTCAGCGTCCATGGATGTGCCGGCTCCTCGTGGAGCATCCCTAGGACCTTGCCGATAACGGGATCGCGCAGGCCCGATAGCCAGCCCGTTTCATGGCTCGGCAGGGTTTCCAGATATTGACGCATCACCTCGACGAAGATGAGCTCGGCCAGCCGCAAGCGAATGGACTCGCCGCCAACCCGCGGTCGACGCGCTTCGGCAAGGGTCAGGTCGATCAGCCGACCCAGCAGGTCGTCGCGTTCGGTTTCAGGCCGCTTGACGCGCAGGAGGCGGGGCAGCGTGGAGAGCAAGGGATTGAAGGGCGCATGTCGCAGCCGAGATAGCCGCACACGAATTCGCTGCGCGGCTCGCCACCGCCGCCTTCGCGGATCACGAAGGGCAGCTTGCCGGTCATCATGTCCTGGAAAAAGTCCAGTGTCGCAGCCGCATCGAATTCAGGCGGCTGGTCCGGCGCGCTGAGCATCGCATAAGGGTCGCCATGCGCGAACACGAGGATGTCGCCCGCCTCAAACCAGGTAGACGCCACGTTAGGTATAGTCGCCCAGCCCGAGCCTTTTAAAATGATGTGATAAGAGACCACATGCTGGGCGCGCGGCAGGAGGATGGAAGAGAACGCATCCGTGTGCGGCACCTCCACTCCCCAAGGAAAGGACGCATCCACCAGGAAGAACAGCGCCCCCATGAGCTTGACCGTGCGCAGGACGTCCGAAAGCGGGTCCGCGCCATGTGTAGCTCGCGAAACGGGCGGCTTCACCTCCGTCACAGTGCCGGCCGGCCGGTCGCGACGTAAGATCGTGGACGATGCGGCAAGCGACAAAGACGTATGATCATGGGCTTGTACCAAGCGCAAGGATAGCCTGTGTATGCCGGCATATCCACTGGATGTGCCAGCTTGCGGATCGGGTTGGAGACAAGACCATGAACACGCTCGAGGATGTGCGCAGTCCTGCCGAAGTCTATGATGCCCATTTCGTGCCGGCGCTTTTTGCTCGATGGGGCCCCGTGGTCGCTGCGGAAGCGGAAGTGAGTGAGGGCGAGCGCGTGCTCGACGTGGCCTGCGGCACCGGCGCGCTCACGATTGCGGTAGCCGACATTGTCGGGCGGACGGGTTCGGTCGTCGGACTGGACGCCAATCCCGAGATGCTGGCAGTGGCGCGTCGCAAGCCTGTGCAGGTCGAATGGCTGGAAGGCACGGCCGAATCCCTGCCGCTGGCAGACAGCAGCTTCGACGCTGTCGTCAGCCAGTTTGGCCTGATGTTCTTCCAGCACAAGCCACAGGCCCTGCGCGAGATGATGCGGGTTCTAAAGCCGGGCGGCAGGTTGGCGGTTGCCATATGCGATGCAATCGAGAACTCGCCGGGCTATAACGCCTTTGCGCAATTGCTGGATCGGCTGTTCGGCAAACGGGTCGGCGACGCCTTCCGCACGCCCTTCATTCTTGGCGATGCCAAGCTGCTGCACGATATCTGCCGAGAGGCCGCCATTGATGATGCCCGTGTCGTGCAACGTAACGGAAAGGTTCAATTCGAGTCGATCGATGCGCTTGTGTCTACCGAGCGTGCCTGCGTGTGGACGCTTGGCGGCGTGCTCACCGACGAAGAGTTTGCTCGGCTCCTCAAGGAGTCGAAGACGGCCTTGCGACCCTTCGTGATCGATCGAGGCACCATCGAGTTCGACATGCCATCGCTCATCATCACCGCACGCAAGAGCCTGGAACATCCACATACAGGTTGAGCGCCAATCAGAGTTTGCAGGGCCGATGATTGCGCGAACCTCTCGTCAGGTCCCGGGCTGGTGCGAGCCACCGCTGTCCAGGCACTGAGTTTGTGGGACGTCGGAAATCCGGCACACAAACGATCTTTGAAGCGCTGGAAGCGAAAGCCGGCAATCCACCCAACCGCGACGGATGGGAACAGGAACAATCGAACCGTCATTGTCCTTCATCGACCTGTTCGGGAGCGGCGGATCTGTGCGAGAAACCCGCCGCCACCTGCGGTTGCCCAGATTGGCCCCACTTAGAACGCCATCCGGGATAAGGGGTGCGGAAGCACTTTATACCCTGGCTGTCGCCAGATTGGTTCTGAGCTCGAAAGCGAGTCCCGATCCGTCGCTGTATTGCTGCAGCGCGGGCGCACTCTCGCTCACGATCTCCTCCACGACGCGCTTGCGTTCCTCATCGGCCATGGCTTTGCCGGCACCACTCATGCCGACCAGCACCATCGTATTCAATCGCAAGAAGGGTGCGCCGTCGGTGAAACGGATGGTGCGGGATATCTTCCTTGACTGGACTTCATCGAAACCGGCGCCCCGAAGCAGCGCCTCAAGCGCGGCTGCGTCTCCAAAGCTGTATCGCTGATCGGTGATGGCGCCCAGATGGCGCTCCGCAACGCGGCGCAACTCTCGAAAGAACGGTATTTCGTCGTCAGAGCGCCACGTCGCCACCGCCAGCCTGCCACCCTTTGCCAGGGCCCGCCGCATCTGCGCTGCCGCCGCGGGCTTTTCAGGAAAGAACTGCATTCCTTGCTGGCAGACGACCACGTCGAACTGCTCTCCGTTGCGAAGAGGTAGTGCGCTGGCATTGCCCTCGCGCCAGTCGATGCGCGGTGCCACAGCGCGCGCAACGGCGAGCATATCCGAACTGATGTCGATGCCGACGATGTATCCGGCGTCGCCGAGGCGGTCCTTTGCGACGCGTGCGACTATTCCTGTACCACAAGCGATATCGAGGACACGATCGCCTGGAGACAGTTCCAACTCCTCGAAAGTCATTTCGGCCCACGGCCGAAAGAGAGGGTCAACGAGCCACCGCTCGTACATCTCCGGGAAAGTTGCCTGGTTGATTGCGTAGCTGGGAAGGGTCATCACTATCCTCCGCGAAGTTGCCACGCGGTCACTATTTGACAGGGCGAACGTCCTTTCGTCAGCGTACTGGTCATTCTGGCACCGAAGCTCGTATGGCGACAATCCACCCAATACGGAAGTCTGTGTCGGGTACGATCGAGATGCAAACTTACCTACACGGCGTTTCCACCGTAGCCGACCGATCTGCTGCTTGCATTCTACCCCGGCGGGCTTCCAGCACGGAAAAATGGGACTCTCCAGCCCCGAAAATATGGTCTCAAGAGACGGAAAACACGGCATACGGTCGAAAGGGCCGAGCCCGCCCTGCCGCAACATCGGAAGCAACTTCGCACGATCAAGAACCGCGAACTTGACGACCTCTTCGAAGCCTATGCGCTCGCGGCTGAGGCACTTGACAAGTTCCGAATGGAAGTACCGCGTCGGCCGGAGCTGATCGAGGAGTTTCAGACCGTCTGTGCCGGCCTTGAGGAGGACGCCAAGCGATTGCTGGCAAGGCTCACAAACCAGCGGTGATGATCAACGCGAATCGGCCCGTCACCATCGGACGTCCCGCTCAGTTGAGACATGAACGCGCAGCGGCTATTTTTTACAAGAAGTTAATAGTGATCAGTGCGTCCCGGCGCGGCATTGTCAATGTCTGGGTAATGACAGTCTCGGAGAGGGATGTACTAATCACCGGAAGGCAGGTGTTGCACTGGTGGAGCCGCAACTGGGAAAGCAGCCGCAGTCGACCCCCGTTTCCTCGATGCGCAGCTTCTGGGGGCTCATGTGTTGGGGTGGACGGCCCCCGAACGGCATCGAAACGTGCCAGAGTGAGTCGTGAAGATCTCAAACAAAGGGAGCCGTCCGTGGACAAGATTATCCGTATCGGCATCGATACGTCAA
>NZ_MBST01000055.1:0-8752 GCF_001695865.1 Ensifer sp. LC384
AGGGGCGTGTTGAACCTGGTGATGGGCAAGGGCTCCATCGTCGGCCAGACGATGCTCGACAGCCCCGACATCCAGGCGATCACCTTTACCGGCTCGACCGGCACCGGCAAACGCGTGGCACTGGCCTCGGTCGAGCACAATCGCAAGTACCAGCTGGAGATGGGCGGCAAGAACCCGTTCGTGGTGCTCGACGATGCCGATCTCGGTGTTGCCGTCGAAGCCGCCGTCAACTCCGCCTTCTTCTCCACCGGCCAGCGCTGCACCGCCTCGTCGCGCATCATTGTCACCGACGGCATTCACGACCGCTTCGTGGCGGCGATGGGCGAGCGCATGAAGGGTCTCGTCATCGACGATGCGCTGAAGGCCGGCACCCATATCGGCCCGGTGGTCGACCAGAGCCAGCTCAACCAGGACACCGACTATATCGCCATCGGCAAGCAGGAAGGCGCCAGGCTCGCCTTCGGCGGCGAGCTGCTGCAGCGCGACACGCCCGGCTTCTACCTGCAGCCGGCACTGTTTACCGAGGCGACCAATGCGATGCGCATCTCGCGCGAAGAAATCTTCGGACCGGTCGCGTCGGTGATCCGGGTGAAGGACTATGACGAGGCGCTCAGCGTCGCCAACGACACGCCGTTCGGGCTGTCGTCGGGCATCGCCACCACCAGCCTCAAGCACGCGACGCATTTCAAGCGCCAGGCCGAGGCCGGCATGGTGATGGTCAACCTGCCGACCGCCGGCGTCGATTTCCACGTGCCCTTCGGCGGCCGCAAGGGCTCCTCCCATGGTTCGCGCGAGCAGGGTCGTTATGCCGCCGAATTCTACACCACCGTCAAGACGGCCTACACATCGGCGTAGGTGCAGGACACTCAGGTCGGTTCATTAGAGCCTTTCCAGGAAAAGTGCGAAGCGGTTTTTCGTCAGGAAATGCGTACAAACAAAGAGATAGAGCGTTTCTGCGACTCCGTCCACACTGGAAACGCTCTAGGGTGCGCCAACCGGACCGAACCGAAAACGGGAGGCTCGTTGACGAAAAAGACAGTCAGTCCATGGCTCTGTCGAATGGACCGACTGACACCGTCAAAATAAAAGATGCCGCCACCGGCGAATAACGGCCCGATGGCGCCGCGTCGCAGCAACGACCCAACCAGGCCTGAAAAAGCTGCGCATACTGTTGCGCCGGCCGGGTATGATTAATTTCCGTCCGTGTTTTCCGATTGTTTTGTGGCCGCCTTCAGCACGCCTTGCTGCAAGTCCGCCTCATCGGCAAGAATGGCGGCGGCTTCGTCCAGCAAGACGTCTTTTGCGTTCTTGCGGGCATTCTCAATGGCAATATCAGCACTCAGGCTACGCTCGTTTGCATTGAGGCCATCATCTTCACCAGTATTTTCGCCATCGCTTACTTGCGCACGAGACTTGAGTCGATTTTCTTGAGCAGTCAATTCTCTGCGACGTTCGGCTTCATTGAGGGAGACAACCCCTTTCTCGCGCTGCGCTTTCAACTCCGCAATGTCTTTTAACAGGCGTTGGAAATCCGGATTGCTCTCAACCCGCGCATCATGGCGGCTTTGCAGTGTCGGCAGCAACGTCACTACAGTGTCGGCAGGCGCATAGTTCGCCGGCTTGATTTGCGCCCACGGCAGGGCATTGTCATAGCTGGTCTCGCCAAACCTTGTCGGATCGGAAAGTCCCGGCAAGGTGATATCAGGCGTCACGCCGTGCAGCTGCGTCGTGCCGCCGTTGATCCGGAAAAACTGCGCAATCGTCACTTTCAGCTCACCGAACTCGGGTTTGCTGTTGCGAACCATCTGGTCAAGACTGACGACAGTTTGAACGGTGCCCTTACCGAAACTGGGTTCGCCAACGATCACACCTCGACCGTAGTCTTGGATTGCCGCGGCAAAAATCTCCGAAGCCGACGCCGACCCGCGATTGATCAGGACAGCCACAGGGCCTGTCCAGACAGGCGCGGGAAAATCAGAGCTTCTTATCGCGACCTTACCGTCGCTACCGCGTTGCTGAACGACCGGGCCATTGCCGATGAACAGGCCGGTCAAATCAATCGCCTCCTCCAGTGAACCGCCGCCATTGTTGCGCACGTCAATGAGAACGCTGTCGACTTTTTCTTGCTTCAGTTCGTCGAGGAGCTTTCCGACATCGCGGCTGGCGCTTCTATAGTCCTTGTCTCCTTTGCGCCGGGCTTCAAAATCCTCATAGAATGCCGGCAGAGTAATCACCCCGATTTTACGCGTGGCTTCGCCCACTTTCACAGACAGCACGGCCTTCTGGGCCGCCTGCTTTTCGAGGCTGATTTTATCGCGCACCAGGCTGACGACGCGATGGGTGGCATCCGCTCCGGCATCCGCCGGCAGGATGTCCAAGCGCACGACGGACCCTTTCTTCCCGCGGATCATTTGCACGACTTCATCAAGGCGCGTGCCAACGACTTCTTTTATCGCCCCATCCTTGCCTTGACCCACGCCGGTAATGCGGTCTCCGACCGAGAGCTTGCCGGACAACTGCGCCGGCCCGCCAGGCACGAGCTCACGGATCGTCGTGTAGTCGTCGCGTTCCTGCAGTACCGCACCGATACCGACCAGCGAAAGCTTCATCGCGATATTGAAAGCGTCCGAAGCTGCCGCGCCGAAGTAGTCCGTGTGCGGGTCGACCGACGTTGTGTAGGCGTTCATGAACGACTGGAAAACGTCATCGCTTTTATATTTATAAGCGCGCTCGAGAGCGTTTGCATATCGTTTGTCGAGCGTTTCGCGAATGGCCGCGTCGGTCTTGCCGCCCAGTTTCAGCCGCAACCAGTCGCTTTTTACGCGCTTGCGCCAAAGCTCATTGCTCTCGGCTTCCGACTGCGGCCAAGGCGCTTTATCGCGCAGCACGGAATAGTTTTCCTGCGCACCGAAATCGAAGTCCTGCTTCAACAAGCTGCGCGCGTAGTTCATGCGGTCGACAACGCGCTTCCCATACACGTTGAAGATCGCAAACGGGATCTTCAAGTTCTTCCGTTCGATGGCGTCGTCGATCTCGCTGCGGTCAGACATGAACCTGTCGATATCCGCTTGCAGGAAGAGCACGCGGTCCGGATCAAGTGATTTGATGAACCGATCCATGATCCTGGCCGACAAGGCGTCGTCGAGCGGAACGGGCTTGTAGCCGAAACGCGTGAGAAATTTTGCACTCAGCTGAGCGGCTTGTGCCTGTTGCTTTAGCGGCTCCAAAACAGGCGGTGAGGCGACTTCAGCATATGCGGACTGTACGATTGCAAGAAATGCACCAAGGAAGACGTATGATATGCGCATTCAGCGTTGATCCAGTTCTTAATGCCAAGTGTCGATGCACGATCTAGGTGAAGCAATTATGGTTTTTTGGCAACCGGGTGGATCATGCGCGCATCAAAAGCCCCTTTGGGTCGAGGAGGTTGACGCAAACCTGCGCGCGGCTAGGAGCGCAAGGAGACCGATGCGGGCCGCTACAGCGCCAGGCCGCATGTCGGTGAAGACTTCGTTTCGGAAACGGGACTTCACGCTTTGAAATGAACGGTCACGTAAAATGACTTCCTATTACGGGTCAGTGCGGTCATGTGACTATTGAGGCTTGTCTAAGCCATCGCTCGACGACTAACGGACCAAAGAGCTGAAAGCATGGAAAACCCGGTCGCATTGAATCGCATCGCTGAAAACAACGTCTTTCGTAAAGGTGATGTTTTCGTCCTCTTCGGCGAACTATTCGGTCGCGGATATGCAACTGGCTTGCTCGAAGAAGCCCGGCGGGCTGGAATGGAGATCGTGGGGATCACCGTCGGGCGGCGCGACGAGAACAACGCATTGCGGCCTCTGGACGCCGAGGAACTCTCTGCCGCCGAGGGGCGACTGGGCGGCAGGATCATCAACATACCTCTTATGGCTGGCTTCGATCTCGACGCTCCGGCAGGAGGCCCGACTCCGACTGATCTCCTCGCGACCATGACGCTGGAGAGTTGGGAACATGACACGCTCGACTGGGACTACGTTGAGCAGTGCCGGGACATCGCCACCTCGCGGTTCACGAATTCACTTTCGCAGGTCATGGCCGTTCTTGACGGTATGATTGCCGACGGCCGCAATGTCTTCTTCGCCCATACAATGGCCGGAGGCATCCCAAAAGCGAAGGTATTCCTGGTCGTTGCCAATCGAATCTACAAGGGGCGCGGCCCCCGCCACATGTCGTCGCAATCCCTGGTCGACAGCGATATGGGCAAGCTCATCCTGCAGAATTTCGACGAAGTCTCCGCAATCACCTTTCGACATCTTATCGACTTCAGCACGGCGATCCGGGAGCGCGTAGAGGCATCGGGTGGTCAGGTCCGGTATACCGCCTACGGTTACCATGGAACGGCAGTCCTGATTGACGGGAGTTATCGTTGGCAGACCTACACCAATTACACCCAAGGTTACGCCAAGATGCGGCTCGAATGCATCGCGCAAGAAGCCTGGGCAGCAGGTGTCAAGGCAACCGTCTATAACTGTCCCGAAATCCGCACCAATTCGTCCGACGTATTTACGGGTATCGAGCTTCCCCTGATACCGCTGCTACTCGCCTTGAAGAAAGAGAACGGTGGCCACTGGGCAGAGGACCAATGGCAGGCTTGCGGGCAGCTTCTGGCAGACGGCTTCACGATGAAGGATGTATTCCAAAAAATTACCGATATGCAGGCCAACGAGGTCATGCGTCCGTTTTACGACTTCTCGGCGTGGCCCATGGCAAACAGCCAGGCACAGTCCGATCTGACCATCGGCACATCCAACGAGATCACGCAGATGCATCGGGACAGTAAGGCGATGATCAGCGACCTCCTGAGTGCTCTCGTGGTGGAGGCGACCGGGCAGCTAATTTTTGGCGAGTCCTCAGATCCCTCCGGGCCCATCCAGTGGCTCAACCACGATATCGTGGCGCGCCGGCTTAACGCTTCCCACCGGCAATGGAAGTCTCCCGCGCCGTTGATCGAACAGGGGGCGAAAGACTCTCACCTTGAGTTGGCCTGACAACTTCCCAATGCTTCTCATCGATCTGGAACGTCACGCCGGCGTCGAGTGCGGGCCCAAAGGGCAAAACGAGCGTTACGGGACCGTGTTACCACTAGGCGCGCTGAGTTCGATCGCAAGCACACGCTGGCCATTCTGTTGTGTCTGAACCTGTGACATGGCGCATTGTTTGTCCGTGCCTTGCTGGACGCAAGCGACACGCCAATCCCTGTAATTCTCTACGATCGACCGCATTGTTGTGGCAACGCGCCCAGCTTGCCCTCAGCGCATGGACATCAGCTTGCTCATCAGGCCCGCTTCGACCTCGATGACGGGCTTCCGCGCGATATCAGGCGCATGGCCGACGTCGCGCAATGTGTCGCCGCTCAATTCCGCCATCGCTCGGCGCTGTGCCGTATCGCGCCGCCATGCGTTCAATTTTGCAAGGGTCGAGGCGAGATACTCGTCGAGCGTCTTGCTGAAGCTACGGCTTCCGAACCCCGCACTGGACTGAAAATGTGCCATCTTGGTCTCCCGCTTTAGAATTTCGATGGGACAACATTCGCAGGCCAGCGCTTGACCACCATTCGTCCAGGCGTGAAGAAATCGTCCTTGCCGGCGTCAACGGCGCTAAATTTGCGTTAAAACGCCAGCCGCAAGTGCTATCGTGACTGCGGGCAACAAAGGCTTTCCCATGCGTGTCCGGTTGTTCGGCGGTTTCGATCTCGTATCCCCGCAAGGTCAGGCGGTCCGTTTTTCCACGCGCAAGGCCACCTTGGTCTTCGCGGCGCTTGTGCTGGCTGGCAAGAAGGGTCGAACGCGGGAGGCACTGGCCGAAGCCTTCTGGCCGGATCGCGGCGGGACACAGGCGCGCAATAGTTTGCGTCAGGCGTTAGTGGACATCAGGCGGGTGTTTCCGTCGGGTAATAGATCTGCGATTCTTATCACCAGCGACAACGACAACCTCGTGCTGACCGCGAGCAACGACGATGTCGATGTCTGGCTGTTCGATCAAAAGACCTCGGCAAACGACACCGCGGCTCTCGCCTTTGCTGCTGACCTTTACGTTGGCGATCTGCTCGGCGCCGAACCTGCATCGGACGGGGTGGAATGGTTTGCCCCCTACAGGATGGGCTACCGCCGCGCCGCGCTTGAACTGGTCGAGCGTCTCAGCCTCGCGGCGCCGCGCGGAGGCCTGCTTGAAGAGCTGGCTTGCGAGCGTCTGGCGGAGCGGCTTTTGAAAACCGATCCGTCCGCCGAGGAGGCGCATCGCGCCCTGATCCGAATTTACCTCAATCGCGGCAAGGCGAATGCAGCGCTACGACAATACCTGCTGTGCCAGGAAGTCCTGCGCCGCGATCTGGGCGTGGAGCCGGAGCAAGCCACGCGTGCCTTGCTTTCCAGGCAAATCGATGGAACGCCGGATCAGAACCTTGCCGCGGCGTATTCGCCCGCACCGGCTGTTCCCACACAGGCTTCTATATCTGTGCCCCGCAGGCGTCGTGATCAGCCCTCGATCGTTGTCATGCCCTTCGACAATCTGAGTGGCGAGGATGATGGCTACTTTGTCGACGGGGTCGTTGAGGAGATAACCGCCGCGCTGTCGCGTGTGCGCGATTTCTTCGTGATCGCCCGGCAGTCCGCCTTCGTCTACAAGGGCCGCTTCATCGACGTGCGCGAGGTCGGCGAGGAACTCGGCGTGGCCTATGTCGTGGAGGGCACCGTGCGGCGTGGCGGCAGCCGCTTGCGTATTTCCGTGCAGCTCGTGGATGCACGGTCACGAAACCAACTCTGGTCGGATCGATACGAGGGAGATACGTCGGAACTGTTCGCATTCCAGGACCGCATCGCCGCCCAGGTTGCCGGTGCGCTTCATCCTGCAGTCCGTCTGGCCGAAATCGAGGCGGCCAGGAGTACCCTGCCGGCGGATCTCGACGCCTATGATCTGGTGATGCGGGCCTTTCCCAAATTGTGGGGCCAGAACTCCGAATCCATGAAGGAGGCCGTCGCGATCCTGCGACAAGCGATCGTCCTCGACCCGAACTACGGCCGGGCGCATGCGCTGCTGGCATGGTGCCTTGCCTTGTCAGCACAATATCTCTGGACGGATGATATCGCCGGCACGATCGCCGCAGCGCTGGATGAGGTGGAAAAGGCAACCGGCCTGATCGACAATGATCCGACCGCGCTGACGGCGTGTGGTTCCGCCGCCAGTCTTGCGGGAGATACCGAGAAGGGTCTCACCTTCATTAAGGCCGCCTTGTCGCTCGACCCGAACAACGCTTGGGCCTGGAATCGCTTCGGGTGGGCAGGTATTTATCAGAACGAGCCGGAAGACGCCCGCGCCCGCTTCGAAAGGGCCATGGCACTAAGCCCGCTGGATCCCTTCGCATTCAATATGAGTATGGGCGTGGGTGCGACGCTTTCGCTGGAGGGGCGCTGGAAGGAAGCGGCCGAAATTGCCAAGGATGTTGTCACCCGGCATCCAAACGTGACGTGGGCCTATCGCATGCTGGCGTCTTGGTCGGCCTTGGCCGACGACCTTGCGACGGCCCGCTGGGCGGCGCGCAGGTTCCTCGAACTGCAGCCCGATTTCACGATCGCGCGGCATGCCGCCCTGCCGGTTTCTCGTCGTCTCCCGCATCTGCAGGACGTTATTGCTGGTTTGATCCGTGCCGGCGTTCCCGAGAAATGAACCGGCGCAAACTGTGGTTTGTACCTGCAACCGCAGTACGCGAATCTACTGGAACGAGCGCAACGCAACATTGGTCTGATAGCTTTCAAGGCCGCTGTTCTTTGAAATCGAACCCGGTATTTTCCCTAGCGTTCAGTGTGACGGCCGGGGTTCGATCGCAATCTTCCCGTTTTACGCGAGGTGGCGATTTCGGCGGCAACCAGCTTCTGTAGTCGCCACAAATTGCCGTCGCGGATACCTCGACTCTCGAGATGGATGACCGTATTGCGGAGGTACTCCGCGCACGAACCCCAATGTCCCGCCGCAGTGGCGAGAGTTCGCGCCACATCTTCCAAGCCGAGCTTGCCGGCATAGGCTCCGCCGTTGGGATTGGCGACGAATGCGACTGCAGAAATGGCCTCCTTGCCGCACGTCACACTGATCCAACGGACGGCATTTGTAGTGACCGGCCGCCCGCCGTCCGGTAGCCATTTGACACTCATCTCGCGACGCAGGAGCTTGGACAACTGCTCACGCAGCCCCTCTTCCGGCAGCCGATAGATCACGCCTTTGCAAGAACCGCCGCGATCCAGGGCCATCATCAGGCCGGGACGCTCGGGCGTGCCGCGCCAGCGCAGGAGCTTGAGGCAGAATGCACGATGCCAGCCCGGTGCTGTGGCAACGCGCTCCTCCGCATGCGTCACTTCGGGTTTCCAGATGAGAGAACCATAGGCGAAGAGCCACAATGGGCCGAGTGGCCGTGTCGCCAGCAAGCAGCCAAGAATACTTTCATAGTCCTCTTCGGCGAGTGGAACGGTGCCTGGCTGAACGCCGGGATCGGGCTCGAAACGCTGGACACACGCAACAAGTTCGCTTGTGAGCATCAATCCTCTCATTCTCCAGTCCCCTTAGAGAAGCGCCTCGCACCGGAAGCAAGCGGTGCGGTTCATGCCGCCCCTTGATCTTCGATCGGCCGCACGTTCTGGTTCATGCGGAACAGGTTCTCAGGGTCATACCGCCGCTTGACCTCGACGAGCCGCCGATAGTTGCCGCCATAGGCCGCTTCGAC
>NZ_MBST01000056.1:0-297381 GCF_001695865.1 Ensifer sp. LC384
GTGTCGTAGACCTGGGTGTCGATGCCGCGCTTCTGGCCGTTGCCGAGATCGATGATTTCCTTCGGTTCGCCGAAATAGACGCCGCCGGTCAGCTCGCGCACGATCAGGATGTCGAGGCCCTCGACCAGTTCCGGCTTCAGCGACGAGGCGGCGGAAAGGGCCGGGTAGCAGATCGCCGGGCGCAGGTTGGCGAACAGCTTGAGGTCCTTGCGCAGCCGTAAGAGACCGGCTTCCGGACGGACGTCATAGGGCACGGCATCCCACTTCGGACCGCCGACGGCGCCAAACAGCACGGCATCGGCGGCAAGCGCCTTGGCCATGTCCCCTTCCGAAATCGCCTGGCCGTGGGCGTCATAGGCTGAGCCGCCGACAAGGCCTTCGTCCGTCACGAAGCCGCTGCCAAGCTCGGCATTCATGTAGGCGATGATTTTGCGGACTTCCGCCATGGCTTCCGGGCCGATGCCGTCGCCGGGCAGAAGGAAGAGATTGCGCACTGTCATGGAAAGTCCTTCTCGCGGGGAAAACTCGCGCGCGTCTTAGCGCAACTTCGTATCGAGGGAAATCATCGCGACGAAAGAATTGTGCGCCAACATCCCTGTCCCGCGCCCGTTGCCGGAGAAACAGCGCGCAGGCCGAAAGGGTGGAGTTCTCACCTTCACGACTTGCAGCCGTCAGCGCACATGCACAGAAGAGTCAGGACCATGCGTCTGCTCACTCTCGAGATCGCGACGCTTCTCGGCGCCAGCATCAATGCCCTCATCCTCGGCAACCTCCGGGTCGGTGGCTTCCGTTGCTAGAACACGCCGTTCGCGCCGCCAATGTTCCGTCGAAGCGCGTCTTGTCGCCGACACGCCCGACCGTCACGAGGCAGCCGCGCGCCAGCAAATACAAGGTTCTGTCACGGACTCCCTTTTGGCGTTCGCTCACGCTCGCCTTTCCGCTTGACGGAATCGCCGGCTGCGGATCGAATGGCCGTTGACTTAACCGGGGACCTGCCATGTCCGAGACGCTGCTGATCGGTGCCTTTCTCGCCGCCCTCTCCTACACGCTCATTCCCGGGCCGGCCTTTCTCGCCCTGCTTGGCATCGGTGCCGGTCAGGGCCGCAAGGCCGGTGCGCTGTTCATGGGCGGTCATCTCGCCGGCGATATCCTCTGGTCGACGCTTGCGCTCGTTGCCATTGTCGGCGCGCGCTCGGTCGGCACCACGATCTTCGACATTCTCGGTCTCTTCTGTGGCCTCTATCTCGGCTGGATCGGCTGGACCGCCCTGCGCGCCCGGCCGACGGGCGAAAACAGGGCGCTGATCACGGTGGAGCGGCCGCTCCGGCGCGGGCTGATCTTCGGCCTGACCAACCCGAAGGGCTATCCGGTGGCGCTCGCAACCTTTACCGCTTTGCTCGCCGGCTCCGCCAACGCATTGGAATTCGACGCCTTGCCGATGCTGCTCGGCGTCTCGCTCATTGGCTTTCTCGTTGCCGACCTGATTCTGATCGTCATCATCGGCGCTTCGGTCGTTCGGCGCTTCTATCGCCGCCATGAGCTGGCGATCGTCCGGCTTTCGGGCTTGCTGTTCATCGGCTTTGCCGTCCAGGCCGTGTGGCACGCTGCCCCCGGGCTTCTCGGTCTGCGCAAGCCGTGATGCCCAAGCGGTGACGCCCAAGCCTTGACGCCAAGGCCGCCAGCAACCACCTCAAGCTCTTCCGCCCGGCATGCCTCCGGCTTCACGGGCGTTCCCTCCCGGTCTCTGGCCGGCATCCGCATGCGAAAGGACCTTCCATGACCGCGAGTACCCCGCTCAACCCTGCCCTGACGACCTGGACCGGACATGAGGGCCTGCCCCGCTTCGATCTGGTGAAGGACACGGATTTTGCGCCGGCCTTCGAGGCGGCCTTCCGGGCACATGAGGCGGAGATCGACGAAATCGCCGGAAACGCTGATGCGCCGACATTCGAAAATACCTTAATTGCGCTTGAGATCGCTGGTGATGCGCTGTCGCGCATATCCTCGATCTTCTGGAACAAGGCCGGTGCCGATACCAACGAAACCATTCAGGCTCTGGAACGCGACATCGCGCCAAAAATGTCGCGGCATTACTCCAAGATCGGCATGAATGCCGCGCTGTTCAAGCGGATCGACACGCTCTGGGAGAACCGCGAAAGCCTCGGTCTCGATGTGGAGGCGACGCGGGTGCTGGAGCGGCACTGGAAAGGTTTCGTCAAATCCGGCGCGAAGCTCGCGAAGGATGAGCAGGAACGGCTGGCGGCGATCAACGAGACGCTTGCCGGCCTCGGCGCCAAGTTCGGCCAGAACGTGCTTGCCGACGAGAAGAACTGGGCGCTCTTCCTGGAGAGTGACGAGGATCTGGCCGGTCTGCCGGATTTTCTGCGCGACGCCATGGCCGCTGCCGCCAGCGACCGCGGCGAAAAAGGCAAATATGCGGTGACGCTGTCGCGTTCGATCATCGAGCCGTTTTTGACCTTCTCCGACAATCGCGAGCTTCGGGAACAGGCTTTCCGCGCCTGGATCGCCCGCGGCGAGAATGGTGGCGAAACCGACAATCGCGGCCATATCGCCGAAACGCTGGCGCTGCGGGCCGAGAAGGCCAAGCTGCTTGGCTACGCCAACTATGCGGCGCTGAAGCTCGACGACACCATGGCCAAGACACCGGCAGCCGTGAACGGCCTGTTGATGCAGGTCTGGGAAAAGGCGGTTGCCCGTGCCCGCGAGGAAGAGGCGGATCTTGCCACGCTGATCGCGACGGAAGGGCGCAATCATGACGTCATGCCTTGGGATTGGCGCCACTATGCGGAAAAGCTGCGCACCGAAAAGTTCGACTTTTCGGAAGGCGAGCTGAAGCCCTACCTGCAGCTCGAAAAGATCATCGACGCCTGCTTCGACGTTGCCCAGCGCCTGTTCGGCATCACCGCGACGGAAAAGCAGGGGATTGCCGGCTACCACCCTGATGTGCGCGTCTTCGAGATCCGTGACGCAGCCGGAAAGCTTGTGGCGCTGTTCCTCGGCGATTACTTCGCGCGTTCGTCGAAGCGCTCCGGCGCGTGGATGAGCTCGTTCCAGTCGCAGCACAAGCTGACGCTGAAGAACGGCGCAGTCGGCGAATTGCCGATCATCTACAACGTCTGCAACTTTGCCAAGCCCGCTGAAGGCAAGCCCGCGCTCCTGTCGCTCGATGATGCGCGCACCCTTTTCCACGAGTTCGGGCATGCGTTGCATGGCATGCTATCCAACGTCACCTACCCCTCGGTTTCCGGTACGGGCGTCTCGCGAGACTTCGTGGAACTGCCGTCGCAACTCTACGAACATTGGCTGACGGTGCCGGATATCCTCAAGCGCTACGCGGTGCATTACCAAACCGGCGAACCGATGCCCGAGGCGCTGCTTGGCAAGGTGCTTGCTGCACGCACCTTCAATTCCGGCTTCACGACCGTCGAGTTCACGTCGTCCGCACTGGTCGACATGGCCTATCACACGGCGGAAACACAGGGTGAACCGATGGCGCTCGAAGCGGCGACGCTCGAGAAGATCGGCATGCCGAAGTCGATCGTGATGCGGCACCGCAGCCCGCATTTCCTGCATGTCTTCTCCGGTGATGGATACTCCGCCGGATATTATTCCTACATGTGGTCGGAAGTGCTGGATGCGGATGCCTTTGCTGCCTTCGAAGAGACGGGCAATCCCTTCGATCCTGATATGGCGCGCAAACTGAGGGACAACGTCTATTCGGTCGGCGGCTCGATCGATCCGGAAGATGCCTACAAGGCTTTCCGCGGCAAGCTGCCGAGCCCGGACGCCATGCTGGCCAAGAAGGGCCTGGCGGCCTGAGACGGACGGCGGGTCTACTGCATAATTCCTTAAATCGGAATCGATTTAAGGAGAGAATTATGCAGCAGGTTCAAAGCGTTACAGCGTCATTTTGGGCGTCATGTCTGACGCGCGGCGCTGTATCGTGCCATCTGGCGCGATCGGCCCGACCATAGCGCACGCGCCGTTTCGCAGGCGGCCTCGAAGTCCGATCCATTGCCGAGACTGAGAAGGGCAGCGGCTGCCGTGGTGATGATCGTCGTCTCGGCGCGTTCGTCGCGGGCCGCTCCGGTCCAGACCGCCTCCCAATATTCCCGGGTGCTGAGGCCGGTGCGCGTTTCGGTCGGTGGCGCCGGTAGGGCCGGAATCACCAGGTCCGTGGCCTCGCCGGCGACCAGCCGAAACAAAGGCGTCTGGCGATAGGGGGTGAACTCCGCATGGTCGCGGGTGTTGCCGAGGATCGTCAGGTCCCTGACGCCGAGCAGCAAGGCGATGTCCCGGCTCAGTGTCCTGGCGGCCGAATTGGCGACGCCAAGCAGGCTCGTGCGCGCGCCCACGGGATTGATCAGATGCACGGCGGAGCCAAGCGGGATGCGCATTTCCATCAGCCCGTAGAGGCCGAGCAGGCGATAGATCTGCGGCGAAAGTGCGGGTAACGGCAGATAGGCAATCCCGGTTGTCGCCAAAGCGATATTGGCTTCCTCAAGCGATGCGCAGATGGCGATCCCGGCGCGAGCGGCGGCGATTTCGAGCTTGCCGCGCTCGGCGCCTTCCTGACCATAATGGCCATGCAACATGACGCGGTAGCCGGCACTTGCCACCAGGCGCGCGGCGTGCAGGAACCACGGCGCGGTCTTGAGCTTCGGCGAGAGATAACACGGCCAGTCCAGATCTGCCGCACCGCTGCCGACGGCGACAGCGCCGACATGGCGGCGGATCGCCCGCACGAAGCCGGCGATCTCGACGGCGGTCGCGCCGCGATATTGCAGCGCCACCATCAGGGCGCCGATCTGTACCGGGTCTGCCTCCCCGGCCAGGATGATCATCAGCGCATCTTCCGCTTCCGCTTCGCTCAAGGGCCGGCTGCGGCCGGCGCCGGTGCCGATGGTCGCAATGCTGCGGGCCAGCCGGCGTTGCGGGGCTGCATCGTCGCCGATCCGCGCAAGCTTGGCGGCAAAGGCTTCCGGCGTCGGCTCGCCGTCCAGCATCAGACTTGGTCGCACCGCCAGCGGTGGCGCCGCGATCAGGCCAGCCCCTTCCCAGCCACTCTGTTCCTGCTGATCCGGCGCCGCGGTTCGGCCGGGTTGTTCGAAGAGCGCTTCCGTCTCCGCGGCAAGTGCGCGCACCCGCAATCTCAGCATTTCGGCAAAGGGCGTCGGTCGCAGGCCGTGGCCGGTGCGCAGGAACAGCGGGTCGCCATATTCCTCGCGCAACTGGGCGAGCAACCGGCTCATGGCGGAGGGCTGGAGGCCGACGCTGACGGCGGCCCGGCTGACGCTGTTTTCCCGCAACAGCGCATCGAGCGCCAGCAGCAGGCGCAATTTGCGCATGTCGGTCTGGCGGTCGTGCGGGGGCAAAGTCTCCTGCGGCTGAGCCTTCATTGCTGTCGTTTCCCTCAAACACGGTTCGGGCATATTCGAAGCCCGTGTTTTGCGCTCATTCACATTTAGAACGGTTCTAAAACAGTGCCGTTGACCGGCTATCCCGCCAATAACTAAGTCGACTTTGATACTCAAGTTATTTGTGGGGACAAAGATGAGCATTGGGGCACGCAGTGCGATGGATAGCGGCATCGAGCGGCGCACATTCGCATTACCGATCCGGCGCCGGCCCGAGCAACGGTCGTTCGGTCGATCGCAGCGCTTTCTCTATGCGTGCCTTGCCGGCACGGCGCTGACCGTGCCGATCGAAGTGCAGGCGCAGAAAGCCAAGGACAAGGCGAAGACAACGGAGCTGCAGCAGATCGTCGTCACCGCGACCGGCTTCGAGCAGAACGTCAAGGACGCGCCGGCGAGCATCACCGTCGTCACCGGCGAAGAGCTGGAAAAAGGATCGTTCCGCGACCTGACCGACGCGCTTCGCGATGCTCAAGGCGTTGCGGTGACGGGTGTTGCCAACGAGCGCGATATCTTCATCCGCGGCCTGCCCGGTTCCTACACGCTGATCCTGGTCGATGGCAAGCGCCAGAGCACGCGTGACGCCCGCACCAACGGCAATTCCGGTTTCGAGCAGAGCTTCGTGCCGCCGGCAGCCGCGATCGAGCGCATCGAAATCGTTCGCGGACCGATGTCGTCGCTCTACGGCTCGGATGCCATGGGCGGCGTCATCAACATCATCACCCGCAAGGTCTCCGATACTTGGAACGGATCGATCACCACGGATGCGACGGTGCAGCAGCATTCGCGCTACGGCAATTCCGGCCAGGTGTCGTTCTACGTCAACGGCCCGATCCTGAAGGATACGCTCGGCATGCAGATCTGGGGGCGCGGGCTGAAACGCGGCGAGGACAAGTTCCTGTCCGGCATCACCGGCGCCCGCGAGCACGATCTGACAGCGCGGCTTGCCTATACGACGAACGAGGATCACGACTTCTTCCTCGAGGGCGGCACCGCGAGGCTGCGGCGCGAAGCCAATGTTGGCAATACGATCGAGACGGACCCAAGAGCCGTCAGCACCTACAACGACAATGATCGCGATCACTGGTCGTTTTCCCATACCGGTCGCTGGGGGCCGACCACGTCGGACTTCTCGATCCTGCAGGAATGGGCGGAGCGGCGGAACTACAACTACAATCCGGCCGATGGCCGCTTCGCCAAGCAGGCACGCGCGCCCGAGGTTCGCAACACGGTCATCGACGGCAAGTTCACGACCCCGTTCGACCTCGGCGGCAGCCACATGCTGGTGACCGGCGGACAGTTCTTCGAAGCGCGGCTCTCCGACCAGAACCCCGGACGGCGCCCCGGGCTCACCGAAAAATTCTCGGCGACGCAATGGGCGCTCTTTGCCGAGGATGAATGGCGCATGCTCGACAGCTTCGCGCTGACAGGCGGGCTGCGCCTCGATCACCACGAGGAATATGGCTATCACCTCAGCCCGCGCCTCTATGGCGTCTGGGATGCAACCGACACCCTGACGGTCAAGGGCGGCATCTCCACTGGCTTCCGCGCGCCCGACATTCGCAGCATCGCGCCGGGTTACGCCTACACGACCGGCGGCGGCGGTTGCTCCTATGGACCGGCCGGGACCTGCGGCGTCATCATCGCCGACCCGAACCTCAAGGCGGAGTCGAGCACGAGCTATGAAATCGGTGCCGTCTGGGACAATGGCGACGTCATCCTCGGCGGCACCTATTTCTACACCGACTTCAAGGACAAGATTTCCAACTCGCTGGTACTAGACGCCGCCGGAAATCCGGTGCGCTGGAGCGAAGATCCGAACTACCGGCTCTGGTACAACTACAATATCGATGACGCCGTCATTCAGGGCGTCGAGCTGACGGCGACCTGGAACGCCACGGCGGACCTGACCGTGCGCGGCAGCTACACCTATACGCAGTCCGAGCAGCAAACCGGAGCCTATGCCGGCTTCCCGCTGGCGCGCACACCGGAGCACATGGCCAATCTCAGGGCCGATTGGTTCACGCCGGTCGAGGGGTTGGAAGCCTGGACTTCCATCAACTATCATGGCGAGGAGATCGCCGCCGGCGCGCGCATCGGCACCAACGGCAAGCCGGTGACGGTCAACGGCCAGCAGGGCCGGAAATACGACCGCTATGCCACTGTCGACATCGGCACAAAATATGCGCTCGGCGAAGGCCTGACGCTGAACGCGGCCGTCTACAATCTTCTCGACAAGGAGGTCGAGCAGACCGACTTCAACACGGTGATGGAGGGCCGCCGTTTCTGGATGAGTCTGACGGCGACGTTCTGAGACAATCCACCGAGGTCCCTGCCCCGGTCATTGACGGCGCCCGCGCGGGCGCCGTCTTGCGTTGTCAGCCGGCCTGTTCGACGCCGAGGGTCGTAAGAAAGCTCTGCATCCGCTTCGTCGCCAAATCCGGTCGATCGAGCACGTTGGCTGCGTCGGCGAGCCGGAAGACATCGGCGTAGTGCAGCAGGCCACGTGCGGACTGCATGCCGGCGGGCATGGTGAAATGGTTCTGGTGGCCGTTCAGCCAGGCGAGGAAGACGACGCCGGCCTTGTAATACCGCGTCGGCGCCTCGAAGATCTTGCGCGACAGCGGCACGGTCGGCTCGATGACGCCACGGAACGTGGCAACATCACCCTTGGCCAGTGCCGCAAGCGCCCTTGAAGCAGAGGGTGCCACCGCATCGAAGATGCCGAGAAGCGCGTGGCTGTATTTCACGCCGTCACCCTCGATCAGCTCCGCATAGTTGAAGTCGTCGCCGGTGAAGCAGCGCACGCCTTCCGGCAGGCGGTTGCGCAGGGCGACTTCCTTGGCGTTGTCGAGCAGCGAGATCTTGATGCCTTCGACCTTGTCGCGATTGGCCGCGATGATCGACAGCACCACGTCGAGCGCCTCATCGAAATCGTCAGACCCCCAATATCCCCCAAGCTGCGGGTCGAACATGTCGCCGAGCCAGTGCAGCACCACCTTGTCCTTCGTCTGGCGCAGGATGTGGCCGTAGACATGACGATAATCGTCCGGCGAGCGGGCGACGCGGGCAAGCGCGCGGCTTGCCATCATGATGGCGCGGCCGCCCTCACCCTCGACGAAACCGATCTGTTGCTCATAGGCGGCAATCACGTCGTCAAGCGACTGCGTGTCGGCAGGCGAAAGGTGATCCGTTCCGGCGCCGCAGGCAAGGTCGGCCCCCGGCACGTTTCGGGCTTCCGTGAGAGAGCGGCGGATCAGCTGCTGCGCGCCCGGCCAGGCGAGGCCCATGCCGCGCTGGGCCGTGTCCATCGCTTCGGCGATCTTGAAGCCCAGGCTCCAGAGGTGATGGCGGAATGCCATGGTCTGGTCCCAGTCGATGGCGGCATTGCCCCAGGGATCGGCATCGCGAAGCGGATCCGAAACGATATGGGCGGCGGCGTAGGCGATGCGGTTGAAGGTTGGGGCGGTGCTCGGCCGCTCGAGCGGGATTCCCGTCAGTCGGTATTGCTCCAATGAGCCGTCTTGGCGTGGCAACGTCAGGCTTGTCATCGGCTTTCGTCTCCTCCTCGGACCGTTGCTTTCGAATAATTTAGATCGTTCCAAATTTCAAGCGGCAATTGTTGCCATTTGTTTTCCGGGTCCGGTGCGGCGAGAAGACGGAGTGCGGCAAGTCGAGATTAAGTATATGTAATTATGAGATATATTATGAATTTATGGCGCCCATATCTTGCTGGTATGTCAATTGCGCGCGCTGCTTCATCTCCGCTTCTGTGTTGCCGGAATCAAAAATGTAACCGTTTTCCTCTTGACTGATTTGGAACGTTCCAATTATGAATGTGAGAAATACCGCATGTTTTGGGAGGATGCCTTGGTCAAGGAACGGGTAACGGTGGTCGATATCGCACGCGCAGCCGGCGTGTCGAAGTCGACCGTGTCGCTCGTCCTGCAGGGCAGCCCGCTCGTCAACGAGGTGACCCGTGCCAAGGTCAATGCGACCATTCGCGAGCTTGGCTATGTCTACAATCGCAGCGCAGCCAACCTGCGCCAATCGAAGTCCAAGATCATCGGCATCGTCGTCAACGACCTGACCAACAGCTTTTTTGCCGAGTTGGCGGTCGGTGTCGATGCGGTGGTTCAGTCGGCCGGCTTCGTTCAGTTTCTCGCCAATACAAGTGAAAAGATCGAGCGCCAGCGCGAGGTCGTGGCATCCATGCGCGAGCACGGGGTCTCCGGCCTGATCATCTCGCCGGCGCGCGGTACCGAGGCTGCCGACCTGGCGCCCTTGGTCGATAGCGGCATCCCGGTCGTGCTTGTCGTTCGCGATATCGCCGATGCGGGCGTCTCCTCGCTGACGTCGGACAATCATGCCGGCGCCATGGCGGCCGTGCGGCATCTGATCGCGCGTGGCCATCGGCGCATCGCCTTTCTCGGTGGCTTCCCCGACACTGCCGTGTTCGAGGCGCGCATGCGCGGTTACCGCGATGCCTTGCTCGAGGCGCGGCTCGATGCGGCCGACGTGCTCGTCATCGGTTCGGCGCCATCGCGCGCCGGCGGCGTCACGGCCATCGAGCAGGCGATGATGCTTGCCGACCGGCCGACGGCAGCACTGTGCTTCAACGACGCGGTCGCCTTCGGCGTCTGCGACGGCCTCAGGGCGCGGCGGCTGGAGCCGGGCGCTGATTTTGCCGTGATCGGCTTCGACGACGTGATCGAGGCGAAGACCGCGGTGCCGGCACTGACGACCGTGTCCGTCGATCCGCAGGGCATGGGGCAGAGGGCGGCGGAATTGCTGCTGAAGCAGATCAACGCGGGCAGGGCCGAGGCTGAATCGATCATCGGTTCGGTGCGTCTCGTCGTTCGCCAGAGCTGTGGTGCTGCGATCGAGCGCAGAACGAGGGAGGCATTATCATGACTGGGTGGGGTCTGATCGGCGCGAGCACGATCGCGCGCGAATGGGTCATCGACGCAATCCGCGCGACGGGCGGCGAAGTCGTTTCGGTGATGAGCACCAGCGCCGAGCGCGGTGCCGCCTATGCCAGCGAAAACGGCATCGGCAAGTCAGTGACGTCGGTCGAGGAGCTGGTCGGCGATCCCGATGTCGATGCCGTCTATGTGTCGACGACCAACGATCTGCATCGCGAGCAGACGCTGGCAGCGATCGCGGCCGGCAAACACGTGCTCTGCGAAAAGCCGTTGGCGATGAACTTGAATGACGGCTGCGAAATGGTGCTGAAGGCGTGTGAGGCCGGCGTCGTGCTTGCCACCAACCATCATCTGCGCAATGCAGCCACCCACCGCGCCATGCGCGAAGCAATCGCCGAAGGCAAGATCGGTCGACCGATTGCCGCGCGCGTTTTCCACGCGGTCTATCTGCCGCCGCATCTCCAGGGCTGGCGGCTGGAGCGACCGGATGCCGGTGGTGGCGTCATCCTCGACATCACCGTGCATGATGCCGATACGTTGCGCTTCGTCCTCGATGACGACCCGATCGAAGCCGCGGCCATCAGCCACAGCGCCGGCATGGCCAAGGAGGGGCTGGAGGACGGCGTTATGGGCGTGCTTCGCTTCCGCTCCGGCGTCATCGCCCAATTCCATGATGCCTTCACCACCAAATTCGCCGAGACCGGCCTCGAAGTGCATGGCACCGAGGGCTCGCTGATCGGTCGCAATGTCATGACGCAGAGGCCCGTCGGCACGGTCACGCTGCGCAATGCCGATGGCGAGAGCGAGCTGCTGCTCGACCATCGCAACCTCTACGAAACCGCGCTTTCCGCTTTCCATGCCGCGGTCTCAGGCGAAGGCCGCCCGTCGGCATCCGGCGAAGACGGTGTCTGGTCGCTGGCGACAGGGCTTGCCGTCGTCAAGGCGGCCGCAACCGGCCAAGCTGTACCGATCGAAACGGGACTTTGAACGGATGTCGATGAACAAGCAAATCTCGCCGGCCGAAGCGGCCGCCTTGATCCCGGACGGTGCAATCGTTTCCGTCTCCTCCTCCAGCGGTCTCGGCTGCCCGGATCTGATGCTGAAGGCGATCGGCGAACGCTTCGAGGCGACCGGCCATCCCCGTGGCCTGACGACGCTGCATCCGATCGCCGCGGGCGACATGAGCGGCATTAGGGGCGTCGACCACATCGCCAAGAAGGGGCTCTTGAAGAAGATCATCGGCGGCTCCTATCCCTCCGGCCCGTCGAGCGCCGAGCCGCCCCTGATCTGGCAGATGATCGGCGCCGACGAAGTCGCCGCCTACAACATTCCCTCCGGCATCCTCTTCGACATGCACCGCGAGGCCGCGGCCAAGCGCCCCGGCGTCATGACCAAGGTCGGGCTCGACACCTTCGTCGACCCGTCGCGCGAAGGCTGCGCCATGAACGCCTCGGCGGCGGCCGAACCGGTGGTCAAGAAGATCGCCTTCGAGGGCGAGGACTGGCTCTATTTCAAGGCGATCGCGCCTGAGGTGGCGATTATTCGCGCGACCACGGCGGATGAACGCGGCAACCTGACCTATGAGCATGAAGGCGCCTATCTCGGCGGCCTCGACCAGGCGCTGGCCGCCCGCAACAATGGCGGCATCGTCATTGCCCAGGTCAAGCGCATCACCAAGGAAGGCTCGTTGAAGCCGCACGATGTGCGTGTGCCCGGTGTGCTCGTCGATTATGTCGTCGTCGATCCCGACCAGAAGCAGACGACGCAGACGCTCTATGATCCCGCCATCTCCGGCGAGATCTTCCGTCCGCTCGACAGTTTCCGCGTGCCGGAGTTCAACATCCAGAAGGTCATCGCCCGCCGTGTGGCGCAGGAGCTGCAAACGGGCAGCGCGGTCAATCTCGGCTTCGGCATTTCGGCCAACGTGCCGCGAATCCTGCTCGAGGAAGGCCTGCACGGTGCCGTTACCTGGGTGATCGAGCAGGGTGCCGTCGGCGGCGTGCCGCTCTTGGATTTCGCCTTCGGCTGCGCGTCCAACGCCGATGCCTTCATGCCCTCGCCCTACCAGTTCACCTATTTCCAGGGTGCGGGCTTCGATGCCTCGCTGCTTTCCTTCCTCGAAATCGACCGCAGCGGGTCCGTCAATGTCTCGAAGCTCTCCTTCCGGCCGCATGTGACGGCCGGTGCCGGCGGCTTCGTCGACATCACCGCGCGGGCGAAGAAGATCGTCTTTTCCGGCATGTTCAATGCCGGCGCCAAGCTTGCCGTTGCCGACAGCAAGCTGGTGATCGAGAAGGAAGGCAAGCTCAAGAAGCTCGTCAACGAGGTCGAGCACGTTACCTTCTCCGGCCGCCGCGGCATCGAACAGGGCCAGGACATCACCTATGTCACCGAGCGCTGCGTGATGAAGCTGACGCCCGAAGGCGTGATGCTCACGGAAATCGCGCCGGGCGTCGATCTGCAGGCTCATATCCTCGACCAGTCCGAGTTTCCCCTGATGGTGTCCGATCGTTTGAAGACCATGGATGCAGCACTTTTCCACGAGGCGCCGATTGGCCTGAAACTGCCGGTCAAAGCTGCCCGTGCGCTTGCGGGAGGCGCCCATGTCTGAGGAACGCATCCAGATCGCAGTCGATGGCCCGATCGCGACGATGACCGTCGCCCGTCCCGACAAACTCAATGCCTTCGACATCGACATGCTGAAGGCGCTCGCTGCAGCCTGCGATACGGTGGAAGTGATGCGCGAGGTGCGGGTGCTGATCCTGACGGGGCAGGGCAAGGCCTTCTCCGCCGGCGGTGACATCAAGGCCTGGGGCGGCATGGATGCCGCCGCCTTCGGTCATGACTGGGTGCGCTTCGGCCATCGCGTGTTCGAGCGGCTGGCGACGTTGAGAATGCCTGTTATCGCGGCGCTCAACGGCCATGCGCTCGGCGGCGGCCTGGAGTTGGCCGCTGCGGCCGACATCCGGATCGCGGAAAGCCAGATCAGGATTGGCCTGCCGGAAACGAGCCTCGGCATGGTTCCGGGCTGGTCGGGCACCCAGCGCCTTGTTGCCCGTTTCGGCGCCCAGATCGTGCGGCGCATGGTGCTCGGCGGCGAGATGTTCTCGGCCGAGACGGCGAAGGCCGAAGGTCTGGTCGATGCGGTCGTCGAGACCGGAACGGTGATGCAGGCGGCGCGCGACTATGCCGCCCGGGTGGCAAAGCGCGGCCCGGCCGCGCTCGAGATTTCAAAACTGATGATCGCCTCGGCGAACGGCGAGGACAAAGGTGCTGCGGTCGAAGCGCTGGGTTCCATCCTCGTCGCCAAGACAGGCGACCTCAGGGAAGGCGTCGCCGCTTTTTCCGAAAAGCGCGAAGCCCAGTTCAAGGGAGAATGGTGATGACGGTTCTGGTGAGACCCAAGGTACTCGGCGACCACAAGGTGCGCACATTCCAGATGCTGATCGACGGCAAATGGGTCGACAGTGCCGGCGGACGCACGATCGAGCGTGTCGCGCCCGGCCACGGCGTCGTCGTCAGTCGCTATCAGGCGGCGGCGAGCGTCGATGCGGAGCGGGCGATCTCTGCTGCCCGCCGTGCTTTCGACGATGGCCCCTGGCCGCGCATGACGGCGTCCGAGCGGTCACTGATCCTGCTCAAGGCCGCCGACATGATTGCCGCGCGCGCCGACGAGCTTGCCTTCCTCGACGCCATCGAATCGGGAAAGCCGATCAGCCAGGCCAAGGGCGAACTCGGCGGTGCCGCCGATATCTGGCGTTATGCCGCAGCCCTTGCCCGTGATCTTCACGGCGAAAGCTACAATACGCTGGGCGATGGCACGCTCGGTGTGGTTCTGCGTGAAGCGATCGGTGTCGTTTCGATCATCACGCCGTGGAATTTCCCGTTCCTGATCGTCAGCCAGAAGCTGCCTTTTGCGCTTGCTGCCGGCTGCACAACCGTGGTCAAGCCTTCCGAACTGACCTCTGCCTCGACGCTGATCCTCGGCGAAATTCTCGAAGCGGCCGGTGTGCCGGCGGGTGTCGTCAACATCGTTACTGGGGCCGGCCCGGAGGTCGGCGCGCCGATGACGACGCACCCGGATGTCGACATGGTTTCCTTCACCGGCTCCACCGGCGTCGGCCGCCTGACGATGGCCAATGCCGCGCAGACGCTGAAGAAGGTGTCGCTCGAACTCGGCGGCAAGAACCCGCAGATCGTCTTTCCCGACGCCAACATCGACGAGTTCATCGACGCGGCCGTATTCGGCGCGTACTTCAATGCCGGCGAATGCTGTAATGCCGGCTCGCGACTGATCCTTCACCACGATATTGCCGAAGAGGTGACGGCGCGCATCGCGGCGCTCTCGGCCAAGGTCAAGGTCGGCGATCCGCTCGATCCGGAAACCCAGGTCGGTGCGATCATCACGCCGCAGCATCTGGAAAAGATTGCCGGCTATGTATCCGCCGCATCAAAGGATGGTGCCGCTGTCGCCCATGGCGGCACGGTGCTCGATCTCGGCATGGGGCAGTTCATGGCGCCGACTATTCTCTCGTCGGTGCGGCCTGAGATGGCCGTTGCCCGCGAGGAGGTTTTCGGCCCGGTGCTGTCGGTGCTGACCTTCGAGACCACCGAGGAGGCGATCCGCATCGCCAATTCCATCGACTACGGTCTGTCGGCCGGTGTCTGGAGTCGCGACTTCGACACCTGCCTGACGATCGGTCGTCGCGTGCGCGCCGGCACGGTCTGGATGAACACCTTCATGGATGGTGCTTCCGAGCTGCCGTTCGGCGGCTATCGCCAGTCCGGTCTTGGCCGCGAGCTCGGTCGTCATGCGGTCGAGGACTACACCGAAACCAAGACGCTCAACATGCATATCGGCGCGCGCACCGGCTGGTGGATGCCGCGCTGACTCCGGGGATGGGAGGAGACGAACGATGACGGCAGGGATCGCGACAACGAAACGGGACGCGGGGTCATCGAACGCCGTCGACCGGTCGTCGTCGCGCGGCTCAGCCCGATGCCTACCAGTTGGCCGGGATCTGTGGAGAGAGCAGCAGTTGCAGCTTGCTGACGTCGGTTTCGCCGCCGATGCGCTGGAGCAGCACGCGGCCCATGTCCTCGCCGGTGGCCGTCAGGTCCTCGTAGATCGTCTCGACCTGGGGCTGGATTGCACCGAGCAGGTGCGAGGTCTGCTTGGCGACGATGTCATATTCCCGGCCGAGCGTCAGGCCGCAATCGCTCATGCCGGTGATGGTGGCGAGAGCGCAGACTTCACCGCCGCACATGAAACTGTCCGGCGGGTCGGGCTCGGCATACCGTTGGCGCACACGGTCGCGAATGTCGCCGGCCGGGCTGTCGAGATCGATGCCGGAGAGGATTTCGTAGGCGCAGCCCGCCTCGCGCACGGCGGTCATGAAGCCGTGCTGCAGATGGCCGCCGAAAGTGAAATCGGCCGGGCCGCTGATCAGCGCCGGCTTGCGGCGCCCCTTGGCGATCAGCCGGCGGGTCGCCTGATAGGAGAAGGTGAAGTTGTCGTAGTCGACATAGGCATGCGGCGCCGAAAGCTCCGTGCGTCCGTGGGTCACGAACGGAAAGCCGATCTCCGAAAGCAGCATGACGCGCGGATCGAGCGGTTCGGTGCGCGAGAAGATCAGGCCGTCAGCCATGCTGTTGCGGGTGATGTAGTTGACCGCCTCGACATTGGTCGTGTTGAGGAAGTTCGGCATGACGATCAGGTGGTAGGAGGTGCCCTGCAGCGCCTTGGCGATGCCGCTCATGATCGAGGTGCCGTAGCCGAGGATTTCCTCGTGCGGGTCGAGCAGCACCGCAATGACGTTGGTGCGGCCGGTCTTCAGGCGCTGGGCGGCGCGATCGGGCGAATAGCCGATTTCGATCGCCACCTCGCGAACTCGCCGGCGGGTGTCGGCGGAGATTTGTGGCGCTTCGGCAAGGGCACGCGAAACGGTGGTGACCGCCAGCCCGGTGATCTGGGCGATCGTCCGAAGGGTCGGCTTGCCGCGTCTGGCGGGCGAGCCGTTGTCTTCAGAACGGGCGGGCTTGGAGGGATCGGCCAATGCTAGTCATCCTCAAGGCGGTCAAGAGCGGCTTTTGTAACGTGGCACGAACGCTTAGGCAATCGAATCATGAAAACGTTTTAAATCTCGCGCTGCGACATGAATTGTTGCGATGCGAAAAGCCTAAGGCTGCATATAATTCAGCAATTTCAATTGCTTCTTGAGGTGAAGAAGCGCACGCGTGCGGAATGCTTGACTTGCTGAATTTATAACGTTTTAAATTGGCCAGCCGCTGCCTTAGGCGGTGCGATATCCGAGGCGGGAGGAGGTTCCGCTTCGATAACTTGCAAACGGGAGGAAAACGATGCGCAAGTTGATGACGACGACGGCTGTTGTGGCGCTGATGATGGCGGCCACTGCCGCGCGCGCAGCAGAAAACGTGGAAGTGCTGCACTGGTGGACATCCGGCGGTGAAGCTGCCGCGCTCGACGTTCTGAAGAAGGACCTCGAAGGCAAGGGCATTTCCTGGACCGACATGCCGGTCGCCGGCGGCGGCGGCACGGAAGCCATGACCGTGCTTCGCGCCCGCGTCACCTCGGGCAACGCTCCGACTGCGGTGCAGATGCTCGGCTTCGACATTCTCGACTGGGCCAAGGAAGGCGCGCTCGGCAACCTGGACGACACCGCTGCCAAGGAAGGCTGGGACAAGGTCATCCCGACAGCCCTGCAGCAATTCTCGAAATATGACGGCCACTGGATCGCCGCTCCGGTCAACGTCCACTCGACCAATTGGGTCTGGATCAACAAGGCCGCCCTCGACCGGGCCGGCGGCAAGGAGCCGACGAACTGGGACGAGCTCATCGCTCTGCTCGACAACTTCAAGGCTCAGGGCATCACGCCGATCGCCCATGGCGGCCAGCCGTGGCAGGACGCGACGATCTTCGACGCCGTCGTGCTGTCGCTCGGCACCGACTTCTACAAGCAGGCGTTCATCGATCTCGACCCGGCAGCGCTCGGCGGCGACAAGATGAAGGAAGCCTTCGATCGCATGACGAAGCTGCGCTCCTATGTCGATGACAACTTCTCCGGTCGCGACTGGAACCTCGCTTCGGCAATGGTCATCGAGAACAAGGCCGGCCTGCAGTTCATGGGCGACTGGGCTAAGGGCGAGTTCCTGAAGGCGAAGAAGGTGCCGGGCACCGATTTCGTCTGCATGCGCTTCCCAGGCACGCAAGGGTCCGTGACCTTCAACTCCGACCAGTTCGCGATGTTCAAGGTTGCCGACGACAAGATCCCTGCTCAGCTGCAAATGGCATCGGCGATCGAAAGCCCGACCTTCCAGTCGGCCTTCAACGTCGTCAAGGGTTCGGTTCCGGCCCGCACCGACGTTCCGGATACCGACTTCGACGCTTGCGGCAAGAAGGGCATCAAGGATCTCGCCGAAGCCAACACCAGCGGCACGCTGTTCGGTTCCATGGCTCATGGCCATGCCAACCCGGCTGCCGTCAAGAACGCGATCTACGACGTCGTAACGCGCGAGTTCAACGGTGAACTGTCCTCCGAAGAGGCAGTCAAGGAACTTGTCGCTGCCGTCGCGGCTGCGAAGTAACGGGCAAGACCCGGTCCGGGACGCGAACAGGCGTCCCGGACACCCATTCTGACATGCAAGCGTCTTCGCAGCGCCGCGTTCACCGCGGACGCGCGGGAGCGTTTTGATACAAAGAACCTGCGCGAATGCCGATATCAGGGAGTTTCCCGGCGGCTAAGCGCCAGAAGTGGTGAACGTTCATGGATAGCCGCAGTCGACTGCAGGACCTGATACCGAAGCTGGTCCTCGCCCCGAGCTTCGTTATCGTCCTGATCTTTGTTTATGGCTTCATCGCCTATACCGGCTTCCTGTCGATGACGGACAGCAAGATGCTGCCGTCCTACAATTTCGTCGGTTTCAGCAATTATCAGAAGCTCTGGGCCCTGCCGCACTGGTGGCGGGCGGTGAGCAACCTGGCGATCTTTGCGTCGCTCTACATCATCATCTGCTCGGTGCTCGGCCTCGGACTTGCGATCCTGCTCGATCAGAAGATCCGGGCGGAAGGTTTTCTGCGGCCGATCTATCTCTATCCGATGGCGCTGTCGTTCATCGTTACCGGCACGGCGTGGAAGTGGTTTCTCGATCCCGGCATCGGGCTTGAAAACACCATGCACCTCTGGGGCTGGGAGAGCTTTTCGTTCAACTGGATCAAGGACCGCAACTACGCGATCTATTGCGTGGTGATCGCCGCCGTCTGGCAGTCGACCGGCTTCATCATGGCGATGTTTCTCGCGGGCCTTCGCGGCGTCGACAACGAGATCATCAAGGCGGCGCAGATCGATGGTGCACCGACATCGACGATCTACCGGCGGATTATCATTCCGCTGATGCGGCCGGTGTTCCTCTCCGCCTTCGTCGTTCTCGCCCATCTGGCGATCAAGGCCTACGACCTGATCATCGCCCTCACCGGCGGCGGCCCCGGCCAGGCGACCGAACTGCCGGCGACCTTCATGTATTCCTACACCTTCACCCGCAACCAGATGGGCATCGGCGCCTCGTCGGCCATCATCATGCTGGTGATGATCTTCTCGATCATCGTTCCCTATCTCTACTCCGAAATTCGGGGAGGAAAACGCTCATGAGCGCCCCCAGCCCAGACAATGTCATCTCGCACAACCGCCTGACGCGGGCACTGATCTACACCGCGCTGATCGTTTTCGCGCTCTATTCGCTGCTGCCGCTCTACGTGATGCTGGTCAACTCGCTGAAGCCGCTCGATGAGATCCGCCAGGGCGGCATGCTCAATCTGCCGCAGACCCTGACGCTGGAGCCCTGGCTTTCCGCTTGGTCGACGGCGCAGATCGGCGTGCAGCCGACCGGCCTGAGGCCGTTCTTCATTAATTCCATCCTGATGGTGGTGCCGGCCGTCGCGATCTCGACGCTCATCGGTGCGCTCAATGGCTACGTGCTGACCAAGTGGCGCTTTCCCGGTGCCAACATCTTCTTCGGCATGCTGCTTCTGTCGTGCTTCATCCCGTTCCAGATCGTGCTGATCCCGATGGCGCGCATGCTCGGCATCATCGGTCTTGCCGGCTCGATCTGGGGCCTGATCTTCGTGCACGTGATTTACGGCCTCGGCTTCACCACGCTCTATTTCCGCAACTACTACGAGGCCTTCCCGACGGAACTCGTGCGTGCGGCACAGATCGATGGCGCCAGCTTCTTCCAGATCTTCTGGCGGATCATGCTGCCGTCGTCCGGCCCGATCATCGTCGTCTCCGTCATCTGGCAGTTCACCAATATCTGGAACGACTTCCTGTTCGGGGCGTCCTTCTCCGGCGCGTCCTCGACGCCGATGACGGTGGCGCTCAACAACCTCGTCAGCTCGTCGACCGGGGTCAAGGAATACAACGTTCACTTCGCAGGCGCGATTCTCGCCGCCCTGCCAACGCTCATCGTCTACATCGTGTCCGGCCGCTACTTCGTGCGCGGGCTGATGTCCGGCGCCGTGAAAGGATAAGCCCATGTCTTTCCTCAAAATCAGCAACCTGCGCAAATCCTACGGCTCGCTCGAGATCCTGAAGGACATCAACCTGGAGATCGATGAAGGCGGATTCCTCGTGCTCGTCGGCCCGTCCGGCTGCGGCAAGTCGACCCTGCTCAACACCATTGCCGGTCTCGAACCGATCACGTCGGGGGAGATCGCCATCAACGGCCGGTCGGTCGCCGATCTGCATCCGTCGAAGCGCGACATCGCCATGGTGTTCCAGTCCTACGCGCTCTATCCGAACATGACGGTCGCCGGCAACATCGCCTTCGGCATGGAAATCCGCGGCGTGCCGAAGGACGAACGCGAGAAGGCGATCAAGCAGGTCGCCGACATGCTGCAGATCGGCCATCTGCTCGATCGTAAGCCGAGCCAGCTCTCCGGCGGCCAGCGCCAGCGTGTCGCCATGGGCCGCGCGCTCGTGCGCAACCCGCAGGTCTTTCTCTTCGACGAACCGCTGTCGAACCTCGACGCCAAGCTGCGCGTCGACATGCGTACCGAGATCAAGCGTCTCCATCACCGGATGAAGACGACCATCGTCTACGTGACGCACGACCAGATCGAGGCGATGACACTGGCGACCAAGATCGCGGTATTGAAGGACGGCGTGCTGCAGCAGTTCGGGACGCCGGCCGAAATCTATAACAATCCGGCCAACATGTTCGTCGCCGACTTCATGGGATCGCCGGCCATGAACCTGTTGACGGCGCGCATCGAAAAGAGCGGTTCCGACGTTGCCGTCACGCTCGCGCGCCCGAACGCCGAGCCGATGAGGCTTGCCGTGCCGCATAACGGCGCACTCGCCGCCTATGCCGGCAAGGACGTCGTCTTCGGCATCCGTCCGGAAGCGCTGACCGATCCGGATGGTGCCGACCGCAATGCCAAGGCGATCGTCGAAGGCGAATGCCTGATCGAGGTGGTTGAGCCCGCGGGTTCGGACACCTTCGCGGTGACCCGCCTCGGCGGTAAGGAGGTCGTTGCCCGCCTGCGCGCCGATGCGCGCATCGCACCCGGCCAGACGTCGCAGCTCGCCTTCAATCTCGACAAGGCAGTGTTCTTTGATCCTCAGACGCAGCAACGGATCGCGTAACCGACGATGCAGACGCAGCCGGACATCGTCATCATCGGGTCGGGGATCGGCGGCTCCACCATTGCGGCGGGGCTCGCCGGCTCGGGTGCTCGCATAGCCATACTCGAGCGCGGCGAGCGCCTGCCCGACACACCGGACGCGCGCAGCTATAGCTCGATCTTCGTCAAGGGCCATTTCCGACCCAAGGAGATGTGGCGCGAAGAGGATGGTACCGAGTTCAATCCGGGAAATTTCTATTTCGTCGGCGGCAATTCCAAACTCTTCGGCGCGGTGCTCTTGCGCTACCGCGCCGAGGATTTCACCGAGATGCAGCATCTTGGCGGCGTTTCGCCGGCCTGGCCCTTTCCGTACGAAGAGTTGGAGCCGTGGTACGGCAAAGCCGAGCAATTGTTCGAGGTGCGCGGCGAATTGGGCCAGGACCCGACGGAGCCGTTCCACGCCTCGCCCTACCCTTACGGCGCGGTACCAGACGAGCCGGCCATTGCCCGCGCTCGCGCCGAATTGAAGGCGCAGGGGCTGCATCCGGCGACGCTGCCGCTTGGCGTCGATATCGACACGTGGCTGGCCGGTGGGCGCACGCCATGGGACGGGTTTCCTAACACAGGCGAGGGCAAGAAAGATGCCGAGACCGCATCTCTCGCCTCCGCGCTGAAGGATCCCAATATCGAGCTGATCACCTCCGCGCATGTCGACACGCTGGAGATAGGTCGAGGTGGCCGGATTGAAGCGATCCACTACACCCATAGAGGCGAGAGGAAGCGCCTTTCGCCCGGGTTGGTGATCCTGTCGGCGGGCGCGATCAACTCAGCGGCTATCCTGCTGCGCTCCGGCGACGGCAAGGGACTGGCCAACGCCTCCGACCAGGTCGGCCGCAATTTCATGAACCATAATTGCAGCGCCATGCTGGCGATCAATCCGTTCAGGCGCAATGACAGCGTCTACCAGAAGACGCTGATGTTGAACGATTATTACCTGACCGGCGGCAGGAACGGTTTGCCGCTCGGCAATGTCCAGCTGCTCGGCAAGATCAACGGCGACATCCTCAAGGCCAATGCGCCGGGAGGATTTCGCTTCTGGGCGCCGCGCTTCGCGTTCGACTTCATGGCCGGTCACGCGGTCGACTGGTACATGATGACGGAGGACCTGCCGAACCCGGAAAGCCGCATCATGGTCGACGGCAAGGGCATCATCATGCAGTGGCGGCGCTCGAACATGGCGGCGCTTTCCGGCCTCGAAACGAAGATGCGTGAGCACTTCAAGGCTGCAGGCTATCCGATCGTGCTTTCCCAGGCCTTTGACAAGCGCACGCCGTCGCATCAGTGCGGGACGGTGCGGATCGGCAAGGACCCGAAAGACGCGCCGCTCGACGTCTATTGCCGCGCCTTCGATCATCCGAACCTCTTTGTTGTAGACGCCAGCTTCCTGCCGACCTCGGCGGCCGTCAACCCGGCGCTGACGGTGGCGGCACAGGCGCTGCGTGTTGCCGACCATATCGTTGCGAAGGAGCTGAGCGCATGACGACATCGACGCGTCCCGCGGCTGTTGTCACCGGTGGCCGGCGCGGCATCGGCCTCGGTGTTGCCCGTGCGCTGGCGCGTGACGGCTTCGATATCGCGCTGACCGGCCTCGGTGCAGCGGACCAGACGACGCAGACGACGCTCGCCGAGCTATCGGCACAGGGCGGCCGGGCCATCTACCTCGAGGCCAATCTCGCCGATGTCGGTGCGCATGCCGCAACCGTTGCCGGCATCCGCCAGGAGCTGGGCCCTATCCGTTGCCTCGTCAACAATGCCGGTATCGCCTCCGTCGTGCGCGGTGATTTTCTCGACCTGCTGCCGGAGAATTTCGACACGATCGTCGCCACCAACCTGCGCGGCACGGTGTTCTTTACCCAGGCCGTGTTGCTCTCGATGCTCACCGAGCCGCCGGGCGCAACGCCGCGTTCGATCATCAACATCACCTCGGTTTCCGCGACCATGAGTTCGCCCGAGCGGCTCGACTATTGCATGACCAAGGCCGGGCTTGCCGCCTTCAGCCAGGGGCTCGCCTTGCGGCTGGCCGACACCGGCATCTCCGTCTTCGAAATCCGACCGGGCGTCATCCGGTCCGACATGACCGCCGGCGTTTCGGCGAAATACGACGCCCTGATCGACGGCGGTCTCGTGCCGATGAAGCGCTGGGGCGAGCCCGAGGACATCGGCAACATCGCCGCCGGGCTTGCCGGCGGGAAATTCGGCTTTGCCACGGGCTCCGTCATCCAGGCGGATGGCGGCCTGTCGATCGGTCGACTCTAGGGAACAGTGCAGGGCAGTCAGAGGCTCGCAAGAGCGAGCGGGTTTTGAGTTTATCACGTCGGAAATTTGGAACGTTCCAAATGCCGTGCCGTGGAGGAAGACAGGCAATGACATACGACTATATCATCACCGGTGCCGGCCCTGCCGGCTGCGTTCTTGCCAACCGCCTCTCCGAGGATCCGTCCGTGCGTGTGCTGTTGCTGGAGGCGGGCGGCGGCGACTGGAACCCGCTGTTTCACATGCCGGCCGGTTTCGCCAAGATGACCAAGGGCGTCGCCAGCTGGGGCTGGGAGACGGTGCCGCAGAAGCACATGAAGGGCAGGGTGCTGCGCTACACCCAGGCCAAGGTGATCGGCGGCGGCTCGTCGATCAATGCCCAGCTCTATACCCGTGGCAATGCGGCGGACTACGACCTCTGGGCGTCCGAGGACGGTTGCTCCGGCTGGGACTACCGCAGCGTTCTTCCTTATTTCAAGCGGGCGGAAGACAACCAGCGCTTTGCCGACGACTATCATTCCTATGGCGGTCCGCTTGGCGTTTCGATGCCCGTTTCCACGCTGCCGATCTGCGACGCCTATATCCGCGCCGGCCAGGAACTCGGCATCCCCTATAATCACGATTTCAACGGCCGCCAGCAGGCGGGGGTCGGCTTCTACCAGCTGACGCAGCGCAACCGCCGCCGGTCGAGCGCATCGCTTGCCTATCTCTCGCCGATCAAGGACCGGCGGAACCTTAACGTGCGCACCGGCGCGCGCGTCGCCCGGATCGTACTCGAAGGCACGCGTGCCGTCGGCGTCGAAGTGGTAACGGCCAAGGGAAGCGAAACCATCCGGGCGGAGCGGGAAGTTCTGGTCTCGTCAGGCGCCATCGGTTCGCCGAAGCTGCTGCTACAATCCGGTATCGGGCCGGCAGATCATCTGAAGTCGGTGGGCGTGCAGGTAAAGCACGACCTGCCCGGCGTCGGCGGCAACCTTCAGGATCATCTCGACCTCTTCGTAATCTCAGAATGCACCGGCGACCATACCTATGACAATGTGGCGAAGCTGCATCGGACGCTCTGGGCCGGGCTGCAATATGTGCTTTTCCGCTCCGGCCCGGTGGCGTCTAGCCTGTTTGAGACCGGCGGCTTCTGGTACGCGGATCCGGATGCCCGCTCGCCGGATATCCAGTTCCATCTCGGTCTCGGCTCCGGCATCGAGGCTGGCGTCGCGCGACTGAAGAACGCAGGCGTGACGCTCAATTCCGCCTATCTGCATCCGCGCTCGCGCGGCACTGTCAGGCTTTCGGCCGCCGATCCGGCCGCAGCCCCGCTGATCGATCCGAACTATTGGGAAGATCCGCACGACCGCAAGATGTCGATCGAGGGGCTGAAGATCGCCCGCGAGATCATGCAGCAGGCGGCGCTCAAGCCTTTCGTGCTGGCGGAACGTTTGCCGGGCAACAGTATCGTCTCCGACGCGCAGTTCTTCGACTATGGCTGCGCCAATGCCAAGACCGACCACCACCCGGTCGGCACCTGCAAAATGGGCACCGACGCCATGGCCGTCGTCGGCCTCGACTTGAAAGTGCGTGGCCTCGAAGGTCTTCGCGTCTGCGACAGTTCGGTCATGCCGCGCGTTCCCTCTTGCAACACCAACGGGCCGACGATCATGATGGGCGAGAAGGGCGCCGACATCATTCGCGAACTCCAGCCCCTGCCGCCGGCGATCTTCGCCCATGAACGAAACGATGCCCGGCCGCGGGCCCGCGCCGATATCCGCTGAGGAAAATCATGATCCGCCACTGTGTCTTCATTCGCTTCCGTCCAGAAATTCCGGCGGATGAGAAAGCGTCGATCTTCGCCGAGATTGCGGCGCTGAAAAGCCGGCTCCCCGGGCTGCTGGCAACCCATGCCGGCGCCAATGTCAGCCCGGAAACCGGCATGGACAAGGGCTATGCCGAAGGCTTCATCGTCGATTTCGCCGATGCCGCAGCGCGCGACGCTTATCTCGACGACCCGCAACACCGACAGACCGGCGCAAAAATCGTTGCGGCTGCGCAAGGCGGCACCGACGGCATTTTTGTCTACGACCTCGAAGTCCGGGGCTAAGGACGATGGCAGACTTTGACGCGCGTCCCTTTCTCACCACTCTTTTCGAGGCGGCTGTGCGTGCAGCCGACCCCTACGAGGCGATCCGCGCACATCTGCCGGAAAGACCCAAGGGGCGAACGATCGTCGTCGGCGCGGGGAAGGCCGCAAGCCAGATGGCCGCTGCCTTCGAGAGACTGTGGGATCATCCGCTGACCGGCACCGTCGTTGCGCGTCACGGGCCGATCGAACATTGCGAGCGCATCCGCGTGCTGCAATCCGCCCATCCGGTGCCGGATGAGGCCGGTCTCAGGGCATCGGAAGAGTTGCTGAAGCTGGTGAAAGGTCTGAGCGCTGACGATCTGGTCGTCGCGCTGATCTCCGGCGGCGGGTCAGCCCTGTTGCCGGCGCCGCCCGATGGTTTGACGCTTGCCGACGAGATCGCTGTCAACAAGGCGCTGCTCGCCTCCGGCGCACCGATTTCCGCGATGAACGTCGTGCGCAAGCATGTGTCGCGCATCAAGGGCGGGCGCCTGGCGGCAGCGGCAGCGCCGGCGCGTGTCGTCAGTCTCGTCGTTTCCGACGTTCCCGGCGACAATCCCGCCTTCGTTGCCTCCGGTCCGACGGTGCCCGATGGCAGCACGCCACGGGAGGCACTCGATGTGGTTACCCGCTATGGCATGGCTCTTCCCGATGGCGTGATGGCCCATCTTAGATCTGAAGTAGCGCGGGCGCCTGATCCGTCGGACCCGGTTTTCCGCCGACACGCATGCCACGTGATCGCGTCGGCAAGCGTGTCGCTGGAGGCTGCCGCGAGGAAGGCGAAGGAATTGGGCGTTGAGGCTCGGATCCTGTCGGATGCGATCGAAGGCGAAGCGCGCGATATCGGCCGCATGCATGCGGCGCTGGCGCGCGAAGTCGCGCTGCGCAATCGCCCTTTCCAAAAGCCGGTCGTGCTCCTGTCCGGCGGCGAGACGACGGTGACGATATCGGGCAAGGACTACGGCAAGGGCGGCCGCAACACCGAGCTGTTGCTATCGCTGGCACTCGATATTGATGGTCTCGATGGGATCGATGCCTTGGCGGCGGATACGGACGGCATCGACGGGTCGGAAGACAATGCCGGTGCGTTCGCCAATGGCGGCAGCGTCAACCGGATGCGTGCTACGGGCGCCGATCCGCGAGCGCATCTCGCGCGTCACGATGCCTGGTCGGCATTCTCAGCGAGCGGCGATCTTTTCGTGCCCGGCCCGACCGGAACCAATGTCAACGATTTCCGGGCAATGCTGATCCGCTAGATGGCGCAATGCTGGACGGAAACCATTTCGCGTTTACCCGGAATTGCTTAGCCGGATTCGCGCACGCTCGTGGAGTGGCTCATCGGAAACGCATTCGTCGCCGCTGCCGAAGTGCTCGGCAGCGGCGACGTAATCTTTCACCTACTTCGCGCGCTTCAGCGCATCGCCGAGGATCGAGACGATTTCACCAAAATGTTTTTCCTCGGCAATCAGCGGCGGCGAGAAGGCGATGATGTCGCCGGTCACGCGGATCAGCAGGCCCTTTTCGAAGCAATCGACGAAGACGTCATAGGCACGGGTGCCGACGGCGCCATCGCGCGACTGCAGCTCGATACCGGCGATGAGGCCGATGGTGCGGATGTCGATGATGTTCGGCAGGCCCTTCAGCGAATGCATGGCATCGTGCCAGGCGTCCTGCAGCTCGGCGGCGCGGGTCATCAGGCCCTCGTCGCGGTAGATGTCGAGCGTGGCGATGCCGGCGGCGCAGGCGGCCGGGTGGCCGGAATAGGTGTAGCCGTGGAACAGCTCGATCTGATTTTCCGGGCCGTGCATCAGCGCGTCGTGCACCTTGCGGCTGGCAAAGACCGCGCCCATCGGAATGGCGCCGTTGGTAAGCCCCTTGGCCGCCGTCACCAGATCCGGGGTGACGCCGAAGAAGTCGGTGGCGAAGGCCGCGCCGAGGCGACCGAAGCCGGTGATCACTTCGTCGAAGATCAACAGGATGCCGTGCTTGTCGCAGATCGCGCGCAGCCGCTCGAGGTAGCCCTTCGGCGGGATGAGCACGCCGGTCGAACCGGCAACCGGCTCGACGATGCAGGCGGCGATCGTCTCGGCGCCGTGCAGCGCCACCAGCCGCTCGAGATCGTCGGCAAGCTCGGCGCCGTGTTCTGGCTGGCCCTTGACGAAGGCGTTCCTGGCAAGATCGTGGGTGTGGCGCAGGTGGTCGGAACCGGGGAGCTGCGGGAAGACACGGCGGTTGTTGAGAATGCCGCCGACCGAGATGCCGCCGAAGCCGACGCCGTGATAGCCGCGCTCACGACCGATCAGGCGCGTGCGGGTGCCCTGGCCGATCGAGCGCTGATAGGCGATCGCCATTTTTAGCGCGGTGTCGACCGATTCCGAGCCCGAGCCGGTGAAGAACACGCGGTCGAGCTTCTGGCCTTCCGGTCCCGGCGCAATCTCGGCGAGGCGTTCGGCAAAGTCGAAGGCGATCGGATGGCCCATCTGGAAGGAGGGGGCGAAATCCATCGTCGACAGCTGGCGCTCGACGGCCGAGGCGATCTGGCGGCGGCCATGGCCGGCATTGACGCACCAGAGACCGGCGGTGCCATCGAGGATCGTACGGCCGTCTGTGCTGGTGTAGTGCATGCCTTCGGCGGATGCGAGCAGGCGGGGTGCCGCCTTGAACTGCCGGTTGGCGGTAAAGGGCATCCAGTAGCTGTCGAGTACCGGGGCGTTGGGCTTGGTGTGCTGGTTCATGGCATCCTCCTGAAGGTTGGGGGATTGACGCCATGATTTGAATTGCCAAACAAGTCCTTTTCTGCTGTCCTTCAAACCATTGAATTTTATGGGACGAGGTCCAAGAAGTTGCGATATTCCGAACAACCTGAACACCGGGATGAGGGCCCATGACCGTTGATATCGGAAACCGGCTGCGCCACATCCGGCTGATGCACAATCTTTCGCAGCGCGAACTTGCCAAGCGGGCGGGCGTGACCAATTCGACGATCTCGCTGATCGAATCGAACGCCTCCAACCCATCGGTCGGCGCATTGAAGCGCATCCTCGATGGCATTCCGATCGGGCTTGCGGAGTTCTTCTCCTTCGAGCCGGAACGGCCGCGCAAGGCCTTCTATGCGGCGGAGGAACTGGTCGAGATCGGCAAGGGGCCGATTTCGTACCGCCAGATCGGCGAAAATCTCTTCGGCCGCAGCCTGCAGATCCTGAAGGAGTGTTATCAGCCGGGCGCCGATACCGGAAAGGTGCCGCTGGTGCATGACGGCGAGGAGGGCGGTATCGTGCTGTCGGGGCGCATCGAGGTCACTGTCGACGACGAGCGGCGGATATTGGGGCCCGGTGACGCCTATTATTTCGAAAGCCGGCGGCCGCATCGCTTCCGGTGCGTCGGGCCGGTACCTTGCGAGGTGATCAGCGCCTGTACGCCACCGACGTTTTGAGCGTTGGAGCGGGAGGCGCCCCTCATCCCGCTGCCGCGACCTTCTCCCCGCTTGCGGGGAGAAGGGATATGCCGTGCCCTCTTAATTCCCTCGCCCCGCAAGCGGGGAGAGGGTTAGGGTGAGGGGCAGACTTCCCAATTAAGAAAGCCGCGTGCAGGCCTCTGCGATGCGCTGCAGCGCTTCCTTCAGTTCCGCTTCCGACGTCGCATAGGAGATGCGGAAGAACGGCGACAGGCCGAAGGCCGAGCCTGGAACGACGGCAACGTGGGCGTCGTCGAGCAGGTAGGCGCAGAAGTCCGTGTCCGTCTCGATCGTCTTGCCCGAAGGCGTCACCTTGCCGAGCATGCCGGCGCAGCCGGAGAAGGTGTAGAAGGCACCTTCCGGGACGCGGCAGTCGAGGCCGTCGATGGCATTGAGGCCGCTGACGACGAGATCGCGGCGGCGCTGGAAGCTGGCCGTGCGTTCCTTCAGGAAATCCTGCGGGCCGGTCAGCGCTGCCACCGAAGCGGCCTGGCTGACCGAAGATGGGCAGGAGGTCGCCTGGCTCTGGACGACGGCCATCGCCTTGATCAGCGCGCGCGGACCACCGGCATAACCGATGCGCCAGCCGGTCATGGCATAAGCCTTGGAGACGCCGTTGACCGTCAGGGTGCGATCCTTGAGGCGAGGTTCCAGCTGGGCGGGCGTGACGAAGCGGAAGCCGTCATAGACGATGTGCTCGTACATGTCGTCGACCAGCAGCCAGACATGCGGATGCCTCAGGAGCACGTCGAGCAGCGGCCGGTAGTCGGCAGCGCTGTAGGCAGCGCCCGAAGGGTTGGAGGGCGAGTTCAGGAGCACCCAGCGCGTCTTCGGCGTGATCGCCGCTTCGAGCTTGTCGGCGGTAAGGCGGAAGCCCGAGGCCGCGTCGCAGGGGATCAGCACCGGCTTGCCTTCGCAGATCTGGACGATATCCGAATAGGAGGTCCAGTAGGGCGTCGGGATGACGACTTCGTCGCCGGCATCGATCGTCGCCATCATGGCGTTGAACAGGATCTGCTTGGCGCCGGTGGCAACCGTGATCTCGTCCTGTTCGTAGGCGAGGCCGTTCTCGCGCTGGAACTTTTCGCGGATCGCCTTCTTCAGTTCCGGCGTGCCGTCGAGGGCGGTGTATTTGGTTTCGCCGCGCTGGATCGCCTCGCAGGCGGCCTGCTTGACGTAGTCAGGCGTGTCGAAATCCGGCTCGCCTGCGCCCAGAATGATGACCGGCTTGCCCTCGCGTTTCATCGCCTGGGCGCGCGCGCCGATCTTGAGGATTTCGGATACCCCGATCGAGGAGATCCGCGAGGCGGGCTGGAAGCCCGCCTCCTTGACCGTTGCATTGATGGTCATGATCGATCCTATTCGATGTCGCCAACTATTCGATGTCGAACGAGACGCCCTGCGCCAGCGGCAGAGCCTTCGAGTAGTTCACCGTGTTGGTGGCGCGGCGCATATAGGCCTTCCACGAGTCGGAGCCCGATTCGCGGCCGCCGCCGGTTTCCTTTTCACCACCGAAGGCGCCGCCGATTTCGGCGCCCGAGGTGCCGATGTTGACGTTGGCGATGCCGCAATCCGAGCCGTCGACGGCGAGGAACCGTTCGGATTCCTGCATGTCGCGGGTGAAGATCGACGAGGACAGGCCGGCTGCAACCGCATTGTGATCGGCGACAACGGCGTCGAAGTCGCTGTACTTCATGACGTAGAGGATCGGCGCGAAGGTTTCTTCCAGAACCGGACCAGCCTGCTTCGGCATTTCGACCAGGGCCGGCTTGGCGTAGTAGCCGTTGGCATAGCCGAGCTCGACGCGTTCGCCGCCGGTGACGGTGCCGCCATGGGCCTTGGCTTCGTCGATCGCCTTCTGCATGCCTTCGAAGGCCGCCTTGTCGACCAGCGGGCCGACGAGTGCCGTGGTTTCCAGCGGGTTGCCGACCGAGACCGAGCCGTAGGCCTTCTTCAGGCGCGGAACGAGCTGGTCGTAGACGCTTTCATGGACGAACAGGCGGCGCATGGTCGTGCAACGCTGGCCGGCGGTGCCCATGGCACCGAAGGCGATGGCGCGCAGCGCCATGTCGAGATCGGCCGACGGGCAGACGATACCGGCATTGTTGCCGCCGAGTTCGAGGATGGCGCGGGCGAAACGCTTGGCAAGGCGCGGGCCGACGTCGCGACCCATACGGGTCGAGCCGGTGGCCGAAACCAGCGGAACCTTCGGGTTGTCGACAAGGACTTCACCGACGGTGCGGTCGCCGATCAGGACCTGCGACAGGCCTTCCGGCGCATCGCCGAAGCGGGCAAGCGCGCGTTCGAAGATCGCCTGCGATGCAAGAGCCGTGAGCGGGGTCTTTTCCGACGGCTTCCAGACGACGGAGTTGCCGCAGACGAGCGCAAGCGCCGTGTTCCACGACCAGACGGCGACGGGGAAGTTGAAGGCGGAGATGACGCCGACGACGCCAAGCGGATGCCAGGTTTCCATCATGCGGTGGCCGGGACGCTCGGTGGCGATCGTCAGACCGTAGAGCTGGCGGGAAAGACCGACTGCGAAATCGCAGATGTCGATCATTTCCTGGACTTCGCCGAGACCCTCGGAGGTGATCTTGCCGGCTTCGATCGAAACCAGGCGACCAAGATCGGCCTTGAAGGTGCGCAGCTCTTCGCCGAGCAGGCGGATCAGTTCGCCGCGCTTCGGCGCCGGAACCAGGCGCCAGGCCCTGAAGGCTTCATGGGCCTTGTCGATCTTGGCGGCAGCGTCAGTGGCCGAAACCGTCTTCAGGCTGGCGATCTGCTCGCCGGTGACCGGGCTGAACGACGGCATGTCGCCGCCGGTGTAGAGTTCCTTGGCGACGCCCATCTTTTCGAGCAGCGCTGCTGCTTCCTTGGTGACGTCGATCTTCTTCGTTGCAATGTTCATCTGGTCTGACTCCCGTTTTCCTGCCCTGGTCTATCCGAAGCGCACGCTGCCGAGTTTCCCCGGCGAGGTGAGCGTCTTCAGGCCCGCGGCCATGTCCTTGAGTTTGTCGGTTGTATAAATGTCGTAATAGGCCTGGTTGCGGCGGCCTATCGCATGTTCCGCGCTGAAACTGCCGTGATACTCCTCGACGGCCACGGCGAAAACCCATTCTCTCAAACGCTGCTCGAATGTCGGATCGCTAAGCAGCGGGCTGTCCTTCGGCACCACGAGATTGAAGTGTACACCACCGTCGCCGATATGGCCGAAGTCGCAGACGGTGACGTCAGGAAACCTGTTCGGCATCTCGGCCTTCATGTGGTCGCAGAAGGCCATGATGTCACCCCTGCGGAAGGAAACGTCGAAGGCGATCAGCTTGCCCAGGTGCTTCACGCCTTCCGACAGTGCGTGGCGCAGCGCCCAGATTTCATGCGGCGGGCCGACGAAGGCGTCGGCGAGCGGTGCCGTCTCCATCTCCCAGATCTCGGCCAGCACCGTTTCGAGCACGGCGTCGAGCGATTGCTCGCCTTCGCGTAGGCCCCAGGTGCGGCTGATCTCGGCGAGGATGACGTAATCCGGGACATGTCCGCCCTGGAAAGGGTTCTTCAGCGACGGGACATGCGCGAACGCCGCCTTGACGGCGTTACTCGACATGCCCTCGAAGGCTGAGAGATAGGCGCCGAGGCGCTCTTCCATGGCGCGCAGCAGCGGCATCACATGGGCGCCGCTTGCCGGCACCAGCAGCGCGGTCGCTGTCTGCTGCGGCAATCGCTCCAGATTGAGCACGCATTCGGTGACGATGCCGAAGGCGCCGGAGGTGCCGACAAAGATCTGTTTCCAGTCGACGCCGGTGTTGTTCTTGCGCAGGTCGCATTGAAGATCGAGCACGGTGCCGTCTTCATCAGCGAGAACCACGGTGAGGCCGAGCGTGTTGCGGCGGACGTCACCGTATTTCAGGAAGCGCGAGCCGCCGGTGTTGGTGGCGATCATGCCGCCGATCCGCGGATCGGCGCCGAGGTCGATCGGGAAGAACAGGCCATGTTCTTCCAGCCGGCGGTTGAGATCCGAAAGCCTGAGCCCGGCATCGACGCGCACCGAGCGGTTGTCGAGATCGAGTTCGAACGCCTTGGCGAGGCGGTCGAGGCTGAGGACCGCCTCGTTGCCGGATGCGTCCGGGGTCGAGCCGGAGACAAGTCCGGTATTGCCCGATTGCGGGATCAGGGCGATGCCATGGCGCACGCAATAGGCAACGGTTGCCGAGGTTTCCACTGTTGTTGCCGGCCGCAGCACGACCGAAGCCCGGCCGCGATCATAGCGCGCGCCGGTCTCGTAGGCTTCCATGTCTTCAGCGCGCGTGACCACACCCTTGTCGCCAAGGATGCCGGTCAGCGCGTCGATGTGTACCTGTTCGATCATCTTGAACGTATCATTCCGCAGCGATGGCTGCGGTCAAGACCCGCACGCAGCTTTCGATCGATGCCTCTTCGATGCCGGCATAGTGATCGAACTCGTTGAGCACGGTGGCGCCGAGGTCGATCTCGAAACGCTTCTGGTTCGGGCTCGCGACAAAATCCTGATGGGCGCCGTCGCCGAGGTTGGACTGGAAGATACCTGCGGCACTGACCGGCAGGAAGTCTTCGTAGACGATGGCATCGAACTGCACGAGGCCGTCGGCGATCAGCGCGTTGATATCGCGGCGGTCGGAAATCCTGGTCTTCAAGCCCTTGTCGGTCAGCGAATAGCTGAAATAGCCGAGGCCGGCTTCACGGATGCCTGCCCAGGTATCAGGGAAGCTTTCGAAGGCTTTGGCAAGGGCTGCCTCATAGTCGCGGGCATTGGAGCCGTCGGCTGCCGGGCGCACGATCTTGCGCGAGGCTTCCAGAAGCTCATCGTAGAGCGCGCGGCCCTTGGGGGTGAGCGCAATGCCGCGCTGCTCGATCTCGCCGAAGCGGGCGGTGTGCGAGCCGGCCTTCCAGTCGCCATCGCCGTCGCGGAAGGACACGGCTTCTTCCAGCGCCTTGAACGAGGTCTGGCGAAGCAGGATCGGGCATTTGCGGGTCGGCGGTCCCTCGACGACGGCCTTCGGCGCGATGCCGTATTCGGGCATCAGGCTCTGGACCCGGTCGATATCCAGCGTGCGCGGCGTCAAATGGTTGATATGCGGCCCCTTGAACGACACGACGTCGGCGATCAGCCGGTGGGCGTCATGCAGGCGCTTGTACATGTCGGCGCTGACATTGGCCTTGTCGTGCCAGCGGAAGGTTTCCAACACCTCGGAGACGAAGCGTTCGGCATCGGTCTTGTCGAGGCCGCCGTCGCGTTCGGCTTTCTCAGCCAACTCGACAGCGACGGGCGTAAAGATCCGGCGCTCGGAAAGGATGGCTTCGGACTCGGCGCGCAGGCTTTCGTCGGCGATCAGGTCCAGGCGCAGAAGCGAGGTGAACACCCGGAAAGGGTTGCGCTTCAGAGCCGTTTCGCCAACGGGGCGGAAGGCTGTCGAGTGTACCGGTACGCCGGCGGTCGAAAGATCGTAGTAGCCGACGGGATACATGCCCATGACGGCAAAGACGCGGCGCATCATCGCGAGTTCGGCAGGCGTGCCGAGACGGATCGCGCCGTGGCGCTCCTCGGAAATGCGGTCGAGCGAATCCGTCGCGTCGAGGCGCTCTCTGAGCGCCGGGTCGGCATCGAGCGTATCGTCGTTGACCTTGGCGACCAGTTCCATCAGCGTGCCGTAGGCTGGCACTTCCTCGCGGTACATGACCGACATGGCTGCGGAAAAAGCCGAACGGATATCATCGGCGGATACGAAACTATTCTCTTTCACTGGGGCTCGCCTCGCGCTATGGGTGAAGGACAAGGTCATTCTCATTTCGGATCATATCCGAGGGCGGCGGCCATTGATCGCGCTGCTTGTGACTATGTTGATGCGAGGCTGGAATGAAGTTAAGCCGCAGACTGGTTCCTGACGTTACGACGCTGCAGGCTTTCGAATGTGCGGCGCGGCACGGCAGCTTCACGCAGGCGGCCGCCGAACTCAATCTGACCCAGAGTGCCGTCAGCCGCCAGATCAAGGATCTGGAGAACCAGCTCGGCGTGCTCCTGTTCGAGCGGGTGCGCCAGCGCGTCATTCTCTCGGAAGCCGGGCAGAAGTTCCTGCCCGAGGTTCGCCGCCTGCTCAACCAGACCGAAGAGCTGATGGTGCGGGCGATGGCCTCGGCGCGCGCCGACTCGACACTGTCGATCGCGTCGCTGCCGACCTTCGGCAGTCGCTGGCTGGTGCCGCGCCTGCCTGATTTTCTTCGCCAGCACCCCGACACGGTGGTCAACATCGCGTCGCGGTCGGCACCCTTCGATTTCGACGAGCAGAATTTCGACATCGCCATCCACTACGGCCAGCCGGTGTGGGCGCATGCGACCTGCAGCTATCTCTGCAGCGAGATCATCGTGCCGGCGGCAAGCCCGACCCTGCTTGCGGCCAACCCGGTTGCGACGCTGGAGGATATCGTCGGCGGTCCGCTACTGCACCTGGCGACGCGGCCCAAGCTCTGGGCGCAATGGTTCGAGGCCAACGGCATGGACGGCCGGGGCGCCTATCGCGGCAATCGCTTCGATCAGTTCTCGATGGTGATCGAAGCGGCGACCGCCGGTCTCGGTTTCGCCTTGCTGCCCCGCTATCTGATCGAGCAGGAGCTGGCAGCGGGAACATTGCGCATCGTTCTCGACCGGCCGATGCAAACGGAGAACAGTTATTATCTCGCGGTTCCGGAAGGCAAACTCGAAAACCCGATCAGTCTCGCCTTCCGCGAATGGATCACCGAACAGGTCGGCTAGGTTCCCGTCCCTCGAACATGTTTCGACCGATGGCAGGAACCTTCTTCACGCGCTTAGCGTTTCGCGACGGACTGTTACCCAGAGATGCGCCGGGAAGGGGCAAAATTGATACATAGATTTGAGGGTGCCATCGGCGGGCGCGGACTATTGCGTTTTCGCCCGATGAGAGTGTGCGCAATTCGTTCAAACTTGCGCCGCCGATCCTTGCAAGCTGTTGGCACCACGGCTAAAAAATGCCACTTTCATGCATCACGCGGCCTTGAAAACCAATGCGCCGCCGGCTTTGCTTTCTCCGATGCCCAGTTCAAGGGCGGTGCCAGTTTCCGCCAGTTTCCGGTTTGCCGGAAAATGACGGCGGATGGGAGGACACATGACCGTGTCTAGCAACGCGCCGGCCAAGCCTGGAACCTCAGGACCGCAGCCAACCCGGCAGAACAACGAGAGCCGGGCCGATCAACCCCGGTTGGATTCAGAACCAGCACCCATGCCCCTTCATAACACGCCGTCCTCCTCTTCTCGCGAACCGGAAGCGAAACAGATCGATTACAACGATTCGATCCGCTCGACCTTTTTCTCGATGGAGGATCTGCGGCAATGCGGCGAGGCCCTTGCGCTCAAGGGCGCCCCGTCCCTGCCGGGCTTCTTCCCGTTCGAGTTCCGTCCGCGCCATCGCGAGAATGAAAACGAAATCCTGAGGGTGTATCGGGCGACGGCGGCTGACGTCGAAGCGGGGGCGCAGATCACGCCGGCCGCCGAATGGCTGCTCGACAACCACCACGTGGTCGAGGAAGCGATCCAGGAAGTTCGTCGCGACTTCCCGCGCAAGTTCTATCGCCAGCTGCCGACGCTGTCGGTTTCCGGAACCGTCATTCCGCGCACGATGGCGCTCGCCTGGCTCTATGTCGCCCATACGCACAGCACCGTCTCGCGGGAAAGCATCACCGCGATGGTCGAGGGCTTTCAGAAGCACGACACGTTCAAGATCGGTGAATTGTGGGCGCTGCCGTCGATCCTGCGTTTCGTCCTGATCGAGAACCTGCGGCGCATCGCCATCCGCGTCGAGCGTTCGCGCGGCATGCGCCGCAAGGCCAACGACCTTGCCGACCAGATCATTCGTCACAACGATCCGGAGAAGTGCCGGGCGCTGCTGACCGACTCCGAGGCGCTTGCCGCCGACAATACCTTCGTTGCCCAGCTGCTCTACCGCATGCGTGACGGCTCGCAGACCTCCGGCTCCGTGATCGCCTGGATCGAGGAACAGCTCGAGAAGCGCGGCAGCGACGTCGAGGATGCGCTGGTCGCCGAGCAGAACCGCCTGTCGTCTGGCAATGCGACGATGAGCAACATCATCCGCAGTCTGCGCGAGATCGACGACACCGACTGGGCCGTCTGGTTCGAAAGCGTCAGCAAGATCGATGCGGCGCTGCGCGACGGCTCCGATTATGCCGCGCTCGAATTCGGCTCGCGCAACAAGTATCGCGATACGATCGAAAAGCTGGCGCGCCGCTCCGGCCACAGCGAATATGAAGTCACCCAGATCGCCATCGAGATGGTGAAGGAAGCGGAGGCGGCGGCCGCCGTCGAACCGCAGCTTCAGGAGCCGAACGTCGGCTCCTTCCTCGTCGGCAAGCAGCGCAAGGCGCTCGAGCAGAAGATCGGCTACCGGCCGTCGGTGCTGCAGAGCATCATCCGCCTTAGCCGCAAGCTCGACTGGTTCGCCATCGCCGGACCGAACATTCTGCTGACCATCCTGGCGATGATCGCCGTCTATGCCTTCGTCAGCCCGATGGATATTCCGAACGGCGCGAAGCTGATCATGCTGCTGCTGTTTGCGCTGCCGGCGTCCGAAGGCGCGATGGGACTGTTCAACACCCTCGTCACGCTGTTCGTCAGACCGTCGCGCCTGGTTGGCTACGAGTTCCTCGACGGCGTTCCGGAATATGCCCGCACGCTCGTCGTCGTGCCCTGCCTGATCTCCAAGCGCGACCATGTCGACGAGCTGGTGCGCAATCTCGAAGTTCACTACCTCGCCAATCCGCGCGGCGAGATCTATTTCGCGCTGCTCAGCGACTGGGTCGACAGCAAGACCGAGGAAACCTCGGCCGACACCGACGTCCTCGACTATGCCCGGCGCGAGGTCGCCGAGCTTTCGGCGCGGTATGCCTATGACGGCAAGACACGCTTCTTCCTCCTGCACCGTCGCCGTCTCTTCAACGAGGCGGAAGGCGTGTGGATGGGCTGGGAGCGCAAGCGCGGCAAGCTGCATGAGCTGAACCTGCTGCTGCGCGGCGATCGCGACACCTCGTTCCTCCAGGGCGCCAACACCGTGCCGGAGAACGTCCAGTACGTCATGACGCTCGACGCCGACACGCGCCTGATGCGCGATGCGGTGACGAAGCTGGTCGGCAAGATGTCCCACCCGATCAACCGCCCGATCGTCGATCCGGAGACGCAGAAGGTGATTGCCGGTTACAGCCTGCTGCAGCCGCGCGTGACGCCGTCGCTGACCACCGGAAGCGAGGCTTCGGCGTTCCAACGCATCTTCTCGGCCAATCGCGGCATCGACCCCTATGTCTTTACCGTGTCGGACGTCTACCAGGACATCGCCGGCGAAGGCAGCTTCACCGGCAAGGGCCTCTACCACGTTGACGCCTTCGAGGCGGCGCTCAAGGGCCGGATCGAGGAAAACGCCGTTCTCAGCCACGACCTGCTCGAAGGCTCCTATGTGCGCTGTGCGCTGGTAACGGACGTCGAACTCGTCGAGGATTTCCCGACCCGCTACGAAGTCGAGATGTCGCGCCAGCATCGCTGGGCCCGCGGCGACTGGCAGCTGCTGCCTTACATCTTCAATCCGTCGAACGGCTTGTCGATGCTCGGCCGCTGGAAGATGTACGACAACTTGCGCCGCTCGCTGATCCCCTGTGCCTGGCTCGTCGCCTCGGTCATGGGCTGGTATTACATGCAGCCGACGGAAGCGCTGATCTGGCAGATCGTGCTGATCTTCAGCTTGTTCGTCGCGCCGACGCTGTCGCTGATCAATGGCCTCTTACCACGCCGCAACGACATCGTCGCGCGCGCCCACCTCCATGCGGTGCTGACCGAAGTTCGCGCCGCCAACGCCCAGGTCGCGCTTCGCATCGTCTTCATCGCCCATGGCGCGGCGATGATGGGCGACGCGATCGTGCGCTCGCTCTACCGCACCTTCGTCAGCCGCAAGCTGATGCTGGAATGGCGCACCGCCGCCCAGGTGCAAAGTGCTGGCCATGGAAGCATCGGCGACTACTACCGGGCGATGTGGATCGCGCCAGCGCTGTCTGTGCTGTCACTGGCGCTCGCTGCGGTTTCCGATACCGGCCTGCCCTTCATCGGCATTCCCTTCGCCCTGCTCTGGGCGCTTTCTCCGGCAGTGGCGTGGTTCGTCAGCCAATCGGCCGAAACCGAGGACCAGTTGGTCGTCTCCGACGAGGCGATCGGGGAAATGCGTCTGATCGCGCGGCGCACCTGGCGTTATTTCGAGACCTTCGTGACCGCCGAGCAGAATTTCCTGCCGCCGGACAACTTCCAGGAAACGCCGCAGCCGGTGCTTGCCGAGCGCACGTCGCCGACCAATATCGGCGTCTACCTTCTCTCGGTGATGTCGGCACGCGACTTCGGCTGGATCGGCTTCGAGGAGACGATCACGCGCCTGGAACAGACGATCGCCACCATCGACCGGATGCCGAAATATCGCGGCCACCTGTTCAACTGGTATCGCACCAATACGCTCGAAACGATGGAGCCGCGCTACATCTCGTCGGTCGACAGCGGCAACCTTGCCGGTCACCTGATCGCGGTGTCGTCCATGTGTCGGGAATGGGCGGAAGCCCCATCCGCGCACGTCCAGGGCAGCCTCGACGGCATCGGCGACGTGGTTGCCATCCTTGCCGAGGTGCTGAAGGACCTGCCTGACGACCGCAAGACCGTTCGCCCGCTGCGCCGCCTGATCGAGGAGCGCATCGTCGGCTTCCAGAACGCGCTGGCAGCCGTCAAGCGCGAGCATGAGTTCGCATCGATCCGTGTGATCAACCTCGCCGTGCTGGCGCGCGACATGCACAAGCTGACCGTCAATCTCGACCATGAGGTGCGCACGGCCCAGAGCAGCGAAGTGACGAAGTGGGCGAACACGCTCGTCGCCACCTGCGAAGCGCATATTGCCGACGGCGTGTTCGACCTCGGCGCCATCGAAGCGCTGCGCCAGCGGCTGGCGGTGCTGAAGGATCGCGCACGCGACATCGCCTTCTCGATGGATTTCGGCTTCCTGTTCCGGCCGGAGCGTCGGCTGCTTTCGATCGGCTTCCGCGTCAATGCCAACGAACTCGACGAGGCCTGCTACGACCTTCTGGCATCCGAGGCGCGCCTGACGAGCCTGTTCGCCATCGCCAAGGGCGACCTGCCGACCGAGCACTGGTACAAGCTCGGCCGTCCGATCGTGCCGATCGGCGCGCGCGGCGCGTTGATCTCCTGGTCCGGTTCGATGTTCGAATACCTGATGCCGCCGCTGGTCATGCAGGAGCGGCAGGGCGGCATCCTCAACCAGACCAACAATCTGGTGGTCAGGGAGCAGATCAATCATGGCCGCCGTCTCGGCACGCCATGGGGCATCTCCGAAGCGGCCTTCAATGCGCGCGATCATGAACTGACCTACCAGTACACCAACTTCGGTGTGCCGACGCTCGGCCTCAAGCGTGGCCTCGGCCAGAACGCCGTCATCGCGCCCTACGCCTCCATCCTCGCCTGCATGTACGATCCGAAGGCGGCGCTGGCCAATCTCGGTCGCCTGCGCGAAGTCGGTGCGCTCGGTGTCTACGGCTTCCACGATGCCGTCGACTTCACGCCGACGCGCGTGCCCGAGGGGCAGAAATGCGCCGTGGTGCGCAACTACTATGCCCACCACCATGGCATGTCGATCGCCGCGGTCGCCAACGTCGTCTTCACCGGCAAGCTGCGGGAATGGTTCCACGCCGATCCGGTGATCGAAGCGGCCGAACTGCTGCTGCAGGAAAAGGCGCCGCGCGACATTCCGATCATGAATGCCAAGCGCGAGCCGGAATCGCTCGGCAAGGGCCAGGACGACCTGTTGCGTCCGGAAGTTCGTGTTATCGAAAACCCGCTCGCCCAGGACCGCGAAACCGTGTTCCTGTCCAACGGCCATTATGCCGTCATGCTGACGGCAACCGGTGCCGGTTATGCCCGCTGGAACGGACAGTCGGTCACCCGCTGGAAGCCGGACCCGGTCGAGGACCGGACGGGCACATTCATCTTCCTGCGCGACACGACGACGGGCGACTGGTGGTCGGCCACCGCCGAGCCGCGGCGTGCCGTCGGCGAGAAGGTGCTGACGCGGTTCGGCGACGACAAGGCCGAGTTCGTCAAGACCGTCGGCGACCTCACCAGCGAGGTGGAGTGCATCGTTGCCACCGAGCACGATGCCGAAGGCCGCCGCGTCATCCTGCTCAACACGGGAACGCAGGATCGCTTCATCGAAGTGACCTCCTACGCCGAACCGGTGCTTTCGACCGACGAGGCCGACAGCGCGCATCCCGCCTTCTCCAAGATGTTCGTGCGCACGGAAATCAGTCGGCGCGGCGATGTCATCCATGTCAGCCGCAACAAGCGCAGCCCCGGCGATCCGGATATGGAAGTGGCGCATCTCGTCACCGACAATGCCGGCAGCGATCGCCCGACTGAAGCCGAGACCGACCGTCGCCGCTTCATCGGCCCGGGCCGTACCCTTGCGGAGGCTGCCGCCTTCGACACCGACGCGGTGCTTTCGGGAACCGACGGTTTCACGCTCGATCCGATCATGTCGCTGCGCCGTGTCGTGCGGGTTCCGGCCGGAAAGAAGGTCAGCGTCGTTTTCTGGACGATCGCCGCACCGAACCGCGAAGCCGTCGATCGCGCCATCGAGCGCTACAGGCATACGGAAACCTTCAATCACGAGCTGATCCATGCCTGGACGCGCAGCCAGGTGCAGATGCGCCATGTCGGCGTCACTTCGCAGGAGGCCGCAAGCTTCCAGATGCTCGGCCGCTACCTCGTTTACCCCGACATGCACCTGCGTGCCGATACCGCGACGGTTCAGGCGGGGCTGGCGTCGCAGTCGACGCTCTGGCCGCTGGCGATCTCGGGCGACTTCCCGATCTTCTGCCTGCGCATCAACGACGACGGCGACCTCGGTATCGCCCGGGAAGCGCTCAGGGCACAGGAATATCTGCGCGCCCGCGGCATCACCGCCGACCTGGTGATCATCAACGAGCGTGCCTCGTCCTATGCCCAGGACATGCAGCACGCACTCGATTCGATGTGCGAGAACCTGAGGCTTCGCGGCCTCTCTGACGGTCCGCGCCAGCACATCTTCTCGGTGCGCCGCGACCTGATGGAGGCGGAGACCTGGTCGACGCTGCTGTCGGCCTCCCGCGCCGTGTTCCATGCCCGCAACGGCACGATCTCCGATCAGATCGCGCGCGCCAATTCGCTCTATTCGACGCCGCCGGTGAAGGGCAGCGAAAGCAATTTCCCCTTGCTGGCTGCGCCGCAGCAGCCGGCCGACGCTGTCGATGCTCGTATCGTCGGCGACGGTCTCGATTTCTGGAACGGCTACGGCGGCTTTGCCGACGGCGGGCGCGAATATGTCGTGCGCCTGCGCGGCGGCGAGGCGACACCGCAGCCTTGGATCAACGTCATCTCCAACGAACAGTTCGGCTTCCACGTTTCGGCGGAGGGTGCGGCCTTCACCTGGAGCCGCAATTCGCGCGACTACCAGCTGACGCCGTGGGCCAACGATGTGGTCGTCAACCGCCCGGGCGAAGCGATCTTCATCCGCGACTTGGCGAGTGGCGCGGTGCTGACCCCCTACGCGGCCCTGTCGCGCAGCCGGTCGGTCGTCTTCGAGACGCGCCACGGACTTGGTTATTCGACATTCCGCAGCACCCAGGACGATCTCGATATCGAGGCAGCGCACACGGTGCATCGAACCTTGCCGGCCAAGCTGGTCCGCATCTCGATCCGCAACCGCTCCACCGCTGCCCGCCAACTCAAGATCTACGGCTTTGCCGAATGGGTGCTCGGCAACAACCGGGCCCGCATGGCGCCCTTCGTTCTGTCGAAGTGGGACGACGCCGCCGACGCGCTGGTTGCGACCAACCCCTACAGCATCGACTATGCCGGTCGCTCGGCCTTCTTTGCAGTCGAGGGTGGTGTCGGTGTGAGCCACACGGCAAGCCGGCGCGAGTTCCTCGGGCGGATCGGCGGCATTCTCGTGCCGCAGGCCGTTTTGTCAGGGGCCGAGCTTTCCGGCTCTGTCGATGTGGACGGCGACGCCTGCGCGGCGTTGGCGACCGATCTGGTGATCGAGCCTGGTGCCGAAAAGCAGCTGACGTTCATCCTCGGCGATGCCGACAACGACGAACAGATGCGCGCGGTTCTCGGCGAGTTGCGCCAGACTGCGTTCGACACGGTCATGGATGCGGCGAAGACCTTCTGGAGCGAGTTCACCGATATCGTAAAGGTGGAAACGCCGGATGCCGCCTTCAACACCATGATCAACAACTGGCTGCCCTATCAGAGCCTCGGTTGCCGGATCATGGCACGCTCGGCTTTCTACCAGGCGAGCGGCGCCTTCGGCTTCCGCGACCAGCTGCAGGACACGCTGGCGTTCCTCATCCATCGGCCGGAACTGGCGCGGGCGCAGATCCTCAACGCGGCCGCACGGCAGTTCGTCGAAGGGGACGTGCAGCATTGGTGGCTGCCGGGCACCGGCGCCGGTGTCCGCACGATGATCTCGGACGACGTCGTCTGGCTCGCTCATGCCGTCACGCACTATTGCGAGGTCACCGGGTCCGCCGACATTCTCGGCGAGAAGATCGCCTTCATCACCGGCCCGGCACTCGAGGAAGGGCAGCACGACAGCTTCTACAAGCCGGAGATCGCTGACGAGATCGCCGATGTCTACGAGCATTGTGCCCGCGCACTCGATCTGGCGATCAGGCGCAGCGGCGAAAATGGCCTGCCGCTTATTCTCGGTGGCGACTGGAACGACGGCATGAACCGTGTCGGCATTGCCGGACGCGGGACGAGCGTCTGGCTCGGCTGGTTCCTGGCGGGCACGTTGCGCGGCTTCCTGCCCTTTGCCCGCCAGCGCAAGGACAAGGCCCGTGTCAGCCATTGGGAGACGCATCTTGCGGCCTTGAAGACGGTGCTCGATGAAGCGGGCTGGGATGGCGACTATTACCGTCGTGGCTACTACGACGATGGCGCGCCGCTCGGCTCGAGCGAAAGCGACGAATGCCGGATCGATTCGATCGGTCAGTCCTGGAGCGTGCTTTCGGGCGAGGGCGACGAGCAGCGGTCGCGGCACGCGATGGATGCGGTCATGGCCGAACTCGTCGATCCGGATCGACGCATCGTCCGGCTGTTTACGCCGCCGCTCGAAAGAACCAGGCAGGACCCGGGCTACATCAAGGCCTATCCGCCCGGTGTGCGTGAAAACGGCGGGCAATATACCCACGCGGCGACGTGGGTGGCGCTGGCCTTTGCCGAGCAGGGTCGGGCCGAGGAAGCCTGGCGCGTCTTCCAGATGCTCAATCCCGTCTCGCATGCCCTAAGCCGCGAGGGCGCCGACCATTACCGGGTCGAGCCCTATGTGGTGGCCGCCGACATCTATGGCGAAGGCGCGCTGGCCGGACGCGGTGGCTGGACCTGGTACACCGGGTCGGCCGGCTGGCTCTACCGCGCCGGCGTCGAGGGCATTCTCGGCATCCGCAGGCATGGCGAAAAGCTGGTCATCCGGCCGGTGCTGCCGGAGGCCTGGGACGGCTACTCGGCTGAAGTGACGCTGAACGGCACGAAGCATCGCATTTCGGTCAAGCGCGATGCGAAAAGTCGCGAGCCGATCGTCAGCATCAATAATAGTGTCACAAAAAACGCGCATGAAGGCATTTTGCTGTAACTGCCGGTATTGAATGAACGTTGAAACCGGCTTTGCACCCGAACGGGCAAGGCCGGTTTTTTCTTGCAGATCTGCCGGCGGCGCGAACCCTCGAGAGGTTTGCGCATCGATCGACGGCATCGGATATACGCACCCTCCAGGGCCAAGCGAATGTCCGGCGCCCGTTTCAACAGGGGTGGGGCAGGGGCGCCAGATCCCGGATACTAGACCGCATGCTGCAAAAGACATCTGGGGGCGGTTCGATCCCGACGATATCCGCCCGCATGGTTCCCAAGGAGCGCGACACGCGCCTTGACGTGTTGAGGGCGCTCTGCCTTCTGACGATCTTCGTCAATCACGTTCCCGGGCAATATCTCGAATATCTGACCCACAAGAACTACGGCTTCTCGGATTCGGCCGAGGCCTTCGTCTTGATCTCCGGCCTCTCGGTCGGGCTTGCCTATGGCGGCAAGTACGTGCCCCGCGCACGTCTGGCGCTGACGCTGAAGATCTGGCGACGGGCGCTGGCGCTCTATGTCGCCCATATCATGACCAGCATCGTCACTTTGGCGATCTTTGCCGGCGGCGCCCTCTATTTCGGGAGGCAGGACCTGATCGGCGAGATCAACATCCGGCCCTTCGTCGAGCAGACCGAACAGGGTATCGTCGCGATGGTCCTGCTCGGGCACCAGCTCGGTTACAACAACATCCTGTCGATGTATGCGGTGCTGTTCCTGATGCTGCCGGCCATCCTCTGGCTGAACGGCATCAGCAAGAAACTGCTGCTCCTGCTGTCTGCCCTCCTGTGGCTCGTGGCCGGCATCTTCAAGTTCGTGCCGTCGAACTTCCTCGACGAAGGCTATTGGTTCCTCAACCCCTGGTCATGGCAGTTCCTGTTCGTGATCGGCGTGGTCTTCATGACCTTCGTGCGCAAAGGCGGTACGTTGCCGCGATGGCCCTGGCTGGTGGCCCTGTCGGTCGCCTACCTCGCGATCTCCGGTGTCTGGGTGCTGTTTTCCTGGTGGAACATCGACCTCTCCTTCGGCCTTCCGGCCGTGCTGACCGGTTTCGACAAGACCTTCCTGTCGCTGCCGCGGCTGCTCCACGTGCTGGCGATCGCTTACATCATCGCCGTGACGCCTGCCATCAGTGGCCTCGCCAAACTCGATAGCGACCATCCCCTTGCCGTCGTCGGTCGCCATTCCCTGCCGATCTTCATTTTTGGCACGATCCTGGCGATGGCCGGCCAGGTGCTGCTGTTCGTCACCGGGCGAAACCCTGTCATCGGCAGTCTCTTCGTGCTCATCGGCATCGGGCTGCATTTCGCCTATGCCTACTATCTCGAATGGCTGAAGGGCCTGACGGCGGCCAAGCCGATCCGGGCAGCCTGATCGCCCACTGCCGTTCTTGCGATGCTGACGCCTCATGGCGTCGGCCGCGATGTGGAAGGCTTGCGAGGCGGGGCAATGATCCGGCCCCTGCACACATGACCTTTTCGAGAGTCCCCGCGTTGACGCTCTAGGGCAAATGTCCTAATTCTGTTCGGGCCGAACAGGACGTCGAACATATGCCTTCTCCATCCACCCGTAGCCTGATCATCGAAAAGGCGGATGCCCTTTTTTACGAAGGTGGGTTCGAGGTCACGTCCTTTGCCGACATCGCGGCCGCGGTGGGCATCTCGCGCGGGAATTTCTATCATCACTTCAAGACCAAGGACGACATACTCGATGCCGTGATCGTCCGCCGCATGGAGCGCACACGCGCAATGCTCGACGGCTGGCAAGCCGAGGACGTGAGCCCGCGCGCGCGTATCCTGTCCTTCATCCATATGCTGATTGCCAACCGAGCGAAGATCATGGCCTTTGGTTGCCCGGTCGGGACGCTTTGCTCCGAACTCGCCAAACTGGATCATTCCGCGCAGAGCCGAGCGACCGAAATCCTCGGCCTCTTCCGCGACTGGCTCGCCGCACAGTTCCATGCCCTTGGTGCTGACGAGCAGGCGGAAGCGCTGGCGCTGCATCTTCTGGCATGGTCGCAGGGGGTAGCCGTCATGGCGACCGCCTTCCGGGACGAGGCATTCATCCGTAGCGAGGTGGCCGGGATCGAACACTGGCTGGCGAACTTGCCGAACCTTCCCCGATCTACATAAGCACGGAGCGCCGATGTTCGTCACCTTCCTGAAATTCGCGGAAAACCGCGCTGCCGCATCCCAGTTCATGGCGGCGCATAACGATTGGATCGCACAAGGCTTCGCTGATGGCGTGTTCCTCTGCGTCGGCTCCCTTCAGGGCGCCGCTGGAGGCGCGATCCTCGCTCATAAGGAAAGCCGCGCGGCCTATGACGCGCGCATAGCGGCCGACCCGTTCGTCGTGCAGGGCATCGTGACCGCCGAAACCTACGCAGTGGACCCGAAGCGAACCGCGCCGAACCTCGATTTCCTGAAGGTGCCGGCATGAGCGCAAGTGTGCTCGGTCAGGACGGACGTCCGCGCTGCCGCTGGTGCGCCGCTGCGCCCGAGTTTTTCGACTACCACGACAAGGAGTGGGGCTTCCCGGTCGTGGACGACATAGGACTGTTCGAGAAGCTTTGCCTCGAAAGCTTCCAATCGGGCCTGAGCTGGCGCACCATCCTCGCCAAACGCGAGAATTTCCGGGTCGCTTTCGCCGGATTCGATTTCCGCAAAGTGGCGCTGTTCGACGAGGCCGATGTGGCGCGGTTGATGGCGGATACGGGCATTGTTCGTCATCGCGGCAAAATCGAGGCTGTCATCAACAACGCGCGACGTGCCTGTGCGCTGGTCGAGGCTGAAGGCTCGCTTGCGGCATTCGTCTGGAGGTTCGAGCCGGTCGATGACGGGGCGTGGCCGCAAAGCCGCTCAACTTCGCCGGCCTCCGAAGCACTGTCGAAGGAGCTGCGCAAGCGCGGCTGGAAGTTCGTCGGCCCCACGACCGTCTACGCTTTCATGCAGGCAATGGGTCTGGTCAACGACCATGCCGAGGATTGCATCATGCGATCCGAGGTCGATCGGGCGCGCGCGGGTCTGCGTCGTCCTTCGTGATCAACCGAAGAGCAGGCAATAAAAAACAGAAGCCCCGGGGTCACAGATCCCCAGGGCTTTCGTATCATTTGACGCGCCTTGCGGCTCAGGCCGCCGTGTGGCTCATGCGGACGTCGTCATCCGTCAGTATGCCGCTGGCGCGAAGCAGGGCGGCGAAGCGGCCGTTGCTCTGGCTGAGCTCGTTGAAACCGCCCATTTCGACGATCTGGCCCTGATCCATGAAGATCACCAGATCGGCTTCGCGCACCGTCGACAGGCGGTGGGCGATGATGAAGGTGGTGCGGTCCTTGCGCAAGGCGTCGATCGCATCCTTCACCCGCGCCTCGGTCTCGACGTCGAGCGCGCTGGTCGCCTCGTCGAGCACCAGGATCGGTGCGTTCTTGAGGATGGCGCGGGCGATCGCAACGCGCTGGCGCTCGCCGCCCGACAGGCGGTTGCCGCGCTCGCCGACGACGGTGTCGTAGCCGCTGTTGCGGCTCTCGATGAAGTCGCTGGCGGCAGCAGCTTCGGCGGCGGCCATCACTTCGTCGAGCGACGCGTCGTCACGGCCAAGCCGGATGTTGTCGCAGATCGAGCGGTTCATCAGGCCAGCGTCCTGGAAGACGGTGGCGATCGAGCGGCGCAGCGACTTGCGCGTCACCTTGGCGATATCGACGCCGTCGATCAGGATCTGGCCATCACGCGGCTCGTGAACGCGCTGCAGCAGGTTGACGAGCGTGGTCTTGCCGGCGCCGGTCGGGCCGACGATTGCGATCGTCTGGCCGGCCTTGGCGGTGAAGGACACATTGCGCACGCCCTGCGTGGTGTTGGCGAAATCGAAGGACACGTCGCGGAATTCCACTTCGCCCTTGACCGCAGCCAGATCCATCGCGCCGGCCGGCTCTTCGCGTTCGCGCACCGAATCTTCCAGCTGGAAGAAGTCTTCAAGCTTGGCGCGGGCTTCGAAGATCTGCGTGACGAAGGCCTTCATCTGGTCGAGGCGACCGATCAGCAGGTTGGCAAAGCCGATGAAGGCGATGACTTCGCCGACGCCGAGTTCGCCGCGCTGGACGAGCACGGTACCGATGACGAGGATCGTCATCATCGAGATCGTCGAGGCGACGCGGTTGAGCGCGCTTGCCAGCGCCCACCAGTCCAGGACCGGGAACTGAGCGGAGATCAGGCGTTCGGTGAACTTCTTGAGCTCGCGCGTCTCGGCTTCGATGCGGTTGTAGCTGTGAACGACCGACACGTTGCTGATCGCATCGGAAACGTGGGAGAAAACCGTGTGGTAGTGGTTCTCGACCGAGGCCTGACCTTCCTTGGTGCGGTTCATCACCGCCTTGCTGACCAGCACATAGGAGACGCCGAGAACGACGAGCACCAGCGACAGGCGCACATCCATCGCAAACGCCGTCGGGATGAGCAGGGCGAGCGCAACGGCCGTTGCCAGATGCTGGCGCATGAATTCGAGCCAGAGACCGAACAGCGTTTCGCAGGCGCGAAGCAGCGTATGCAGCGCGTTCGAGGTGCCGCGCTGGCTGTGCCAGGAAAGCGGCATCGAAACGATGCGACCGAAGGCTTCCGTCAGAAGCGTGGCGCGGCGGCCATGGGCGAGCCGGTCCGCTTCGCGGGCGACGAGGACGAAGGCGACTGTGTTGAACACACCCAGGCCCGCCCACATCAGCAGCATCGGCGTGACTTCGCCCTTGGAGGAAATGGCGTCTATGATGCGACCAAACAGGATCGGCTCCGCAATCGTGATGACGGCGAGCACGACGTTGGCGAGCACGATCGCCGAGACACGGAACTTGTGAACCGCAAGATACTGAAGCGCTCTTGCATACACTTGGAACAATGACACTGTCTCACCCCTTCTGGGTACCGGATTTTGCGCCGCAACAACATTCGTGCGGCAGATGCGTCACGCCCCGACACACTCCGGCAGACGGGCAACAAGCTCCGTACTGCCGGCCATCAAGGCGGCTCTGGGACGGTCAATAGCGATATCCTAGGGAAATCAGGAGTTTCAGACGGTTTTGACGGCGGAACCCCGTTTGCCCATCGGCGGGCTTGGCGCGGGTATTCATAGTTTGCTATCTTTTCCGTCCAATTCCGATTTCTTGCGATTTTCGCACAAGACCGGGCATGGTATGTCGAATTATCGCGGGTGCAACATGAATGGCCGCTGAACGGTTCATTCATGTCCGGTGTCCGGCCCTCGCACACGTGTTCTACCTGGAAGGTGATCCATGAATATCACGCTGCTTGTGCAATTTCTCGCGCTGATCGAAGAGATGAAGACGCGCGAAGAAATCGTACCGGAATTCGAACGGCTGCTCGATCGCTGCGGCTTCGACTTCTATGGCGTCGTCAGGCAGCCGAAGCCTCACGAGAATCCGCTGAGGCTGCTGCTCGCCGGCCGTTGGCCGGAGGGTTGGCCGCAGATCTACATCCGCAAGAAGTATGTGGTGATCGACCCGACCATTCGCTACCTCGGCCATGCGCAGCGCGGGTTCCGCTGGCGCGACACGCTGTTTGCCTTCCGCTCCGATCCGCATCGCAAACGTATGGAAAGCATGATGATCGAGGGCCGCAACCACGGCCTTCACGATGGTTACATCTTCCCTGTGCACGGCCGCCGCGGCCTGCTCGGCAACCTGACGGTCGGCGGCCGCGTCGTCGATCTGAGCCCGGTCGAGATCAGCCTGTTCGACCAGATTGCCAAGCGTCTGTTCTGGAAGCTGCTGGAACTGACCGATCCGGAGATTTCAGCCGAGCTCGCGTCCCGTGTCGAAGTGCAGATGACGCGCCGCGAAATGGAAGCGCTCAACTATCTCGCCGACGGCATGACCTCGAACGACATCAGCAAGGTGCTCGATATTTCCAGTCACACGGTCGATTGGTACATGAATGGCATCCAGGAGAAACTGAAGGGCAAGAACCGCCATCACGTCGTGGCGATCGCCTTCCGGCTGGGGCTCATTTCCTGATCCCTTTCTGTCGGATTTCCGCTCGACTCTGAAATTGCGCTTCATTCCGCGACCCGCTAATACTTCATTTCGCGGGTGCAGCATTTCCCGCGTTTCAAGTCATTGAGGAGTCCGACTTGCCCATCTCGAAGATCCTTGTTGCCAACCGTTCCGAAATTGCAATCCGCGTGTTCCGCGCGGCCAATGAACTAGGTCTGAAAACGGTCGCGATATGGGCTGAAGAGGACAAACTGGCGCTGCACCGCTTCAAGGCGGACGAAAGTTATCAGGTCGGCCGCGGCCCGCATCTGTCGCGGGACCTCGGCCCGATCGAGAGTTACCTGTCGATCGACGAGGTGATCCGCGTTGCCAAGCTTTCCGGCGCCGATGCCATCCATCCGGGCTACGGCCTGTTGTCGGAAAGCCCGGAATTCGCCGAGGCCTGCGCGGAAAACGGCATCACCTTCATCGGCCCAAAGCCGGAAACCATGCGCCAGCTCGGCAACAAGGTTGCCGCCCGCAACCTGGCGATCTCGATCGGCGTACCGGTCGTGCCGGCGACGGAACCGCTTCCCGACGACATGGCGGAAGTGGCGAAGATGGCCGAGGCGATCGGCTATCCCGTGATGCTGAAGGCCTCCTGGGGCGGCGGCGGGCGCGGCATGCGCGCGATCCGCGACCCGAAGGATCTCGCCCGCGAGGTGACGGAAGCCAAGCGCGAGGCCAAGGCCGCCTTCGGCAAGGACGAGGTCTATCTTGAAAAGCTGGTCGAGCGCGCCCGGCACGTCGAAAGCCAGGTGCTCGGCGATACGCACGGCAACGTCGTGCATCTGTTCGAGCGCGACTGCTCCATACAGCGGCGCAACCAGAAGGTCGTCGAGCGCGCGCCGGCGCCTTACCTCAGCGCCAGCCAGCGCGAAGAGCTTGCCGCCTATTCCAAGCGCATTGCCGAGGCGACGAACTATATCGGCGCCGGCACCGTCGAATATCTGATGGATGCCGACAGCGGCAAATTCTACTTCATCGAGGTCAATCCGCGCATCCAGGTCGAGCACACGGTGACCGAAGTCGTCACCGGCATCGACATCGTCAAGGCGCAGATCCACATCCTCGACGGTTATGCCATCGGCACGCCGGAATCGGGCGTTCCCTCGCAGGAAAACATCCGCCTCAACGGTCACGCGCTGCAGTGCCGTATCACCACGGAAGATCCCGAGCAGAACTTTATTCCGGACTATGGCCGTATCACCGCCTATCGCGGCGCCACCGGCTTCGGCATCCGGCTTGACGGCGGCACGGCCTATTCGGGCGCGGTCATCACCCGCTACTACGATCCGTTGCTGGAAAAGGTGACCGCCTGGGCGCCGAACCCCGACGAGGCGATCCAGCGGATGATCCGCGCGCTGCGCGAATTCCGCATCCGCGGCGTAGCGACCAACCTGACCTTCCTCGAAGCGATCATCAGCCACCCGAAATTCCACGACAACACCTACACCACGCGCTTCATCGACACGACACCGGAGCTGTTCCAGCAGGTGCGCCGTCAGGACCGTGCGACCAAGCTCCTGACCTATCTCGCCGACGTCACCGTCAACGGTCATCCGGAGGCCAAGGGTCGTCCGCGTCCGTCGGACGAGATCGCCGCTCCCGTCGTGCCGTTCATCGGCGGCGACATCAAGCCGGGCACCAAGCAGATGCTCGACCAGCTCGGCCCGAAGAAATTTGCCGAATGGGTGCGGGCGCAGCGCCAAGTGCTCGTCACCGACACGACGATGCGCGACGGCCACCAGTCGCTGCTGGCGACCCGCATGCGCACCTACGATATTGCCCGCGTCGCCGGCACCTATGCCCGGGCGCTGCCCAATCTGTTCTCGCTCGAATGCTGGGGCGGCGCGACCTTCGACGTTTCAATGCGCTTCCTCACCGAGGATCCATGGGACCGGCTAGCACGCATCCGCGAGGACGCGCCGAACCTGCTGCTGCAGATGCTTTTGCGCGGCGCCAACGGCGTCGGTTACAAGAACTACCCCGACAACGTCGTCAAATACTTCGTGCGCCAGGCGGCAAGGGGCGGCATCGACGTCTTCCGCGTGTTCGACTGCCTCAACTGGGTCGACAACATGCGCGTCTCGATGGAGGCGGTCGCCGAGGAGAACAAGATCTGCGAAGCGGCGATCTGCTATACCGGCGATATCCTCAACGCCGCACGGCCGAAATATGATCTCAAATACTACACGGCGCTTGCCGCCGAGCTGGAAAAGGCCGGGGCGCATATCATCGCGGTCAAGGACATGGCCGGCCTGTTGAAGCCGGCGGCGGCGCGCGTGCTGTTCAAGGCGCTGCGGGAGGCGACGGATATGCCGATCCACTTCCACACCCACGACACCTCGGGCATCGCAGCTGCAACCGTGCTGGCGGCCGTCGATGCCGGCGTCGACGTCGTCGATGCGGCGATGGATTCGCTGTCCGGCAACACCTCGCAGCCCTGCCTCGGCTCGATCGTCGAAGCTTTGCGCGGCTCCGAGCGCGATCCGGGTCTTGATCCCGAGTGGATCCGCCGCATCTCGTTCTACTGGGAAGCGGTGCGCCACCAGTATGCCGCCTTCGAAAGCGATCTCAAGGGACCGGCTTCCGAAGTCTACCTGCACGAAATGCCGGGTGGCCAGTTCACCAACCTCAAGGAGCAGGCCCGCTCGCTCGGTCTGGAGACCCGCTGGCACGAAGTGGCGCAGGCCTATGCCGACGCCAACCAGATGTTCGGCGACATCGTCAAGGTGACGCCGTCCTCGAAGGTCGTCGGCGACATGGCGCTGATGATGGTCAGCCAGGATCTGACCGTTGCCGACGTCGAGAACCCGGCCAAGGACATCGCCTTCCCGGAATCGGTCGTGTCGATGCTGAAGGGCGACCTCGGTCAGCCCCCGGGCGGCTGGCCGGAAGGCCTGCAGAAGAAGGCGCTGAAGGGCGAGAAGGCCTATGTGGTGCGCCCGGGCTCGCTGCTTGAAGCCGCCGACCTTAATGCCGAGCGCAAGACGATCGAAGAGAAGCTCGAGCGCGAGGTCAACGATTACGAGTTCGCCTCCTACCTCATGTATCCGAAGGTCTTCACCGACTATGCGCTGGCGGCCGAGACCTATGGGCCCGTCAGCGTCCTGCCGACGCCCGCCTATTTCTACGGCATGGCGCCGGGCGAGGAGCTGTTCGCCGACCTCGAAAAGGGCAAGACGCTCGTCATTCTCAACCAGACCCAGGGCGAGATCGACGAGAAGGGCATGGTCAAGGTGTTCTTCGAACTCAACGGCCAGCCGCGTCCGATCAAGGTTCCCGATCGCAACCGCGGTGCTTCCAGCGCCATCCGCCGCAAGGCGGAGGCCGGCAACGCCACGCAGCTCGGCGCGCCGATGCCGGGCGTGATCTCGACGGTTGCGGTTCACGCGGGCCAGGCGGTCAAGGCCGGCGACGTGCTGCTGTCGATCGAGGCGATGAAGATGGAAACCGCCTTGCATGCGGAGAAGGACGGCACGGTTGCCGAAGTCCTGGTGCGCGCTGGCGACCAAATCGACGCCAAGGACCTGTTGATCGTTTTTGGCGCCTGAGGTTTCAGGTAAGACAAGATAGAAACGGCCGGGCGCGAGTCCGGCCGTTTTCGTGAGTGGACGCGAGGTGCAACTTTCCCTCCGTCATCCTCGGGCTTGACCCGAGGATCCATTCGGGCCGGAGCGAACTTCATCGACAGGGGTTGGCCGCCATCGAAGGCATCTTAGAATAGTGCGAAGGCCCCAACCCTGGGCGTGGATCCTCGGGTCAAGCCCGAGGATGACGAGCGAGAGTAAGAGGGTACGTTGTCCGCCGCCCTTCAACATCCTGACGGGCGATCCGCCGCTTAGATATCGTAGCTGTGCGGGGCGCTCAGCGAGGCGATGAACTTCTTGGTGCGCTCGCGCTCCGGCGTCGAGAAGATCGTTTTCGGGGCACCGCTTTCGACGATCACGCCGCCGTCGAGGAAGACCACCTTGTCGGCGACGCGCGAGGCGAGCCTGAGGTCATGCGTCGCCATCACCATCGTCGTGCCCTCGCGGGCAAGCCGGCCCAGCACTTCGACCACTTCTTCGGCCAGCTCCGGATCGAGCGCCGAGGTCGGCTCGTCGCAGAGAAGGACGCGGGGCGACGGTGCCAGCGCACGGGCGATCGCCACGCGCTGCTGCTGGCCGCCGGAGAGCGTTGCCGGCCAGGCATCGGCCTTGTGGGCCATGCCGACCTTTTCAAGCAGTTCCATGGCGCGCGCCCGCGCCCTGTCGGCCGGCCATTTCAAGACGGTCACGAGCCCTTCCATGACATTGCCGAGTGCGGTCTGGTGCGGGAAAAGCTGAAAATTCTGGAACACCATGCCGGTCTGGCGGCGCAGGCGCTGGATCGCCTGAAAGCCGGTCTTGCGCCCCGGCAGGAAGTCCAGCGTCTCGTCGCCAAGCCGGATCGAGCCTGACGTCGGGATCTCCAGGAGGTTGATGCAGCGCAGCAGCGTGCTCTTGCCGCCGCCGGAAGGGCCGACCAGCGCCGTCACCGTGCCTTCGGCCAGCGTCACGGAGATATCCTTCAGCACGAGATTGTCGCCGAAGCGTTTTTCGATGTGGGAAAGCTCGATCATGTCCGTGCCTCCAGGAAGCCGCCATAGCGGGCGAACCGGCGCTCCAGCCGCACCTGCAGGGCGGAGAGCACGGAGCTCATGGCGAGATAGATCAGTGCCGCCTCGATATAGAGGATCAACGGCTCGTAGGTGGTGGCGACGATGCGCTGGGCCGTCTGGAAGAGCTCCGGAACCGTGATCGCGGCGGCAAGCGAAGTATCCTTCACCAGCGAGATGAAGGTGTTGGACAGTGGCGGCACGGCAACGCGCGCCGCCTGCGGCAGGATCGTGCGCCGCATCGCCTGGCTCCAGCTCATGCCGATCGAATGGGCCGCTTCCCATTGTCCGCGCGGCACCGAGGAGATCACCGCGCGGATGATCTCCGAGGTGTAGGCGCCGACGTTGAGCGTGAAGCCGATCAGCGCGGCCGGGAAGGCGTCGAGCAGGATGCCCATGCTCGGCAGGCCGTAAAAGATCACGAAGAGTTGGACGAGCAGCGGCGTGCCGCGGATGACCCAGACATAGAACCGCGCGACCGCGACGACCGGCGCCGGGCCGAAGAGGCGGGCGATCGCTGTTACCAGGCCAAGCGCCAGGCCGAGAATGAACGAAAGCAGCGTCAGCGGAATGGTGAATGTCAGCCCGGCCCACAGCAGGGACGGCAGCGAATCCAGCATGAGTTGGAGCCAGGTGGGCAAGGGACAGGCCTTTCGAAAAAGCGCGATCCGCTCCGGAGACCGGAACGGATCGCGATTCATACTGCATAATGCCCTAAATCGAAATCGATTTAAGGCAGAGATTATGCAGCAAGTTTAAAGCGTTACAGCGTCCTTTGCGCGTCATGTCTGGCGCGTCGCGCTATAGCGAGAAAGGCCGGGGGAGAAACCGGCCTCGATCTCAGGCGGATGTTACTTCGAGACGTCGGCGCCGAAGTACTTCTGCGAAATCTTCTCGTAGGTACCGTCCGCCTTGATGTCGGCGAGCGCCTTGTTGATGGCGTCGAGAAGTTCCGGCTCGCCCTTGCGGATGATGATGCCGGAATAATCGGCGTCGGCCTGCTCGGCGGCGATCTTCACGTTGGCGTCCGGCTTCTGCTTCTTGAAGTCGAGGAAGGAGAGGCTGTCGTTGATTGTCGCATCGGCGCGGCCGGTCAGAACCAGCTGGATCGACTGGTCGAAGCCGTCGGTGCCGACGAGCTCGGCGCCGGAAGCCTCAGCCAGCTTGCCGAAGTTGCTCGTCAGCGACTGGGCCGACTTCTTGCCCTTGAGGTCGGCAAAGCCCTTGATCTCGGCATCGTCGCCCTTGACGATCAGCACGGCCTTGGAGGCGATATAGGGCTCGGAGAAGTCGTACTTCTTCTTGCGCTCCTCGGTGATGCCGACCTGGTTGATCACCGCGTCGTAACGGTTGGCGTCGAGGCCGGCGATCAGGCCGTCCCACTTGCCTTCCAGGAACTCGGCCTTGACGCCCAGCTTCTTGGCTACTTCCTCGCCGATCTCGACGTCGAAGCCGACGAGCGCGCCTGACTTGTCATGGTAGGTGAAGGGCGCATAGGTGCCTTCGGTGCCGATCTTCAGAACCCCGGCGGATTTGACCTGGTCGAGGTTCTCACCGGCCCCAGCCGGGGCGAAGGCGGAAAGCTGCAGGAGGGCGGCGGCGAAAAGCGTGGGGAGGAGTTTCATCGTGTCTTTCCATCTTTCTCATGTTCCGGCCCGTCGTCCGGACTGAGGGGACAATCGCACAAAAAAATCGTCGCTTGAGCGCATAAAACTCCAATTGCTGAGCGTTTCGATGAAGATTTTTCCCCGGATCGGCAGAATTTTCATCCGGAAGGCGCGCCTGTCGTTAAATCTGGCCCTTTTCGATCAGGGTGCCTGATCGCGGGTTGAAATCGCTTTCAAAATTCGATATGCACATTTTCATCGATTCATGCACGTTTATGCACGATTGGCGAAATGTCCACGGAACTCCTCCTTCGCGAACGAAAGACACGCATCCAGGAGCGGCTGAAGGCCGACGGCCGGGTGCTGGCCGCTGATCTCGCCGCAGAGTTCCGGGTTTCGGAAGATACGATCCGGCGTGATCTGCGCGAGATGGCGGCAGCGGGCCTCTGCGAACGGGTTTATGGCGGCGCGCTGCCGCTCGCGCCGAGTTCGCTGACATTGAGCCAGCGCGTGGCCATGGCGCCGGAGCGTAAGGCAGCGCTTGCGCGCGCCTCGGTCGGCTTCATCGCGCCTGGTAGCACGGTGTTCCTCGATGCCGGCTCGACCAATCTCGCCATCGCCGAGCTTATCGAGCCGGATCTGACGGCCACTATTGTTACCAACACGCCGCTGATCGCTGCCGCCTTGATGGAGAAGCCGGGCATCGACCTGATCCTTGTCGGCGGCCCGGTCAATCGCGCCGTCGGCGCCGCAGTCGGCGCGCGGGCGCAGCGGGATATCGAGCAACTGCGCCCCGACCTCTGCATCCTCGGCACCTGTGGTGCCGATGCCGATGCCGGCCTGACGGCGATCTATTTCGAGGACGCCGAGTTCAAGCGGCTGATTGCCTCGCGCAGCCGCGCCCTGCTTGTCGCTGTCACCAACGACAAGCTCGGCACGGCCGCATCCCATGCGATCGTCGGCATCGACGAGGTGACGACGCTGGTGCTGGAGGCCGACGCGCCGGCGCATCACGTCGCCGCCTTCGAGGCGTCGGGGACGACCGTCGTCATGGCTGGAGGAAGCGAGCGATGAGCATCGCGCATGTGGCCCTTTGGACCAGGGATCTGGAGGCGGTTGCATCCTTCTGGTCGAATTTTTTCGGCGCCAGCATCGGCGACGTCTATGAGAGCCGGCGCCGTCGGGGGTTTCGCTCCCGCTTTCTGACCCTTGGCGACGGGCCGGCCATCGAAATCATGGAGGGGCCTTGGGTGGCTCCGGCCGACCCGGAAGGCGTCGAGCGCACGGGCCTGGCGCATGTCGCCCTGTCGCTCGGCAGCGAAGCGGCGGTCGACGCCATGGCGGCCCGGGCCGAGGCGGAGGGCATTCTGGTATCGCCAGCGCGGTGGACGGGCGACGGCTTCTATGAGGCGGTGCTTCGCGACCCCGACGGCAATCTGATCGAAATCACAATTTGAGCCGGCGGCTTCCGGCATAGAGGCAAAATCATGGATCAACGTTCCGCTCCCACCGCCGTCCGGCAGGGTTACATGACCCGCAACCGGCTCGCCGTGTCGCTGCTGTTCCTGATGAACGGTTTCGTCACCGGAAGCTGGGCGCCGAAGATCCCCGAATTCAAGGATCGGCTGGGCATCAGCGAAAGCGTGCTCGGCCTGCTCATCCTGATGTTCGGCATCGGCTCGCTGGTGCTGATGCCGATCGCCGGTGGCTTCATTGCCCGGGTCGGCTCGCAGAAGGTCGTCAAGGTTACGGCCATCCTGCTGTCGCCGCTGCTTTTGCTCTTGACGCTGCTGCCGAACGTCTGGGCTGCCGCCGTCGGCATGTTCCTGCTCGGCGGCTTCGTCGGCGCCATGGACGTGGCGATGAACGCCAATGCGGTCGAGGTCGAAAAATCGATGCGCCGTGCCATCATGTCGTCCTGCCATGCCTATTGGAGCCTCGGTGGCCTGATCGGTGCCGGCATCGGCGGTTTCCTGATGGCGCGCTTCGGCGTCCTGCCGCATGTCATGGTCGTGACGCTGCTCAGCCTCACCGTCATCGCCATCGCCTGGCCGATGATCCTGGCCGACAAGCCGCATCCCACCGCCACCAAGGAGAAGCTCCGCCTGCCGATGACGCCGCTTCCCTGGCTGATCGGCATCATGGCGTTGTTTTCGATGGTGCCGGAGGGAACCGTGCTCGACTGGGGTGCGCTTTACCTGCGCAACGAACTCGGCGCCACCGTCGAACTATCGGGTTTCGGCTTTGCCGCCTTCTCGGCGACCATGGCGACGATGCGCTTTGCCGGCGACCATGTCCGCGATCGCTTCGGCGGCAAGCGGACGCTGCGCATCTGCACGGTGACGGCGCTTGTCGGCATGGTCCTGGCTGGACTCGCGCCGAACGCCTATCTCGCCATCCTCGGTTTCGCGATTGCCGGCATCGGCATTTCCAACATGGTGCCGATCGCGTTTTCGGCCGCCGGCAACATGCCAGGCCTGCAGCCGGGCATCGGGCTCTCGGTCGCAACGTTCATGGGCTATTCCGGCATGCTGTTCGCACCGTCGCTGATCGGCTTTGTTGCCGAGCACACCGGCTTTGCGATCATCTTCGCCTCGGTGCCGGTGCTGTTCATCGTGGTGCTCCTGCTGTCCCATCATGCGGTGCATGCGGACCACGCAAAAGGGCATTGAGGCCGGGCGCCTGCCATCAAATCGCCGTCAGGGCATGATGTCGCCGTTGACAATGATGCTTTCCTCATCCACCTGATGGACGAAAAGCAAGAGCGGGGCGGGCAAAAGCTTATACGGTTTTCCGTCCGCATCCCGCTCAGAAACGATGAGACCAGGTCACAGGCGTGACCTGGGGGACCAAGAGGCCTTCATGTCTGCCGCCTTCGATTTTGATCCGCAGCCCCGCCGTGCGTCCGTCGCCGTCGATGTCGGCGGTGTCATAGTCGGCGGCGGTGCGCCGGTGGTCGTCCAGTCGATGACCAATACCGACACCGCCGATATCGACGGAACGGTGGCGCAGGTGGCGGCCCTTCACAAGGCCGGCTCGGAGTTGGTGCGCATCACCGTCGACCGCGACGAGAGTGCGGCTGCCGTGCCGAAGATCCGCGAACGTCTGCTGCGCCTCGGCCTCGACGTCCCGCTCGTCGGCGATTTCCATTATATCGGCCACAAGCTGCTTGCCGACCATCCGGCCTGCGCCGAGGCGCTGGCGAAGTACCGCATCAATCCGGGCAATGTCGGCTTCAAGGACAAGAAGGACAAACAGTTCGCCGAGATCGTCGAGATGGCGATCCGCTACGACAAGCCGGTGCGCATCGGCGTCAACTGGGGCTCGCTCGACCAGGAGCTGTTGACGCGGCTGATGGACGAGAACCAGGCGAATGGTTTTCCGCTGACCGCCCAGCAGGTGACACGCGAGACCATCGTGCAGTCGGCCCTTCTTTCGGCCGAGCTTGCCGAAGACATCGGCCTGCCGCGCAACCGCATCATTCTTTCGGCCAAGGTTTCGGGCGTCCAGGACCTGATCGCCGTCTATGCCATGCTGTCGACGCGCTCCGATCATGCGCTGCATCTGGGTCTCACCGAAGCCGGCATGGGCACCAAGGGCATCGTCGCTTCCTCCGCCTCGCTCGGCATTCTCATGCAGCAGGGTATCGGCGACACGATCCGCATCTCGCTGACGCCGGAGCCGGGCGGCGACCGCACCCGCGAGGTGCAGGTGGCGCAGGAGCTGCTGCAGGTCATGGGCTTCCGCCAGTTCATTCCGGTCGTTGCCGCTTGTCCGGGATGCGGGCGTACGACGTCGACGGTGTTTCAGGAGCTCGCCCAGAAGATCCAGGACGACATCCGCCGCAACATGCCGGTCTGGCGTGAGAAATATCCGGGTGTCGAAGGCCTCAAGGTCGCGGTCATGGGCTGCATCGTCAACGGTCCCGGCGAAAGCAAGCATGCCGATATCGGTATCTCGCTGCCGGGCACCGGCGAAACGCCGGCAGCACCCGTCTTCATCGACGGCCAGAAGGCAATGACCCTGCGCGGCCCTGATATCGCCGGCGATTTCGAGACGCTCGTTTCCGACTATATCGAGAAGCGTTACGGCCAGGGCCAGGCTGCGGCCGAATAAAGCACTTCCAGCAAAAGTGCGAAGCGGTTTTCCGCCAGGAAGTGCGCAAAAACAAAGAGATAGAGCGATTCTGCTTGAGCCGGAAGCGTTCTAGATCAGAGCCGCGTCGTCAGCAATTTCAATCCTGCGAAAGCGAAGAAGCCCGCCATCAGGCTCTCGATGAGGCAAACGCCAGGCCCGCCTTGCGCCCCTAGCTGATCGAGGTGGTGATGATCGCAAGCACGGCCGGGCCCGGCGATGCGGTCGCAATCAGATAGGCGGTCCAGGCGACCGCGAGTTGCGAGAGGTAAGGCGAAAGGTCGAACATGGATAGAGCTCCGGCATGGATCGCTGGATCCTTACAGCGCCGCGCGTCTATTTAGACGCGCAAAGGTCGCTGTAACACTTTGAGTTGCTGCATAATTTTGTCCTTAAATCGATTCCGATTTAAGGAATTATGCAGTAGCGAATGGGCCTTTCGCCGCCAAGTGGTCGGTCCAGGGCTTGATCAAACCTTAGAGAATGTCGTCGAGGGCCTCGATCAGCCGTGCGCATTCGGCATCGGTGCCGATGGTGATGCGCAGGAAATCGGAGATCCGCGGCTTGGCGAAATGGCGCACGAGCACGGCGCGGTCGCGCAGCGCCTGCATCAGTGCCTCGCCGGATTGGCCGGGATGGCGGGCGAAGACGAAATTCGCCTCAGACGGAAGGACCTCGAAGCCGCGCTCGATGAGCTGACCGGTGAGGCGCTCACGCGATGCGATGATCTTCTTGCGCGTCGTTTCGAACCAGGCTTCGTCCTCGATGGCAGCGGTCGCTCCGGCCTGCGCCGTGCGGCCGAGCGGGTAGGAGTTGAAACTGTCCTTCACCCGTTCCAGCGCCTCGATCAGCGGCCGCTGGCCGATGGCGAAACCGACGCGCAGGCCGGCGAGCGCGCGCGACTTAGAGAAGGTCTGGACGACCAGCAGGTTCTCGTACTTCGGCACCAGCGCGATCGCCGACTGGCCGCCGAAGTCGATATAGGCCTCGTCGATGACGACCGGCTGCTCCGGATGGGCGGCAACCAGGTGCTCGATTTCGGCGAGCGGCAGGCCGATGCCGGTCGGTGCATTCGGATTGGGCAGGATGATGGCACCGCACGCCCTGTCGTAATCGGCAAGGTCGATGCGGAATTGCGCGTCGAGCGGCACTTCGACGGCGTCGATCGCAAACAGCCGGGCGTAAGTCGAGTAGAAGCTGTAGGAAATGTCGGGGTAGAGCAGCGGAGCGTCGTGCTTCAAGAGCCCGGCAAAGATGTGGGCGAGAACCTCGTCCGAACCATTGCCGACGAAGACCTCGCCGGCGGTGACCCCGTGACGGGCGGCGATCGTTTCACGCAGGCGAAGCGCTAAGGGGTCGGGGTAGAGCCTGAGATCGCCGTTGGCCGCCGCGGTGATCGCGCTCAGAACCTTGTCCGACGGGCCGTACGGGCTCTCGTTGGTGTTGAGCTTGACGAGGTTGGCGATGCGCGGCTGCTCGCCCGGCACATAGGGCTTGAGCGTCGAAACGATGGGCGACCAGTATTTGCTCACGGTTCAATTCCTGCGATTGGCGATGAAGCGGGCGGTTTCGGCAAGGATAGACGAACGTTCGCCGTAGGGTTCGAGCAGAGATTCGGCCTCTGCCACCAACTGTTCCAGCCGGCTTTCGGCCCAGGCCTGTCCGTGGAGGGCGACGAGCGTGCCCTTGCCGCGCGCGGCATCCTTGCCGGTTGCCTTGCCCATGGTCTCGGCATCGGCCGTGAGGTCGAGCAGGTCGTCGGCGAGTTGGAAGGCCAGGCCGATCTTTTCGCCGAAGCTGCGCAGACGCTGGCGGTCGATCGCGCCGGCGCCGGCAACGATGGCGCCCGCCTCGCAGGCAAAGCGCAGAAGCGCGCCGGTCTTCATCGCCTGCAGAGTGACGATGCCGGCTTCATCAGGAGTGGATTTTTCTGCCGCAAGGTCGAGCGCCTGTCCGCCTGCCATGCCGCCGTGGCCGGCAGCGCGCGCCAGCGCAAGCACGAGTGCGGTCTTCTGTGCGTCGGCAAGCGGCGTTTCCGGCGATGCGATGATGTCGAAGGCGAAGGTCAGCAGGCTGTCGCCGGCGAGAATGGCCGTGGCCTCATCGAAGGCCTTATGCACGGTCGGCTGGCCGCGCCGGATGTCGTCGTCGTCCATCGCCGGCAGGTCGTCATGGACGAGTGAGTAGCAGTGGACGCATTCGAGCGCAGCACCAACACGAAGTGCTGCATCGAAGCTTCCGCCAAGCAGGCTGGCGCATTCGATCACCAGAAACGGGCGCAGCCGCTTGCCGCCGTTGAGCACGCCGTGGCGCATCGCGCCGAGCAGGTTTTCCGGTCGCCCGATCTCGTCGGGCTCGATGCTCAAACCCAGCAGACGTCCGAGCAGCGTCTCGATCGCATGCGCGTTGCGTTTCAATTGGGTCTCGAAGGTCGGTGCTTCCTGTCTCATGCAGCGCTCTTTGACATGCGCGAAAGGCGCTTTCAACGGGCTTTCGTGTCGCGGCGGTGCGCTTTGTCGAGGACAGACCTGTGAGTGCCTTGCCTTTTGCCAGAAAGCCCGTTCAACTTTGCCAGCCCATGCACTAAGAGAAACGGATGGACAGAGAGGTGGACAGTCAGGCCGTGGACATCGTTCCCGAGGCGCGTGAGGAGGGCGATATGTCCGCCAGTCGCTGGTCGTCCCTCCGTCGGACGTGGCGCTTGCATCGCCGTCGCATCGTTCTTGCCGTTGTCGGCCTGTTGCTTCTGCCCTATGCGCTGATCGCGCTCTATCTCATCGACTTCATTCGCCCGGTTTCGACGCTGATGCTGCGCGACCTCGTCCTTTTGCGCGGCTATAACAGGCAGTGGGTCGAATTCGACCAAATAGCCCCGGCGCTGGTGCAATCCGTGATGATGTCGGAGGATGGCCAGTTCTGCATCCACGACGGCGTCGACTGGGGGCAGATGCGCGGCGTGGTGGAGGATGCGCTCGAGGGGGAATCGACGCGCGGCGCCAGCACCATCCCGATGCAGACGGTGAAGAACCTCTTTCTCTGGAACGGCCGCTCCTTCGTGCGCAAGGCGATGGAACTGCCGCTCGCCATCGTCGCCGACTTCGTCTGGAGCAAACGGCGGATGATGGAAATCTACCTGAACGTCGCCGAATGGGGCGATGGCATCTACGGCATCGAGGCTGCCGCCCGCCACCATTTCGGCGTTTCCGCCGCCAAGCTTTCCAGGCGGCAGGCCGCCTTGCTCGCGGTTTCGCTGCCCAATCCGAAAGAGCGCAACGCCGGAAAACCGGGGCGCGGACTGAAGCGCCTGGCATCGCTGATCGAGCGCCGGGCCAGCCGGTCGGGCGGATACATCACCTGCCTTTATGATTGAGATGACGTCTATTCATTGGTCCTGATGCTCGCCGTGGCCTAAGGGTTACGGCAGGATGCATAGGGAGATCCAATCGTGAGCAAGCTCGTCCTTTACGTCGGTAACAAGAACTACTCGTCCTGGTCGCTGCGGCCCTGGTTGGCGCTCGAAGCCTCAGGCATTGCCTTTGAGGACATCGTCATTCCCTTCGATTTTGCAGCCGGGAACCCCAAGCTCCGGGAAATCTCGCCAACCGGACGGGTGCCGCTTCTCGTGCACGGTGACGTCAAGATCTGGGAGTCGCTGGCGATCATCGAATATGTCGCCGAGCTGTTTCCGGCGGCTGGCCTGTGGCCGGAAGAGCAACAGGACCGGGCGCGTGCGCGCAGCTATGCCTGCGAGATGCTGTCCGGCTTTCGCGCCTTGCGCAGTGCCTGCCCGATGAACATCCGCCGGCAGAAACAGGCGCTTGAGGTTTCCGACGACGTGCGCGCCGATGTCGCCCGCATCGAGACGGTCTGGGCGGAGGCGCTTGCGCGCTCCGGCGGTCCGTTCCTCTTCGGACCGTTTACCGCGGCGGACGCGATGTACGCGCCTGTGGTTAACCGCTTCGACGTCTACAATCTCGTTAGCGACCCGGTGACTTTGCGGTATATGGAGCGGGTAAAGGCGCATCCGGCGTCCCGCAAATGGGAAGCGGCCGCACGAGCGGAGCCGTGGATCGTTGCCGAGGACGAAGTTTGACTTGATCTCTTCGCGAGGGCGAGTCGAAAAATTGCGCTCGGGGACTGGTCAAGCGGCAGTTCGCCATGTATAAGCGCGCCAAATTTCCGTGATTAACATCTGTTTTATCCGGCCATTTCGGCTGCTGAACAGTGTTTTGCCCGATAAGTGGAGAATGAAATGGCTGTACCTAAAAGAAAAACGAGCCCGTCCAAGCGTGGCATGCGCCGTTCTGCCGACGCCCTCAAGACGCCGACCTACATCGAAGACAAGAACTCCGGTGAACTGCGTCGCCCGCACCACATCGACCTGAAGACCGGCATGTACCGTGGTCGCCAGGTTCTGACCCCGAAGGAAAGCGCATAAGCGCTGACATTGGCGGACCGAGTTAAGGGCTGGCTTTGCCAGCCCTTTTCTTTTGCATGCCTGACATCTTCTCGACGGAGAGGACGGCTAGTACCAACCCAGGTTGGCATTACAGCGCCGCGCCTGTTCAGGCGCGCAAGGGTCGCTGTAACACTTTGATCTGCTGCACAATTTTGTCCCTAAATCGAATCTGATCTAGGGAATTGTGCGGTAAATAAGCGTGGTGATCTCTGGCGTCACGTGGCGCATGCGGCGATCACCCATCGAAGAGGGAGCGCATTTGTTCATGCTTGCCGCCATTCCATTGCTGATCCTGCCCTTTGCCATCTACAACCTTGCCATGCTCGGTCTCTTCGGCGGCACGGCCGGGCTGGGTGCCGGCGTGATGTCGCTGTCCATGCTTTCCGGCGCGACATGGGCGATGAGCTTCGGCGACCTCCTGATCGTCGTGGCCCTGCTTCTGCTGTTCGTGGAAATTCTCAAGGCGACCCGGACCGGCACGCGGGCGCTGATGGACCATCTGTTGTCGATGGTGCTGTTCATCGCGTTCCTGGTCGAGTTCCTGCTGGTCGCCCCGGCGGCGACGCAGATCTTCTTCATCCTGATGACGATCAGCTTCATCGACGTCATCGCCGGCTTCTCCGTGTCGATGCGATCGGCCGGCCGGGATGTATCAATCGGTCTTTGAAGAAGACTGAAGAAATCTCACAACGCCGCGTTCGATGAGGGCCGCGGCGTTGTCGCGAAACGCTCAACCGAGGTTGTCGAGCTTGGTCTGAAGGGCCCGCAATTGCTCCTTCAACTCGTCGATATCCTTGGCTTCCGCCTTCTTGGTTTCCTTGACAGGAGGCGAGGCGATGAACGGCGAAAACATCTGCATCGCCTGATGGAACATTTCGGTGTTGCGGCGAACCTGCTCCTCGACCAGTTGCAGCGGCGCCTGCAGGTTCTTGCCGAGCGGCGTGTCGCCGAAGGCCTTGTTGATCTGCTCGCGCATCTGCACCTGCTGCTCGGTAAAGGCCTGCATCGAGTGCTCGAGATAGCTCGGCACGACCATCTGCATCTGGTCGCCGTAGAATGAAATCAGCTGGCGCAAGAACGAAATCGGCAGCAGCGTGTTGCCGGTCTTGGATTCCTGCTCGAAGATGATCTGCGTCAGAACCGAATGGGTAATGTCTTCGCCGGACTTGGCATCCTGCACGGTAAAGTCTTCGCCCTTCTTCACCATCACGGCCAGGTCGTCGAGCGTGACGTAGGTGCTGGTCCCGGTATTGTAGAGCCGCCGGTTCGCATATTTCTTGATTACGATCTGGCCGTCGTTCTTCGCCATCAGGGTCTCCTCATTACCCGCGGTCCGTCTTTTTCTACTTTTCAGAGTATCCGCAAACGAATGCCGCTGACAATGTCTTTGTGCGATGCGGCGACGCAAGTGCGAAATCTCGCAGTCGGTGTTGGATGACGGTTTTGCGGCAGTGCATCAAGGTGTTTGACTTGCGCCCCGCGCTTTGCCAGTCTGCTGCCGTACCGCAAGAAAATCTGAGGAAACGTCCCCATGAGCAATCCCTCCATCGTGATCGCCAGCGCGGCCCGTACCGCCGTCGGATCCTTCAACGGTGCCTTCGGCAACACACCGGCCCATGAGCTTGGCGCCGCCGTCATCAAGGCGGTGCTCGAACGCGCCGGCGTCGAGGCGAGCGAGGTCGATGAGGTGATCCTCGGGCAGGTGCTGCAGGCAGGCGAAGGCCAGAACCCGGCGCGCCAGGCCGCGATGAAGGCGGGCATTCCGCCGGAAAAAACCGCCTGGGGCATGAACCAGCTCTGCGGCTCCGGCCTGCGCGCCGTCGCGCTCGGCATGCAGCAGATCGCCAGCGGCGATGCCGACATCATCATTGCCGGCGGCATGGAGTCGATGTCGATGGCGCCGCACTGCTCGCACCTGCGTGGCGGTGTGAAGATGGGCGACTTCAAGATGATCGACACGATGATCAAGGATGGCCTGACGGACGCCTTCTACGGCTACCACATGGGCATCACCGCGGAGAATGTCGCGCGCCAGTGGCAGCTGACCCGTGAAGAGCAGGACCAGTTCGCGCTCGCCTCGCAGAACAAGGCCGAGGCCGCGCAGAAGGCTGGCCGCTTCGCCGACGAGATCGTTCCGTTCGTGGTCAAGGGCCGCAAGGGCGACGTCATCGTCGACCAGGATGAATATATCCGTCACGGCGCCACGCTCGACCAGATGACCAAGCTGCGTCCGGCCTTCGACAAGGAAGGAACAGTGACTGCCGGCAACGCATCGGGCCTCAATGATGGCGCCGCCGCCACCCTGCTGATGACCGAGGCAGAGGCCTCCAAGCGCGGCATTCAGCCGCTCGCGCGCATCGTCTCCTGGGCAACGGCCGGTGTCGATCCGCAGGTGATGGGCACGGGCCCGATCCCGGCATCGCGCAAGGCGCTGGAGAAGGCCGGCTGGGCCATCGGCGACGTCGAACTGGTGGAAGCCAACGAAGCCTTCGCGGCGCAGGCCTGCGCGGTCAACAAGGACCTCGGCTGGGACCCGTCGATCGTCAACGTCAACGGCGGTGCGATTGCGATCGGTCACCCGATCGGCGCGTCGGGCGCCCGTGTTCTCAACACGCTGTTGTTCGAAATGAAGCGGCGCGGTGTTTCCAAGGGCCTTGCGACGCTGTGCATCGGCGGCGGCATGGGTGTCGCCATGTGCGTCGAGCGTCTCTAACCGGCCCGGCCGCATGCGTCATGTCAGCGGATTGATCCTTTCAGTCCTGTTCGTCGCGTCGTCGGCGGCTCAAGCGCATGCGAGTCCCCCGCCGTTCGAACAGGCGAAGGTGGTTCAGTGCATGCTGGACCACACGACGTCCGATGACGAAACGATCTTCAAGAATCTGATCGTCGCTGCGCTCAACGACGAGAGCGACAACGTCAAATCGCATCTCATTCAGGTGAGCAGCCTGATGATGAACCTCGCGCTGATGAAGTGCGAGGTTGGAATGCCCATGCTTGCCGATCCGCAGTTTCAGGCCGCGGCCAAGACCTACGGGCAGCATCTGGGCGAAAAACTGATCAAGAAGGCCTTTGATAAACTGAATTAATCAAGTGGGAGGCGAGCATGAGCAGGGTAGCATTGGTTACGGGCGGATCACGCGGCATTGGCGCTGCGATTTCCATCGCGCTGAAGAATGCAGGATACAGGGTTGCTGCCAACTATGCCGGCAATGACGAGAAGGCTCAGGCCTTCAGGCAAGAAACCGGCATCCCGGTCTACAAGTGGGATGTCTCCAGCTATCAGTCCTGCGTCGAGGGCATTGCCAAGGTCGAAGCCGACCTCGGGCCGGTCGAAGTGCTCGTCAACAACGCCGGCATCACCCGCGATGCCATGTTCCACAAGATGACGCCGGAGCAATGGGGCGAGGTGGTCAACACCAACCTGACCGGCCTGTTCAACATGACCCATCCGGTCTGGACGGGCATGCGCGACCGCAGCTTCGGGCGCGTGATCAACATTTCGTCGATCAACGGCCAGAAGGGCCAGATGGGGCAGGCGAATTATTCGGCCGCCAAGGCCGGTGACCTTGGCTTCACCAAGGCGCTCTCGCAGGAAGGGGCTGCCAAGGGCATCACCGTCAATGCGATCTGCCCGGGTTACATCGGCACTGAAATGGTGCGGGCGATACCGGAAAAGGTTCTCAACGAGCGGATCATTCCGCAGATCCCGGTCGGCCGCCTGGGCGAGCCGGAGGAGATTGCGCGCTGCGTGGTTTTCCTCGCATCCGACGATGCCGGCTTCATCACGGGCTCGACGATCTCTGCCAATGGCGGGCAGTTTTTCGTCTGATCCGTCAGCCTTCGGCGAATTCGACGGCGCTCCCTTGGGGGGCGCCGTTGGCGTTTGCATCGCCCGCCTGGCGCGGCCGCAAGTGGTTAACGACGCCGGTCGGGCTTGCCGAAAAATGGCAGAAAGCCATTGCCGGATCTGTTGTTCGTCTCGTGCCAAGACACTATATGTTGTGGAGAACGAAAATGGAACGTGATGATGTCTGCGATTCGTCGTCGATTCGTTCCGGCTTTGATCGTTGTGTTAACGTGGCGATTCTCATTCCTTGATTTCGCTGAATCCGCCGGAATCTTCGGTTAAAATTTCCTAAACTTTCCAGAGTCTTGGATTCCGAATCCTTTGTCACTTTTAACGCTTCGGCAACCTGGGTTAACGCCCGTGGTACGCCCAGCACTCGGTACCGGCGGCGTGATTCAGCATGTGGTGCAACATTGGCAGTTGAAATCTATATGTAGCCGTGAACATACAGTGAATCGAGTGGAGTCAGCGATTCGTCGCCGATTCGTTCCATGGCTGTTCCGAGTCTTAATTTCGCGCATCCAGATATGGTGGTGCGGACCGCCTCAGGTTTGCCGGGAAATGGTTTTAGTTGCCGGCGCCCCTTGCGTTTGCTGCGGTGCGTGGGCATGTGTTTGCCGCCGGCGCGTAAAGGCGCCTCTTATGTTTCTGAATGCCCGGGATCGATGACGTGTCCGTTCACCCCATGATCCTGAGCGGCCGCGGCGTAACCGCGGTGCTCGGGCCAACCAATACCGGCAAGACGCATTATGCGATCGAGCGTATGGTCGCGCACGACAGCGGCGTCATCGGGCTGCCGCTGCGCCTTTTGGCGCGCGAGGTCTATACCCGTGTCGTCGAAAAGGTCGGCCACCACAATGTCGCGCTGATCACCGGCGAGGAAAAGATCACCCCACACCGCGCCCGCTATTCGGTCTGCACGGTCGAAGCGATGCCGCGCGAGACGACGGCATCCTTCGTGGCGATCGACGAGGTGCAGCTCGCCGGCGATCTCGAGCGTGGGCACATTTTCACCGACAGGCTGCTCTACCTGCGCGGACGCGGGGAGACGTTGTTGCTCGGGGCCGCGACGATGCGGCCGCTCCTTGAACAGTTGCTGCCGGGCATCACCGTCGTCGAACGGCCGCGCATGTCGCAGCTGCTCTATGCCGGGTCGAAGAAGATCACCCGCCTGCCGCATCGTTCGGCCATCGTCGCCTTCTCGGCCGACGAGGTCTATGCGATTGCCGAGTTGATCCGCCGCCAGCGCGGCGGCGCCGCCGTCGTTCTCGGGGCGCTGTCGCCGCGCACCCGCAACGCGCAGGTCGCGCTCTATCAGGAAGGCGATGTCGAATATCTGGTTGCGACCGATGCGATCGGCATGGGGCTGAACCTCGATGTCGACCATGTTGCCTTTGCCCAGGATCGCAAGTTCGACGGCTACCAGTTCCGCAATCTCAATCCGGCCGAACTGGCGCAGATCGCGGGGCGTGCCGGGCGCCATGTGCGGGACGGTACGTTCGGCGTCACCGGCCGGGTCGATCCGTTCGACAACGAACTCGTGCACCGCATCGAGTCGCATGAATTCGATCCGCTCAAGGTGCTGCAGTGGCGCTCGAAGGCGTTCGATTACGCCTCGCTGGTCGCTCTGAAGCGGAGCCTCGATGCTGCGCCGACAATTCCGGGGCTTGCGCGCGCACTACCTGCGGTGGATCAGCAGGCGCTCGAACATTTGTCTCGTTATCCCGAAGTGGCCGATCTGGCGACCGCGCCCGACCGGGTCGAGAAATTGTGGGAAGCCTGTGCATTGCCGGATTATCGCCGCATTACACCGGCTCAACACGCCGATCTGATCTCCACGATCTATGCCGACCTCGTCCGTCGCGGTACCGTGAACGAGGATTTCATGGCCGAACAGGTCCGGCGGGCGGATTTTACCGATGGCGAGATCGACACACTTTCGGCGCGAATCGCGCAGATCAGAACCTGGACTTATGTGTCGAACCGGCCCGGATGGCTTGCCGATCCGACACACTGGCAAGAAAAGACGCGGGAAATTGAAGATCGATTGTCCGACGCACTACATGAACGGTTGACGAAACGCTTTGTTGATCGCAGGACATCTGTGCTCATGAAGCGCCTGAGAGAGAATGCTATGCTGGAAGCTGAAATCAGTGTGAATGGTGACGTCTTCGTTGAAGGCCATCACGTAGGACAACTAACCGGTTTCCGGTTTACGCTGGCGACCGGCGGAGACGGACCGGACGCCAAGGCCGTGCAGGGTGCTGCGCAGAAAGCGCTGGCGCTTGAGTTCGAAGCGCGTGCGGCGCGGCTGCACGCCTCCGGCAATGGCGACCTTGCGCTGTCGTCTGACGGCCTGGTGCGTTGGCTCGGCGATCCGGTGGCCCGGCTTGCGGCCAGCGACCATGTCATGCGTCCGCGCGTCATCCTGCTTGCCGACGAGCAGCTGCAGGCCAATGCGCGCGAGCATGTCGTCGCCCGCATCGAGCGCTTCGTGAACCATCATATCGGCACCGTCTTGAAGCCGCTCGACGATATCTCGCGCGCCGAGGATCTCGAAGGCCTCGCCAAGGGCCTGGCGTTCCAGCTCGTCGAAAATCTCGGCGTGTTGTTCCGCCGCGACGTCGCCGAAGAGGTGAAGTCACTGGACCAGGACGGTCGCGCCTCGATCCGCAAGTATGGCGTCCGCTTCGGCGCCTACCATATCTTCCTGCCCGCGCTGTTGAAGCCGGCCCCGGCCGAGCTCATCACGCTGCTCTGGGCGTTGAAGAACGACGGTCTCGACAAGCCCGGCTATGGCGATCTCATTCCGATGCTGGCCGCCGGCCGCACCTCTGTTGTCACCGATCCCTCGTTCGAGCGGACCTTCTACAAGCTGGCGGGCTTCCGTTTCCTCGGCAAGCGTGCCGTTCGCATCGACATCCTCGAGCGTCTGGCGGATCTCATCCGTCCGTTGCTGCAGTGGAAGCCGGGCGCGCTGCCGCGTCCGGAAGGCGCCTATGACGGCCGTCGATTCACCGCAACGACCTCCATGCTTTCCATTCTCGGTGCGACGCCGGATGACATGGAAGAGATCCTCAAGGGTCTTGGCTACCGCGCCGACAGCGTGAAGGCCGAGGATGCCGCCGCGTTCCTGGCAAGCCAGGGCGGTGGTGCGCCGGAAGCCCCGAGCGAAGCCTCAGCCGAAGCTGCTGCCGATCACGACGACGCCGATGCAGGCGGCGACGGCGAGCCGGCGGCTGAAGCCGAGGCATCTGCCTCCGTCGAGCCGGCGAGTGCCGATGGCGAAGCTGCCGCTTCCCAAGTGACCGCGGACGAGGGAGCCGAGGCTGCCGAAGCCAAGCCGATTCTCCTCTGGCGTCCGGGCACCCGCCAGGACAATCAGCGCCAGGGTGGTCGTCATCAGGGCGATCAGCGCCGTGGTGGCCAGCGTCACGGCCAGGGTCAGGGCGAAGGACGCGAAGGCGGCCGCAAGGGCGGCGCACCGGCGCGTGGCAAGCGGCAAGAGGGCAAACCCGAGGGTGGCCAGCGGCAGGACCGTCATGATCGTCACGATCGCGGCGGCAAGCCCAACGCAGCCAAGTTCGAGGCGCGTCCGCCCCGCAAGGAAAAGCCGATCGATCCGGATTCGCCCTTTGCCAAGCTTGCTGCTCTCAAGGAGCAGATGAAGAAGTAGAAACGCCATGGAGAAACAGTCAGCGTCCAACCCGGCATCGCGCCAGCGTCTCGACAAATGGCTGTTCTTCACGCGCCTGTTGAAGTCCCGCTCGCTCGCCCAAAAGGCGATCGAGGCGGGCCACGCCACTGTTAATGACGAACGGGTGAAGCAATCCTCCTTCCAGGTGAAGGTTGGCGATGTGCTTACCTTGTCGCTCGAGCGGCGCGACCTGATCGTGCGGGTGCTTTTGCCCGGCGAGCGGCGCGGTCCTTACGAGGAGGCGCGGCTGCTCTACGAGGACCTGACGCCGACGGAGCCGCGGGAAAAACTGTCGGCCTTCGACCTGGCGACGCGCGAGCCCGGAGCCGGGCGCCCCACCAAGAAAGAGCGGCGCGAAACCGACCGGCTGAAGCCCGGTTTCAATCCGCTCGACGATTAGAAAACTCTGCCTTCAGCGCGGCGTTTCGCGCATTGAATATTCTTGCAAAGGGTCCATAAAGCCTTTACCTGACAACCCACGTTGGGTGCATCGGTCTTGCTTCGGCAGCTATGCGCGCCGGACATTCCTAGCATGCGCGGACATGAGCATCACCATTGATTGCCGTCCGCCATCAAACGTGAGCCTTGGCTGGAGTACCTCATGACGTATGTCGTGACCGACAATTGCATTCGCTGCAAGTACATGGATTGCGTTGAAGTCTGCCCGGTGGACTGCTTCTACGAAGGCGAGAATTTTCTCGTCATTCATCCCGACGAATGCATCGATTGCGGCGTCTGCGAGCCGGAATGTCCTGCCGAGGCGATCAAGCCCGATACCGAGCCGGGCCTTGATATGTGGTTGAAAGTGAACGCTGATTTTGCCACCAAGTGGCCGAATGTCACCATCAAGCGCGACGCGATGCCGGAAGCCAAGGAAATGGACGGGGTCGAAGGCAAGTACGAGAAGTACTTCTCTGCCGAACCTGGTCAGGGCGACTGAGGCGTTCGGTTCCGGTCCGTTCGCCGAGGCTGACGAAACGATAGTGACCCCAGCGTCAAATCTGGGGAAAATCAGGCTCCGCCCTCGCAACTGCGAGAATGGCGGCTTGATGGCTGCCATGCAGCAAATTATTGATTTCCGCAGTTTTTTGTGATAGGGTCCTTCTACTGATCCACAGAGGGTGTTTTTGCGCGCCCGAAAACCTCACGAAAGCAAACGATCTCCACAGCGCGGCTTTTCCAGATACGCACCGTTGCGTTTCTCTATTGTGACCGCGTTTGATGGGACCGTTTGCGTTCCTTTGGACGGACCAGGATGGACCCACCCGGCGGTATCCCCGTCTATCCCGGGCCTCACTGACCCGGCCCCGGCCAAGAATGGCCGGGTGCGAAACAGGGAGTTTTTGAAACGAATGACGACCCAGCAGAAAAAATCTTCGACACGCCACGGCTTCAAGACCGGTGAATCGATTGTCTATCCGGCCCATGGCGTCGGACAGATCGTTGCTATCGAGGAGCAGGAAGTTGCCGGCATGAAGCTTGAGCTTTTTGTCATCGATTTCGAAAAGGACAAGATGCGCCTGAAGGTGCCGGTCGCCAAGGCCGTCAGCATCGGCATGCGCAAGCTCTCGGAGACCGATTTCGTCGATCGCGCGTTGAAGGTTGTGCAGGGCAAGGCTCGCGTAAAGCGGACCATGTGGTCGCGCCGCGCACAGGAATACGATGCCAAGATCAATTCCGGCGATCTGATCTCGATCGCAGAAGTGGTGCGCGACCTCTACCGCGCAGAAAACCAGCCGGAACAGTCCTATTCCGAACGCCAGCTCTATGAAGCTGCCCTCGACCGCATGGCGCGCGAAATCGCGGCCGTGAACAAGATGTCCGAGACCGAGGCCGTTCGCCTGGTCGAAGCCAATCTCAACAAGGGCCCGAAGCGCGGGAAGGCAATCGAAGAAGACGACGCCCAGGACGAGGCAGCTTAAAGAGCGCCAGTCCTTCCCCATCACGACAAGACCAAGCCCGGCCATCGCGCCGGGCTTTTTCGTTTTGAGCGTGCTTGTTTTGAGCTTTCTCGTGAGCTTTCTCGTCCGGGCGAGGGAACTTTTTGCGCGGAAGCGCATTTATCAAGGCCGGCAGGGATGCGCCGCTTTCCTGCCGGGGCGATCTGGGTCCTGTGATCTTCTGTCAGAATTCAGCTTCGTAGTTTGGAAGTAGGGCGCCGCACCGTTTCTTCAAGCTTCGGTGTCGTCGCACCAGCTGCCGCCGGCGCCGGTCGGGTTCCTCCGTCCGGCCCTTGGACTTCACCCGTTAGCGGCGTCCAGGCGCCCGCCATGGAGCGATCGATGAGGACTCTCACAGCAGACAGGCGCATGATCAAGATTGCGATGGAGGCGCCTTATCTCGAGCGTGAAGAAGAGCATGCATTGGCAAAGGCCTGGCGAAACGATCACGATCAGGATGCCCGCAACAAGATCGCCATGTCGCATATGCGGCTGGTCATTTCCATGGCGGCAAAGTTCCGCAATTTCGGCCTGCCGATGGGCGATCTCGTCCAGGAGGGGCATATAGGCCTGCTTGAGGCCGCCGCACGCTTCGAGCCCAGCCGTGAGGTGCGCTTCTCGACCTACGCGACATGGTGGATCCGCGCCTCGATGCAGGACTATGTGCTGCGCAACTGGTCGATCGTTCGCGGCGGCACCAGCTCGGCCCAGAAGGCGCTGTTCTTCAATCTTCGCCGACTGCGCGCGCGGCTTGCACAAGGCGACCGCCAACTGACATCGCAGGCTATGCATGAGGAAATTGCGGCTGCCCTCGGGGTCAGCATTGCCGACGTCCAGACCATGGATGCGCGCCTGTCGGGCAGCGACACCTCGCTGCAGGCACCGGTGGGCGGCGCGGATTCCGATGGTGGAGAGCGGCTCGACTTCCTCGCAAGCGATGCGCCGCTCCCTGACGAACAGGTGAGCGACATGATCGACGGCGAGCGTGCCCGCATCTGGCTCCGTGACGCCATGGGTGCACTGACCGAGCGCGAGATGAGGATTATCCGCGCGCGACGTCTGTCGGAGGAAGGTGCAACGCTGGAGGAGCTGGGGCTCGATCTCGGCATCTCCAAGGAGCGGGTCCGCCAGATCGAGACGCGCGCGCTCGAAAAGCTGCGGGCTGCACTCGCCACCAAGGCCCCGGCACTGACATCCATGGCGCACTGAGGCATTTCCAGGAGAAGTGCAAAGCGATCTTCCGTCAACGGACGGGGAGCAAGCGTCGGCGTGGTTGCGCAAGCGGGCCGAGGACGGAACGCGTCAACGTGCTCAATGGACGGCAAACGCATTCGCATCTTCGATGCAAAGACATAATATCAGCGCAGGTTGGTGCAAGACGGCATCGGACTACTGCATGTTTCCTTAAGTCCTACCCGATTTATGGACAAAAACATGCAGCAATTCAAAGTGCTACAGCGACCTTTGCGCGTCTGATAAGACGCGCGGCGCCGTTGGGCGTTTACTCGGAAATGATCTTGACCCGGTCGCCCGGCTTGATGGTTGAGGTGACCTGCATGGCGTTGATCAGCCGGAACAGATCGAGCTTGCGGTCGGTACCCATCATCCGGGCCGACAGCGTGGCAATCGTCTCTCCGGGCTTGACGACGGCGACGCGGATGCGCAGCGGCTTCAGCGACTGTGCTTCGACTGGTGTCATCTTGCGGAACGACGCGCGCAGCTGGTTGGCCGTCGGCTCCAGCGTGCGCGATCCCTTTGGAACGGCGGTCAGGAATCGGTAGATGCGGTTGTCGATGCGCACGACGGTGACGTCGAAATCCCAGCGATCGGCGGAGGCGCGTGCGGTCGCGGCCTCAAGGCCGTTGACGCTGGTCGGGCGGATGGTGTCGGGCTGCAGGCCGGTCACCCAGCCGCTGGCGATGTAATCCGTCAGGCTCTTGCGGGCCGTATCGGCGATGCCGTCGAAGCGGATCGCCACGTCGCCGGGCCCCGTTGCCAGAACCGCTTCCGCCTTGTTGTCGATCTGGAAGCCGGTCGGCACGTCGAACCGGATGCCGAGCTGGCCGTGCATGAAGGTCTGGCCGCGGACATAGCCTTCCTGTGGGCTGTCGCCATAGAGCAGCCCATCGATGCCGGCGAGATAATAGTCGCGACCGCGGTCGCCGCTGGTGCCTTCGGCGCCGAACGCACGCGCGTGCCGGCGCGCGAGATCGACGCGTTGCGGGGCGTTCGGGTGGCTCGACAGGAAGTCGAGGCTCTGGTCGGCTTCCGGATCAACCGCCGAGAAGCGGCTATAGGCGGCCATGGAATCGAGGAAGCGCGCCGCTGCATAGGGGTCGTAGCCGGCTTCGCCGAGCATGCGCACGCCGATGACGTCGGCCTGGAGCTCCTGGTTGCGGGAGAAGGCGGCCAGACGCAGCTTGCCGCGCGCCAGTGCCTGCTTGCCGGCGAGATCCGAGGAAAGCACCTCGGAGACGACACGGCTGGCGATGACTTCCGCTTCCTCGCGTTGCTGGCGCTCGATGCCATGGTTGGCGGTGACGTGCGCCATTTCGTGCGACAGCACGGCCGCCACCTCGGACGCGTCGTTGGCAAGCGCCAGCAGGCCGCGGGTGACGTAGAGATAGCCGCCGGGCAGCGCAAAGGCGTTGATCGCCGGGGAATTGAGGATGGTGATGCGGTAGGACTGCTGCGGGTTCTCCGAGACGGCCGTCAGCGCACCGGCGATGCGCGCCACCAGCCGCTCCGTCTTTGCGTCCTTGTACTCCCCACCGTAGCTGGCGACGATGCGCGGGTGTTCGCGCGCGCCGAGCTGGGCACGGGGGTCGTTCTTCTGGACTTCATCGACGATCTGCGGATTGGAGGACGGTGATACGGTCGGCTCGTAGGTCTGCTCGATCACGGACTGGCAGGCGGAAAGCAGCGCCGTCGCAAGCAATGCAACCACTGCACGTGTCCGGATGCGTCCGCGTTTGGGCGGGAACCGGTCGTTTCTGACTGTATGACTTTCCATGCCTCAGCCCGTTTCCCGTCCAACGCCGGCCAGCCATAGGCGCTGCGGCGGCGTTGAAAGTCTTACTTTTTCAGCCGGATACGTCCGATCCGGCGTGAGTATTCCAGCCCGAGTCTTGCTGTATCTGATTTCAGCGCCACCTGCCTAGTTTACCCCGGTAGAAATAGTTGCCCCGTGGTATCACAGCAACGGATGCGCGAATATTCGCGTTGCGCCGGCCGGATAATCCGCGCGTCGCATGGCGCGGCGGTCAAATTGTGGCGAAGTGCTGCAGGTGGTAAGATTCCACGCCGCATCACTCGTTGCCGAGAAAGCGGTTGATGGCCGCCACGTCGCGTCGTTCGAGAAAGCGCTCGACCGGGGCATGGGCGATGATACGCCCCTGGTCCAGAAAAAGCACGCTATCGGCCAGTGCTCTCACGTCATCGGGATGGTGCGTGATCATCAGGATCGTGTTGTTCTCCTCATCATGCAGGTCTTGCAGCAATGCGCGCATGCCGGCCCTCATGCCGGGATCGAGGGCGGCAAAAGGTTCATCCAGCAGCAGCAGTGGGCGGTGCCGCACGAGGGCGCGCGCCAGTGCCACACGCTGGCGTTCGCCGCCGGACAACGTCGGTGGCAGGCGCGTGCCGAAACCGTCGAGCCCTACGCGGTCAAGGGCGTCGTCTATTCGTGCGCGATCAGCGACCGACAGGCGAAGCGAGGAGCTGATGCCGAAGCCGACATTGGTGGCGACGTCGAGATGCGCAAACAGGTTGTTGTCCTGAAAGACCACGGAAACGGGCCGTTCTGCCGGCGCCCGGCCTGCCATCGTCTTGCCGAGAATGCGAACCTCTCCCCGGTCCGGCTCCTCGAAGCCGGCGATGACGTGAAACAGCGTCGACTTTCCGGATCCGGACGCGCCGGCAACCGCGACGATGCCGCCTGGCTCGATGGTGCAATCGAAATGAAGCGCCGTGGTGTCGTAACGGATATCGACGCCAACGAGCTCCACGGCCGCCTGGGAATTCATGTCTTTCGTCCTTCCGGCAAGCGCCTGTCGCCGGCCGTGCCGAGCATGGTGAAGATCAGGCAGAGCAGGCCCAAGAAGAGCGCCAGTCCGGCTGCATCCGTGGTGCGATAACTGCCCATCCGGCTGTAGAGCAGCCACGGAAGCGTGACCATGTCTTGCGAACCGAACAGCGCCACGGCACCAAGGTCGCCGAGCGACAGCGCCATGGCGAAGGAGAACGCCATCAGCAAGGGTTTCCTGAGCGGCGGCAGGTCGATCCATCGCAGGCGATGCAAGCCATGGATGCCAAGGCTCGCGGTCAGCCGGTCGGTGCGGGCGGCATGCGTTGCCATCGCCGGGGCCAGGATCCGGTGCACGAAGGGCAGCGCCATCAGCGCGTTGATGGCGACGACGATGGCCGGGGCGAAACGCGCGACATCGCCAAAGGGGCGCAGAAGCAGGAACCATCCCGCCCCAAGCACGACCGGCGGCACCAGCAGCACCAGCGAGGTGCTGGCGGTGACAGTGCTGGCAAAAGCCCTGGCCAAGGTCGGGGCGTGGCGACGCGCCACAACAGTACCTGCGGCGCGGATCATCGCGGCGGCAACGCCGACGCAAAGGAATGCCGAGAGGACGGCGATGACGATGCTGGTGATGAGGGCACGATGCACGCTCGGGTCGCCCGCAAGCTTCACCAGGTCCGCACGCAGGCCCGAGCCGAGGACGGCCATCAGCGGCGCCCCGATAAAGAGCAGCGAGAACAGGATCCAGCCGGCATCGGATGCACGGGAGAGGCCGGTTCGTGCATCGTAGCGTCTGGAGGCACGGCCTGTGGTCGCGCTTTGCGCGGGTTCGGTCGCGACACGGGCCAGTGCCAGGAGCAGGGCTCCGGTCATGACGATCTGTAGGGCGGACAGAGCGATCGCCCGGGGTGGATCGAAATCGAAGCGCAGCGCCTGGTAGATCGCGACCTCGATGGTGCTGGCGGCAGGCCCGCCGCCGAGCGTCAGCACGAGGGTGAAGCTGGTGGCGCAGAGCATGAAGACGAGCCCGGCTGCCCCCGGCAACAATCCACGAAGGACCGGCCATTCGACAAAGCGGAAGAGTGCGGCCGGCGGCATGCCCAGATTGGCGGCGGTTCTCCAATATTCCGAGGGTATCCGCTCAAGGCCGGCGAGGAAAAGGCGCGCGACAAGCGGCATGTTGAAGAAGACATGGGCAAGCAGGATGCCGAAGAGGCCATAGATGCTCACGGGCTGCTGCAGCCCGAGCTCTGCAAGGGCGGTGTTGAGCACGCCCTGCCGGCCCCAGATCTCGATCAGCCCGAGTGCGCCGACCAGCACCGGCAGACCGAGCGGCAGGGCCATGATCCGCAGCACCCAGACGCGGCCGGGAAAGGCGGTCCGGCGCGCGAGTGCCCGCGCGACCGGAATGGCCAGAGCAACCGAAAGCAGCGTCGAAAGGCTCGCCTGCAGCAAGGTGAAGCGCGTTACCCGCCAGATATAGGCATCGAACAGGACGCCGTTGCCAAAATCCCCGCTCTGGAGCAGAAGCGCTGCAATTGCGAGGCCGACAAAAAGCAGGATGCCGCCGAGGCCCACGGCCCCGGCGGTAATCGTGATCCTGTTTTCGGCAGGCGCGAACAAGCGCGCCTCAGTTCTTGCTCATGGCGGCGAGCCATTCGTCGATCCAGGCCTTGCGGTTTGCCGCGACCTCTTCCGACGGCAGCAGGAAGGTCTTTTCCGGATTGACCAGCTTGCCGAAAGCGTCGGGCAGGGGTTCCTTGGTCGCTGCGACCGGCATCATCCAGTTGGTGGTCGGAATGATTGACTGGAACTCCGGACCGGTCATGAAGGCGAGAAATTGCTTGGCAAGCTCCGGCTCCTTGGCGCTCTTGGTCATGCCGGCGACTTCGATCTGGATGTAGTGGCCTTCCGAAAAGGCGGCCGCCTGATAGCGATCGGTGTTTTCCGCCACCATGTGGTAGGCGGGCGACGTCGTGTAGGACAGCACCATCGGCGCCTCGCCCTTGGTGAACAGGCCATAGGCTTCCGACCAGCCCGGCGTCACGGTCAGCACACGGCCCTTGAGCTTGGCCCAGGCGGCACCCGCCTCGTCGCCATAGACGGCCTTGACCCACAGAAGCAGACCGAGACCCGGCGTCGAGGTGCGCGGATCCTCGATGACGATCTTTTGCGACGGGTCGCCCTCGACCAGCTCCTTGAGGCTCTTCGGCGGCGTCGTCAAAGCCTGGGTGTCATAGACGACGGCGAAATGGCCGTAGTCATAGGGGAGGAAGGTGTCGTCGGAGAAGTTGCCGGGCACCTTGATGCCCACTGCTTCGATGCCGTGCGGCGCGAAGAAGCCGGTGGCCTTGGCCTCGGCGACGAGATTGGTGTCGAGGCCGAGCACGATGTCGGCCTTGGAGGCCGCGCCTTCGAGCTTGAGGCGCGTCAGCAACTCGACGCCATCGGCGACGCCGACATAGGTGACCTTGCATTCGCAGGTCTTTTCAAAGGCTTCGGCGACCTTGGCACCCGGGCCCCATTCGGTGATGAAGCTTTCATAGGTGTAGACGGTCAGCGTCTTTTCCGCAGCGACGGCATTGGCCGCGAAGACAAGGCTCGCAGTCGCGGCAAGCGCTAGCCGGCTAAGGAACTTCAGTTGCGATGAATTGGACATGGCAGGCACCTCTCCCTAGTAATGATGTTGCATGGGAAAAGGGCGTATCGATCCGATCGCGTCTAATCCCTCCGCCGGTATGAGCCGGATCAGGTTCCGCGGGTTGGCGTTCAACGCCTCTCAGCCTTCGGCCGCCATGCGGTCGGAAGGCACCCCGTTAGAGCGGGTAGAGATTTACCGCCGAGCCGGTTTGATGGCAAGCGAAGTTTGGGGACGGAGAAAGCATGCGCCCCGCGTTTTCGCGCCGGCGGCGCATGGGGTAAATTTGTCCGTAGAGACATGAGACCCGGACGCGGAAGGAGTCTGCGATGACAGACATGCTCGTTCGCCTTTATGCCCTGCCGGCACAGCCCAGATCGCCGCTTGCGGACGGCATCGGCATTCACCGCGCGATGGCGCCCGAACGCAGGCTCGTCGTTCCCTGGATCGAGCAGACGTTCGGCTCCGGCTGGGCGGGCGAGGCGGAGGCCGCCTTCGCCTCGATGCCGACACGCATGCACATCGCGGTGTTTCAGGATCGCATCGTCGGCTTTGCCTGCCACGATGTCACCGCGCTCGGCTTCTTCGGGCCGACCGGTGTCGATGAGGCCATGCGCGGGCGCGGGATCGGCGAGGCGCTCTTGCGCGAGAGCCTGACGGCGATGCGCAATGCGGGCTACTGCATAATTCCTTAAATCGGAGTCGATTTAAGGAGAAAATTATGCAGCAGGTATAAAGCGTTACAGCGTCCTTTGCGCGTCATATTTGACGCGCGGCGCTGTATGGTCACGCGATCATCGGCGGCGTCGGCCCTGCCGAATTCTACCGGCGCGCGGTGGGCGCCATAGAGATCCCCGATTCCATGCCCGGCATCTATGCGGAGATGCTGTTTCCCGATCCCTTGCCCGACGAACACTGAAGATCACTGAAGATCACGGGCGACGGCGGCGCAAAATCGCCGGATCGCCCCTTCGTTCGGTTTTCTTGCTTTTCCTTGCCCGTGCCTTTGCGCTATGGGCTTTGCCATGGCCCGATCCACCTTCACCATTCTGCTCGGCGGTGCGCTGACCCTCACCGAGCGCGTTGCGCGCCAGCTCGCAGGCAGCCGCTTTGTTGCCGCCGATGGCGGCATGCGGCATGCGCGGACCCTGTCCGTGATCCCCGACGTCTGGGTGGGCGATTTCGATTCGACCGAGGAGACGCTGCTCACGGAGTTTGCCAGCGTCCCGCGTGAGCCCTATCCTGCCGCCAAGGCCGCGACCGACGGCGAAATCGCCGTCGAGGCGGCACTTTCGCGTGGCGCGGAAGCGCTGATCTTTGCCGGGGCACTTGGCGGCACACGCAGCGACCATGCATTCCTGCACCTGCTTCAGGCCGTTTCGCTGGCCGAGCGTGGGTTGCCGGTGTTCATGACCTCGGGCGAGGAGGAGGCCTATCCGCTGCTGGCAGGCGAGATCGAAATCGATCTGCCGAAGGGCAGCCTGTTCTCGATCCTCGGGTTGACCGATCTCTTCGGCCTTTCGATCGTCGGTGCGCGTTATCCGCTTACCAATTTCACGGTGCCGTTCGGGTCTTCCCGCACCGTATCCAATGTCGCGGAGGGTCCCCTTCGCATTTCCCTCGACACCGGCCGGGCGATCGTTCTCGCCCGCCCCTACGACCTTTCCGGAGCCTGAGCCTTGGCGCCTCCCATTCTGAAACTCGACGATATCTTCCTGACCTTCGGTGGCACGCCGCTTCTGGCCGGCGCCAACCTGCAGGTGGAGCCGGGGGATCGCATCTGCCTTGTCGGGCGCAACGGTTCCGGCAAATCGACGCTGATGAAGATCGCCGCCGGTCTTGCCGAAGCGCAATCCGGCGAAATATTCCGCCACCCTTCGGCGACGGTTCGTTACCTGCCCCAGGCGCCGGATTTCGACGGCTACGACACAGTGCAGGCCTATGCCGAGGCGGGCCTTGGCCCGAGCGACGACCCTTACCGGGTCGCCTATCTGCTGCAGCATCTGGGCCTGACCGGCGAAGAAGACCCGGCGCGCCTGTCTGGCGGCGAGGCGCGCCGTGCAGCACTTGCCCGGGTGATGGCGCCGGAGCCGGATATCCTCCTGCTCGACGAGCCGACCAACCATCTCGACCTGCCGACGATCGAATGGCTCGAAGACGAGCTGACCAGGAGCCGCTCCGCCCTGGTGCTGATCTCGCACGACCGACGCTTCCTCGAAAAGGTATCGACCGCGACCGTCTGGCTCGATCGTGGCCAGTCGCGCCGGCTCGACCGCGGCTTCGGCCATTTCGAGGCTTGGCGCGACGAGGTGCTGGAGGCGGAGGAACTGGAACAGCACAAGCTCGGCAAGGCGATCGAGCGCGAGGAACACTGGCTGCGCTACGGCGTCACCGCCAGGCGCAAGCGCAACATGCGCCGTCTCGGCGAATTGCAGGACATGCGCTCGCGTCATCGCGGCCACAAGGGGCCGCAGGGCTCTGTTCAGGCGACGGCTTCCGACGCCAAGGAATCGGGCAAGCTGGTCATCGAGGCGGAGAAGATCACCAAGGCCTACGGCGAGCGGACGATCGTCGCGCCGTTCTCCATTCGCGTGCACCGCGGCGACCGGCTCGGCCTTGTCGGCCCGAACGGTGCCGGCAAGACCACGCTGTTGAAGATGCTGACCGGGCAGATCGAGCCGGATACGGGCACGGTGAAGCTCGGCACCAATCTTGAGATGGCGACGCTCGACCAGAAGCGCGAGGATCTCAATCTCGAGGATACGCTGGCCCACTACCTGACCGATGGAAGGGGCGAGAGCCTGATCGTCAACGGCGAGCAGCGTCATGTCACCGGCTACATGAAGGACTTCCTGTTCCAGCCGGAGCAGGCCCGCACGCCCATCCGTGAGCTGTCTGGCGGTGAGCGTGCCCGGCTGATGCTGGCGCGCATTCTTGCCCGCGCCACCAATCTCCTGATCCTCGACGAGCCGACCAACGATCTCGATATCGAGACGCTGGACTTGCTTCAGGAGGTCGTCGCCGGCTTTGCCGGAACCGTCATCCTTGTCAGCCACGACCGCGACTTCCTCGACCGCACGGTGAGCTCGACCATCGCGCCTGCCAATCCGGAGGCGCCTGACGGCCGCTGGATCGAGTATGCCGGCGGCTACACCGACATGATGGCGCAGCGCAAGGGCGCCATTGAAGAGCGGCGCAAGTCGGAGAAGGCGGAAAAGGCGAGGGTTGCTGACGTCGCAGCCCCTGCAGCCGAGACGCCGAAGGCCAAGGGCAAGCTGTCCTACAAGCAGAAGTTCGCGCTCGAGAATCTGCCGAAGGAGATCGCCAAGGCTGAGGCGGAAGCTGCCATGCGCGAGGAGAGGATGGCCGATCCCAACCTCTTTGCGAAGGATCCGAACACGTTTGCGAAACTGGCGCAGGAGCTGGAGAAGCTTCGCGGCGATCTCGCACGCATGGAAGAGGAATGGCTGGAACTGGAGATGCTGCGCGAGGAGCTCGAGGGCTGAGCCTAGGCGGCTCCCGCGTTGAAAGTCACCAAGGAGTATGATAAGGAAAGCTTATTATATCTCTTGTGAACGATCCTGATGCCGACAAAACTCGAATCCGAAACCATCGGCATGTTGCTGACCGATGTCTCCCGCCTGCTGCGCGGCGCCTTCGACCGCAAGGTCAACGCGATGGATCTCGGCATCACGCCGGGCGAGGCCCGTACGCTCATCCAGGTGGCGCTGACGGAAGGCATCAAACAGGCGGAAATCGCCACGCGCATGGGCGTCGAGCCGATGACGCTGTCGGCCTATCTCGACCGGCTGGAGGCGATGGAGCTGGTTGCCCGTTTGCCTGATCCGGCCGATCGCCGCGCCAAGAACGTCGTCATCACCGACAAGGCCGACCCTCTGCTGGCCGAGCTGATGGCGGGGCTGCGCGAGATGATGAATGCCTATACGGAAGGGCTCGACGAGGCGACGCGCGAGATGCTCTGCGCCAACCTGCGCATCCTGCGCGAGAACCTGCGGCGCCTCGACCCCTGCGTGGCCGGCAAGGAGAAGGGTACAAAACAATGACGCGCCGCATGAGCGAACGGCGCACCAGTATCATCGGCGCCTTCCTGGTGGCGCTCGGCCCCGTTTCCATGGCGCTCTACACGCCGGCAATGCCGGAACTTGTCCGCGCCTTTTCCTCCAGCGAGGCGGCAATCAAGATGACGCTGTCGCTCTATTTCGCCGGCTTCGCCTTCGCGCAGCTGGTTTCTGGTACATTGTCCGATGTCATCGGCCGCAGGCGTACGACGCTGATCTTCATGGCCATCTATCTCGCCGGCAGCCTGATGGCCGCCTTTGCCCCTTCGGTCGCGGTTCTGCTTGCCGGCCGCCTGGTGCAGGGCATCGGCGCCTCCGTCGGCATGACGGTTGCGCGCGCCATCGTGCGCGACCAGTTCACCGGTCTTCAGGCGGCGCGCATCATGAACATGATCGGCATGATGCTGGCCATCGGGCCGGCGGTGTCGCCGACGCTCGGCGGCCTGGCGCTTGGCCTCTTCGGCTGGCAATCGATCTTCTTCCTGATGGTCGGCTTTGCGCTGATGGCCTGTGTCAGCGTGCAGTTCTTTATGGCCGAAACCGCGACGCCCGATCCGGCCAAGGGCCACCTGCGCCCGATCCTCGCCGCCTATCGCGAGCTTCTCACCGACAGCCGCTTCGTCTCGTCGACCATCGTGATTGCCGGCGCCGTCGGCGCGCTCTACGCCCAGGCGACGATGCTGCCCTTCGTTCTGATCGGTACGGTCGGGCTGACGCCGACCGAGTTCGGAGTCGGCATGCTGATGCAATCCGGCTTCTTCTTCTCGGGCACGGTCACGGTGCGGCTCCTGATGCGGCGGTTCACGCCGCAGGCGCTGGTGCCGGCCGGTCTCTGTTTCATCGCCATCGGCAGCGTGGCGCTCGCCTACACCATGCACGCGCTCGAGCCGAGCTTCCTGTCGGTGATGGCACCGGTCGGCGTCTATGCCTTCGGCATCGCCTTTGTCATGCCCTACATGATGACGGCGGCAATGGCGCCTTTCCCGCACATCGCCGGCACGGCGTCGGCGATGATGGGTTTCATCCAGATGGGCGCCGGTCTTCTCGGCGGCGCATTGGCGGCCGTCGTCGGCGTGCCGGTGCTGGCGCTCGGCACGATCATTCCGAGCTTCGGCCTTCTCTGCGTGCTCAGCTACCTCTGGTACCGCCGCACCGTCCGGCTGAAGCCGCTGACCGCTCCGGCCGAGGTCAAGCAGGTCTTGCCGGAAGCGGCTGAATAAGGCGCATGAAAAAGCCTCCGCGACGGGGTCGCGGAGGCTTTGTCCTGTCAGGCGCCTGTCGTTTAACGGTTGCGCGCAGCCAGCGTGCGCAGGCGCAGTGCGTTGAGCTTGATGAAGCCGGCTGCATCCTTCTGGTCGTAGGCGCCCTGGTCGTCCTCGAAGGTGACCAGCTTGTCGGAATAGAGCGACTTCGGGCTTTCGCGGCCGGTGACCATGACGTTGCCCTTGTAGAGCTTCAACGTCACTTCGCCTTCGACATGCTCCTGGCTCTTGTCGATTGCTGCCTGCAGCATCTCGCGCTCCGGCGAGAACCAGAAGCCGTAATAGATCAGCTCGGCGTAGCGCGGCATCAACTCGTCCTTGAGGTGGGCGGCGCCGCGGTCGAGCGTAATCGATTCGATCGCGCGGTGGGCGGAGAGCAGGATCGTGCCGCCGGGGGTCTCGTAGACGCCGCGCGACTTCATGCCGACGAAGCGGTTTTCGACGAGGTCGAGCCGGCCGATGCCGTTGTCGCGGCCATAGTCGTTGAGCTGGGCGAGCAGCGTTGCCGGCGAAAGGCGCACGCCGTTGATCGAGACGGCATCGCCGCGCTCGAAACCGATCTTGATGACGGTCGCCTTGTCGGGAGCCGCTTCCGGCGAGATCGTGCGCATGTGCACGTATTCCGGTGCTTCCTGCGCCGGATCTTCCAGAACCTTGCCCTCGGACGAGGAGTGCAGCAGGTTGGCGTCGACGGAGAAGGGAGCCTCACCCTTCTTGTCCTTGGCGACCGGGATCTGGTGCTTCTCGGCGAATTCGAGCAGGTCGGTGCGGCTCTTGAACGACCAGTCGCGCCATGGCGCGATGATCTTGATGTCGGGGTTGAGCGCGTAAGCCGACAGCTCGAAGCGAACCTGGTCGTTGCCCTTGCCGGTGGCGCCGTGCGCGATCGCGTCAGCGCCGGTCTTCTTGGCGATGTCGATCAGGTGCTTGGAAATCAGCGGCCGGGCGATGGAGGTGCCGAGCAGATAGACGCCCTCATAGACGGCGTTGGCGCGGAACATCGGGAAGACGAAATCCCTGACGAACTCTTCGCGCACATCCTCGATGTAGATTTCCTTGATGCCGAGCATCTCGGCCTTCTTGCGCGCCGGCTCGAGTTCTTCGCCCTGGCCAAGGTCGGCCGTAAACGTCACCACTTCGGCGCCGAGTTCGGTCTGCAGCCACTTCAGGATGATCGAGGTGTCGAGACCGCCCGAATAGGCGAGAACGACCTTTTTCACGTCTTTATGCGATGCCATGGTTTCCGTCCGTCTGGTCTTGGGGCGGCGTGCCGCCTTGGAAATTCTGCGGCACTTTATCCAGAACACGCTTGGATACAAGCGGAAGAACGCTGCAACGGCCGAATCCGCTAGCAAAAGCCGATCCACCGGAATAGAGGGGGGCGACCGAGTGTCCCAGGGATCGCGCATATGGACTTCCTTCCCGGCCTGCCAACGCTGTTCGGCTTTGCTGCCGCCACGCTTCTGCTTGCGGCAACGCCGGGGCCTGACATGACGCTTTCGATCAGCCGTGCGCTGTCGCAAGGCAAGACGGCCGCCCTCTTCGTGGTACTCGGGACGAGCTTCGGCATCGTCGTTCACACCCTGTTGGTCGCCTTCGGCATCTCGGCACTGATCACGGCTTCGCCGACGGCGTTCATGGTGCTGAAGACCGGTGGGGCGGCCTATCTGCTCTGGCTTGCCGTCCAGGCCATCCGGCACGGATCGACGCTCTCGGTCAAGAAGGTCGACGGCGCCGGCGGCACGGCTCTTTCCAACGTCTCGTCGGGCTTCTGGGTGAACCTGCTCAACCCCAAGGTCATCATCTTCTTCATGACCTTCCTGCCGCAGTTCGTCAGCGCCAACGATGCGTCGGTGACGGGCAAGCTTCTCTTCCTCGGCGCGCTGTTCATCGTCATCGGCATGCCGGTGAACATGCTGGTGGTGTTTACCGCCGACTGGCTGTCCTCCTGGCTGCAGCGCAACAAGGGTTTCATGCGGGCGCTCGACTACAGCTTTGCAGGCGTCTTCTCTGTCTTTGCGGTGAAGATCTTCATGACGACGGCTCGGTAAGCCATCTTCGGAGGGTTTAGCCCCTCATCTGCCTGCCGGCATCTTCTCCCCGCTTGCGGGGAGAAGAACGCTTGCCGCACCGTTGGGCGACAACGGCGAGCTCCTGAACGAGATGATGGTTTGTCAGAGACCGAGCGGTGCCGTTTCGTCTCTTCTCCCCGTTTCAACGGGGAGAAGATGCCGGCAGGCAGATGAGGGGCAAGCTCGGATAGGCCCGCAAGCGACAGTATCAACCGATCAGCAATGCATCGTCGTCGAGCGTCTGGCCGCGGATGCGGCGGAACATGGCGATGAGGTCCTCGACCTGCAATTCCTTGCGGCTGTCGCCGGCAACGTCGAGCACGATCTCGCCGCCATGCAGCATGACCGTGCGGTGGCCGTAGTCGAGCGCCTGGCGCATCGAGTGGGTGACCATCATCGTCGTCAGCTTGCGCTCGGAAACGATCTTCTGCGTCAGGTTCATGACGAACTCGGCCATCCCCGGGTCGAGGGCGGCGGTATGTTCGTCGAGCAGCAGCACTTCGGAGCCGGCAAGCGTCGCCATCACCAGCGAAACAGCCTGACGCTGGCCGCCCGAAAGCAGGTCCATGCGGTCGCCCATGCGGTTTTCGAGGCCGAGATTGAGTTCGGCGATGCGCTCGCGGAAATGCTCGCGGCGCTTCGGGCCAAGCGCTGCCATCAGCCCACGCTTCTCGCCGCGCTTGGCGGCGAGGGCCAGGTTTTCTTCGATCGAAAGGGCGCCGCAGCTCCCGGTCAGCGGGTCCTGAAAGACGCGGGCAACAAGGCCGGCGCGGGCGGCCGTGCCCTTGCGCGTCACATCGGTCTTGCCGATGGTCACCTGGCCGGCACTCGGCAGCACGTCGCCGGCGAGAACGCCGAGCAGCGTCGACTTGCCGGCGCCGTTGGAGCCGATGACGGTGACGAAGGAACCCTGTTCGATCGTCAGGTCGACGCCGTTCAGCGCCTGCTTCTGCAGCGGCGTTCCCTTGCCGAAGATAACCTGGATGTTCTTGACGCTGATCATGCCGCACCTCCGCGACGAAGACGGGGAAGGATGAGGGCAAAGGTGACAAGCACGGCGGTGACGAAATTGAGGTCGGAGGCCTGCAGCCCGAGCATGTCGGTCGACAGTGCCAGCTGGATGGCGATGCGATAGAGGATCGAGCCGAGCACGCAGCCGATCAGTGCGATCAGGATGCCGCGGGCGCCGAGCAGCGTCTCACCGATAATGACGGCCGCAAGACCGACGACGATGGTGCCGACGCCCGAGGTGACGTCGGCAAAGCCGTTGGTCTGGGCAAAGAGGGCGCCGCCGAAGGCGACCAGCGCGTTGGAGATCGCCATGCCGAGATAGATCTGCCGGTTGGTGTCGACCCCTTGCGCCCGGGCCATGCGCGCATTGGCGCCGGTTGCCCGCATCGCAAGGCCCGCGTCGCTTTCGAGGAAGCGCCAGACGGCGATGACGGCGACGAGCACGAGGATGCCGATGAACAACGGACGGACGTAGAACTCGCGCAATCCAAGGCCGAAGAACGGCGAGAGCATGGTGTCGGCATTGATCAGCGCGACGTTGGGCTTGCCCATGACGCGCAGATTGACCGAGAACAGCGCGATCATCGTCAGGATCGAGGCCAAAAGGTTGAGGATCTTGAAGCGCACATTGAGCATCGCCGTGACGATGCCGGCGGCAGCACCGGCCACCATCGCGACACAGGCTGCGAGCCAGGGGTTGACGCCGGCGATGATCAGTACCGCGGTCACCGCGGCGCCCAGCGGGAACGAACCGTCGACCGTCAGGTCAGGAAAATCGAGAACCCGGAATGCGAGAAAGACGCCGACGGCGACAAAGGCGTAGACCAGCCCGAGCTCGACGGCTCCCCAGAAAGCGATTTGACTCAAACCCCCGACCCTCTTTTTGTCCTGCCGCGCGCCTTAAGCTTTTTATATCCGCGCGGCATCCCCGGTTGGCGCATGACGCCTGAGATCCGGCGTCGGCGCAGCTTCAAACTGTCAGAGCGGGCCTGCGGCTCCCAAGGGAAACGCGACGCTCCAATAACGAACCGCCCTCGTATGGAACGAGGGCGGCAAAAACGCAATAAACCTGAACCTGAAAAGGCTCAAAGCCTTATTCGACAACGCGTGTGGCGCGCTTGACGACACTTTCCGGAAGGGTGACGCCCATCTTTTCAGCGGCCTTCTTGTTGATTACCAGATCCGAGCCGGCGGCAACCTTGACGGCGATATCACCCGGGTTTTCGCCCTTGAGGATGCGAACGACGACTTCGCCGGTCTGCTTGCCGACGTCGTAGTAGTTGAAGCCGAGGGCAGCGAGCGAACCGCGCGCAACCGAATCCGTGTCGGCGGTGAACAGCGGCAGCTTGGCTTCCTCAGCCACGGCAACGGCACCTTCGAGCGCGGAAATGATCGTGTTGTCGGTCGGAACGTAGATCGCATCGGCACGGCCGACGAGCGCGCGGGCAGCACCCTGAACTTCGGCCGACTTCGTTGCCGCGGATTCAACCACCGTCAGGCCGGCCTTTTCGGCTTCCGCCTTCAGCACGGCCAAAAGCGATACGGAGTTGGCTTCGCCGGAGTTGTAGAGGTAGCCGATCGACTTGGCGTTTGGCAGGATTTCCTTGATCAGCGCGACGTGTTCGGCCACCGGAGACATGTCGGAAAGGCCGGTGACGTTGCCGCCCGGCTTGTCCATGTCCTTGACCAGCTGTGCGCCGACCGGGTCGGAAACGGCGGTGAAGACTACCGGAATGTCGCGCGTCGAGGAAACGACGGCCTGGGCCGACGGGGTGGAGATCGGAACGATGACGTTTGGCGCTTCGCCGGCGAACTGGCGGGCGATCTGTGCGGCGGTTGCCGGGTTGCCCTGGGCCGATTCATAGAGGAACTTGAGGTTTTCGCCTTCCTTGTAGCCGGCCGCTTTCAGCGCGTCCTTCACGCCGTCGCGCGCAGCATCGAGAGCCGGGTGTTCGACGATCGCGGTTACGGCGACGGTCACCTCATCGGCGCGTGCAGGCAGGGTAAATGCCACCGTGGCGGCAAGGGCGATGAGAAGTGAGCGCATGGGTGTCCTCCTGGATTGATTGCCCGCTTTCTTAGGAAACCGGGACAATGAAATCAATCGATAGGAACTGCATCACCCATCAATGTTCTTCATCGATCACGACATGACCGCGGTTGAAGCGCTGCGGATCGACACAATCCGAGGCCGTCATGATCGCCTTTTGATGCATGAAGCTTGAGACGCGAGCGGGAAGCCGCGTCGCGTTTCTTGCCGCCGCCTCAGTCCTCGCCGTGATTGGCAATCATCATCGCTTCGAAGGCAAGCCGGTCGACCTTGCGCATGCGCTCGGATTCGGACTTCAGCTGGCCGCAGGCGGCAAGGATGTCGCGGCCGCGCGGCGTGCGGATCGGCGAGGCGTAGCCGGCCTGGTTGATGAAGTCGGCAAACTTCTCGATCTGCTCCCAATCGGAACACTGGTAGTTGGTGCCCGGCCAGGGATTGAACGGGATGAGGTTGATCTTCGCCGGCACGCCCTTCAGGAGCTTCACCAGTTCCTTGGCGTCCTCGAGACTGTCGTTGACGTCCTTCAGCATGACGTATTCGAAGGTGATGCGGCGCGCATTGGACAGGCCCGGATAGGCGCGGCAGGCGTCCATCAGCTCCTTCAGCGGGTACTTCTTGTTGATCGGCACCAGCATGTCGCGCAGATCGTCGCGCACGGCATGCAGCGAGATTGCCAGCATGACGCCGATCTCGTCGCCGGTTCGATAGATCTCAGGCACGATGCCGGAGGTTGAAAGCGTGATGCGGCGCTTGGAGAGCGACAGGCCCTCGCCGTCGGAGGCGATCAAAAGGGCGGTCTTGACCCCATCGAAATTGTAGAGCGGCTCGCCCATGCCCATCATGACGATGTTGGTGATCTTGCGGCCTTCCGCTGGCACGATCGCGCCCTGGGGCGTGTCGCGCTCCGGGAAATCGCCGAGCCGGTCACGCGCGAGCAGCAGCTGCGCCAGGATTTCCTCGGCCGTCAGGTTGCGCACCAGCTTCTGCGTGCCGGTGTGGCAGAAGGAACAGGTCAGGGTGCAGCCGACCTGGCTGGAAATGCACAGCGTGCCGCGGCCTTCCTCGGGAATGTAGACCGTTTCGATCTCGACCGGGCGGCCAGCGCCGCGGGCGGGAAAGCGCAGCAGCCACTTGCGGGTGCCGTCGCCCGAGGTCTGTTCCTCGACGATCTCAGGCCGAGCGATGGTGAAATGCTGCTTCAGCATCTCGCGCATGTCCTTGGAGACGTTCAGCATCTCGTCGAAGTCTGAAACGCCGCGCACATAGAGCCAGTGCCAGAGCTGGCTGACGCGCATCTTTACCTGACGCTCGGGGACGCCGTTTTCGACCAGGGCCTTGGCCATGTCCTCGCGTAGCAGCCCGATCAGCGAAGGCTTCTCGGCCTGCGGTGCGACGCGCGCCTGCGGTGCCTTGACGGTATCCACCCGGTTCAAGATTTCAGTGGCTGCCATGCTCTGGTGTCCTGTCGTACAGAAAACGCCCGTCCGGAGAAGGGGTCCGGAGATTGTCCTGATGCTCGAATTGAAATCGGTCGAGCCTTCAAGCGCGGCCATTGGGGCGCGGGGCTCTTAATTTGCCGGGGCTTTAGCATTGTTTTGGCTGGGAGTCACGCGCAGGCGTCAATCCTGAATGCAAAAAGGCCGGCGTCAGGCGCCGGCCTTCACTTTGCCACAGAGGCGAAAGCTTACTTGCAGGCTTCGATCTGCTTCAGTGCCGCCGAAATGCCGGACAGCGAATAGGCGTAGGTTGTCGTGGTACCCTTGCGGGACTTGGCGTTGACCGACATTGCCTTGCCGTTTTTCATCGCCGCAACGAGCGCAGGCTCTTCGGCTGCGTTCTCGACCCAGGCGGAGTTGCCCTTGGTGAACATCACGAAGGTGCGGCCGTCGATGACGACGTTGACCTTCGAGTTTTCCTGCAGCGGATAGCCCATCATCGCCTGCGGCTCGTAGCTGATGTTCTGGCCGGGGCGCTGGGAAACGAGGAAGAAGATGTCGCCGTGGTCGACGCCGGCCGGGCTCTTTTCCTTCGGGACCGACAGGACATAGCATACCTTGCCGCCGCCGGAATTGTAGGAATAGGCGCCCCAGGCGTTGAACTGCTGGATGCGCGTCGGAGACTGGGCGGCAGCCATGCTGGCGGTTGCCAGAACGAGTGCGATTGCGGTTGCGATCTTTCTTACAAACATGAGGTCCTGCCGCTTTTCTTGCTTTTCGATCACCCGAAACAGGTCAGACGGGCGACGCGTAGTCATGATTTCATTTGTTGTGACTTAATTCAGGTTACCAAACCGTCAACGAGGGCCAAAATCCGCTGGTTTCACCCCCGAAACGAAGCATTTGTGGCCTTCGCGCCGGCATCAGTAGATCTTCCGTCCGCGCCGTTTCGAGCGCTTTTCCGGCGTCGAATGTACGGCGCCTCGGACCGTTGTTCCGGATCGTTTTCTGCCCAAGCCATTCCTAACGACACCCACCTCGACAAAGCCGATTCGATGCGTGTCATTCCGAAATGTCTATGCCACAAAGATTCGGGCAAGAGTTTGACTTTTGGGCAGGAATAGGGCGGACATGCGGACGGGCCGCATTTACCGCAGTCATTCCTCGGCATTATCGGCGAGTGTCTCGTCGGCCTTGAGGTAGTGGGCTTCCTTGATTTGCCCGCTGATGGCGGCAAAAGCGGCGGTCAGAACCGCAACGTCATCGGAAAAACCGACGACGGCGAGAAAATCGGGAAGGAAGTCGATCGGCAGCACGAAATAGGCAAGTGCCGCCAGCAGGATGCCGCGCGTGCGCGTCGGCGTCTTCGGGTCGATGGCGCAATAGTAGGCGGCCACGAGTTCCCGGCTGAACGGTATCTGGCGGGCGGCGCGGCGAAAGGTCGGCCAGAAGCGCCGCTTGACGCGCTTTTCCCTGCGCTCCTGTTCGGATTCTTCACCGGGCAGGAGAATTTCACCAATCTTTACGTCGTCCATCGCCTCGTTTCCGATGTTGCAACGCTCACAATATGGGAAGTGCCTGGTCTATTTCAAATGGTCCGGCATGCGGCCGGCCGCTGCCTTGTCCATTCTGGCCGCCAGCTTGAAGTCCAGTTCCGTGAGGCCGCTGGCGTCGTGCGTTGTCAGCGTTACGTCGACGCGGTTGTAGACGTTGAACCATTCCGGATGATGATCGAGCTTTTCGGCGACGATCGCCATCTCGGTCATGAAGCCGAAAGCCTCGACGAAATTCTTGAAACGAAAGGCCTTCCAGATCGAGGCGCCGTCTTCGGCGCGGACCCACCCTTCCATCTTGTGCAGATGCTCGGCGATTGTCGCCTCGTCTAGTTTCTCCGGCCTCATCTGTTCCTCCCAACCCGATCCCTGTTCCCAGGCCGCATGGCCGCGTATATGTCGGCCTGCCTTTTATCTCCTTGAAATGGATAGCATGAAACCGGCCCGAATTCTTTTTGTTTGTCTCGGCAACATCTGCCGATCACCGCTTGCCGAAGGCGTGTTGCGCGAGCTTGCGGCCCGAAGAGGGTTGGCGTCGGTGATCACAGTCGATTCGGCCGGCACGGGTGCATGGCACATCGGCGATCCTCCCGATCTGCGGTCGATCGAGGTGGCGCGCCGGCATGGCATCGACATTTCAGCGCTCCGAGGGCGCAAGGTCGGCAAGCCTGACTTCGAGGCCTTCGACCTGATCCTCGGCATGGACGGGGAGAACGTCAGGACCCTTCGCCAGCTCGCGCCGACCGGTTTTGAAGGCAGGATAGGTCTGTTCCTGCGCTACGCCTCGGGTCGGGACCAGGATGTGCCTGATCCCTATTATGACGGACCCGAAGCGTTCGAGCGCCTCTACCAGATGTTGGAAGCCGGATGTTCGTCGTTGCTCGAAAGACTCGACGAGCGGGCTTCGTGAAGCGGGAATACCTCTTCGGTGAGGTAAGGACCACCGCCGACGGAATCGCGCGACGACAGCAACACGAAGCGTGACACCGTGAAGAGCGATGCCATGAAGTTGCCGCGACCGGAGAGATATTCGACGACATCCTCGACGCGGCTGGAGCGCAATCTTGCAAGCGTGACATGGGGCGTAAACTTGCGTGGATCCGCCGGCAGCCCCAGCCTCTGGCAGATACGCTCGATTTCGGCCTGCAGCGCGTACATTTCCGGATGGTTGCTGACCCCGGCCCAGACCGAATGCGGTTTCTTCGAGCCGAAGGCACCGGTGCCGGTCAGCTGTAGCTGGAACTCCGGTCTTTCGATCCGGTCAAGCTTGTCGATGATCTCGTCTGCGGTGCGCCAGTCGACGTCACCAATGAAGCGCAAGGTGATGTGGTAGTTCTCCACATCGATCCAGCGAGCTCCGGGAAGACCTCCGCGCAGCAATGAAAGACTCATCGCAACATTGCGCGGAATTTCGAGGGCGGTGAATAGTCTCGGCATGGCGAGCTCCCCGAATCTCTTGCAGATGTCTCAGCGAATCACGCATCGAGTCTGCAGGCAACTACTATTTGACGCTTGCGAATATTAACACTCTCTTAACTGTGGATGATTTGTTCACTCCGCCTTTGCCAATGTTGCAATGAAACGTTCGACGACCGGCAGCGCCTTTTCGACCATTGTGCCGACGCCGTTGCCGTTCGGGTGCATGCCGTCCTCGAGCTTCAGCGCCGCGTCGGTGACCACGCCGTCGAGGAAGAAGGGGTAGAGCTCCAGCCCATATTTCTGGGCGAGCTCCGGATAGATCGGATTGAACCGGGCCGCATAGTCGGCGCCCATGTTCGGCGGCGCCATCATGCCGGCGAGCAGCACGGCGATGCCGCGCTCCTTGAGGCGCGCAATCATCGCTTCGATGTTCTTGCGGGTTTCTTCCGGCGGAATGCCGCGCAGCGCATCGTTGGCGCCGAGCTCGAGGATAACGCCCTTGGTGCCGTCGGGTATCGACCAGTCGATGCGCGCGAGCCCTCCGGAGCTGGTGTCGCCGGAAACGCCGGCGTTCGCCACCGCGACGTCGAGACCCTTTTCCTTCAGCGCCTTTTCAAGCCGAGCCGGGAAGGCATCCTCGGGCGGCAGCTGATAACCCGCCATCAGGCTGTCGCCGAAGCCGACGAGACTGATCGTTTCGGCTCGTGCCATCGCCGATAACGCAATTGTCATTGCGAGCCCCAAGAAAAACCGTTGAAAACCTTTTAATGCCATAGGTCTGTTCCTAAATCGCGGGAGCCGTTTTCTTTTTCTCTTTCCGTTTCATATAGGGTTATTTCGCTTGGCCAGTACCATCATCGAGCTCAAAAATGCTGACCTCACCCTCGGCGAAGCTGCGGCCTCGGTGCATGTGCTGAAAGGCATGAGCCTGACAATCGACGCCGGCGAGTCCGTCGGCATCGTCGGGCCCTCCGGTTCGGGCAAGTCGACATTGCTGATGGTGCTCGCCGGTCTCGAACGGCTCGATCGCGGCGAAATCGTCATCGACGGCACGCCGCTGCATCGGCTGAGCGAGGACCGCGTGGCCGATTTTCGTGGCCGCAACATCGGCATCGTCTTCCAATCCTTCCACCTCATCCCCAACATGACGGCGCTTGAAAATGTCGCCGTGCCGCTCGAACTCGCCAATGTCCGCGACGCCTTCGAGATCGCGCGCAAAGAGCTCGTGGCTGTCGGCCTCGGCGAGCGGCTCAGCCACTATCCGGGCCAGCTTTCCGGCGGCGAGCAGCAGCGCGTGGCGATCGCGCGTGCGCTCGCGCCGTCGCCAAAATTGCTGATCGCCGACGAACCGACCGGCAATCTCGACGCCGAGACGGGACGACAGATTGCCGATCTGCTTTTCGCCGAACAGCGTGACCGGGGCATGACACTCGTGCTGGTGACCCACGACGCGGCGCTGGCGGCGCGCTGCTCGCGGCAGGTGCGGGTGCGCTCCGGCGAGATCATCTCCAGCGGCGCGCTCGAACCGACCGTCGAAACGCAGCGCCAGGAAGCGGCATCGGCATGAGCGAGGTCCTCTCGATCCGTCTGCGTCCTCTGCTCGCCCTGCGGCTGGCGCTGCGCGAAATGCGCGGCGGCCTCAAGGGGTTCTACATCTTCCTCGCCTGCATTGCGCTTGGCACGGCGGCGATCGCCGGCGTCAACTCGCTGTCGCAATCCATCACCGCGACGATCGCGTCCCAGGGGCGCGATCTGCTTGCCGGCGACATCCGCTTCGAGCTCAACAATCGGGTGGCGACGACAGAGGAGCGTGCGTTCCTCGACGGGCTTGGGTCCGTCTCGGTTTCGGCGGGCCTTCGGTCGATGGCGCGTTTGCCCGATGGCTCGAACCAGGCGCTCGTCGAGTTGAAGGCCGTCGATGCGGCCTATCCGCTCTATGGCCGGCTGGAAAGCCAACCGGATCAGCCGCTTGGCAGTCTGCTGGCGCAGCAGGGCGACGTGTTCGGTGCGGTGGCCGCACCGCTGCTGCTCGACCGCCTCGGCATTTCCGTCGGCGACGAAATCCTGCTCGGCAATGCCCGCATCAGGATTTCAGGCACGATCGTGCGCGAACCGGATGCGCTCTCCGACGGTTTTGGCTTCGCGCCGCGCCTGATGGTTTCCGCCGAAGCGCTCGCCGCGTCGGGGCTCGTGCAGACGGGAAGTCTTGTCGAGCACGGCTACAAGGTGAAGCTGAGCGATCCGACCCGGGTCACCGCTGCCCGCAGCGACGCCGAGACGCGCTTTCCTTCGGCCGGCTGGTCGATCCGCACCAGTTCCAACGCCGCTCCGTCGTTGACGGCCAACATCACCCGCTTCTCGCAGTTCCTGACGCTCGTCGGGCTCACGGCCCTGATCGTCGGCGGCGTCGGCGTCGCCAATGCCGTGCGCGCCTATCTCGACCAGAAGCGCAGCGTGATTGCCACCTTCAAGTGCCTGGGCGCGCCCGCCTCGCTGGTGGCGATGATCTATCTCTCGCAGATCCTGCTGATCGCGCTGATCGGCATCGGCATCGGGCTTGTTCTCGGTGCGCTCATCCCCTTCGTCGCCGCGCAGTTTCTCGCCGACCTGCTGCCCATTTCAACCGAGTTCCGGCTCTATCCGGGTGCGCTCGGCATCGCGGCACTGTTCGGCGTGCTGACGGCGCTGGCCTTTGCCATCCTTCCGCTCGGCCGGGCCCGCGGCATTCCGGCGACGGCGCTCTTTCGCCAGCAGGGGTTCGACCCGACCGGTTTTCCGGCATGGCCCTATCTGGTCGGCGCGCTTGCCTGCCTGATCGCGCTTGCCGGGCTTGCGATCTGGACCGCCTACGACCGCTACATCTCGCTGGTCTTCCTGGGGGCGATCGCCTTTGCCTTCATCGTTCTGCGCCTCGTTTCTCTGCTGATCTCGTGGCTGGCGCGCCGCAGTCCGCGCGTCAACTCGCCGGCGCTGCGACTGGCGATCGGCAACATCCATCGGCCAGGGGCGCTGACGCCTTCGGTGGTGCTGTCGCTCGGCCTCGGCCTTGCTCTACTCGTCACGCTCGCGCTGATCGATGGCAATCTGCGGCGCGAACTGACCGGCGATATGGCCGAGCGGGCACCCAATTTCTTCTTCGTCGATATCCAGGGAAGTGAAATCGCAGGGTTCCGCACGCTCCTCAACGAATCGATGCCGAACGGCAAGGTCATCGAGGTGCCGATGCTGCGCGGCCGCATCATCGCCTTCAACGGCGAGGATGTGAACAGCCGCAACGTGCCGCCGAGCGGTCAATGGGTGCTGCGCGGCGACCGCGGCATCACCTATGCCAAGAACAAGCCTGAGAATTCGACGCTTGCCGAGGGCAGTTGGTGGGCGCCTGACCATAGCGGCGAGCCGCTGGTGTCGTTCTCCGCGGAAGAGGCGCGCGAACTCGGATTGAAGATCGGCGACATGGTGACCGTCAACGTGCTTGGCCGCAACATCACCGCCAAGATCGCCAATTTCCGCAATGTCGAATGGGAATCGCTGTCGATCAACTTCGTGATGGTGTTCTCGCCCAACACCTTTGCTGGCGCGCCGCATGCGTGGCTGGCAACGGTGATCGATCCCGGTGCGACGCCCGACGAGGAGGCGACGGTGCTGAAGGCCGTTACCAACGCCTATCCGACGATCACGAGCGTGCGGGTAAAGGATGCTCTCGACATTGTGAACGGGCTTCTCGGACAACTGGCAACGGCGATCCGTGCCGCTGCCGCCGTCGCGCTTGTCGCCTCCGTCCTGGTGCTGGCCGGCGCGCTTGCCGCGGGCAATCGGGCGCGCATCCACGATGCGGTGGTGCTGAAGACGCTGGGTGCCACACGCGCGACGCTGATCCGTGCCTTCAGCTACGAATACATCATCCTTGGCCTTGCAACCGCTGTCTTTGCGCTGTTTGCGGGCGGTGTTTCCGCTTGGTTCGTCGTTAGCCGGATCATGAAGCTGCCGTCGAATTTCCTGCCGGATGTGGCCGTCGCCACGGTCGTCATTGCACTGGTGATGACGGTCGGCATCGGGCTTGCAGGCACCTGGCGTGTGCTGGGTCAGAAGGCGGCGCCGGTTCTGCGGGAGCTTTGAGCTGACGGAGTTAACCGTAAATCCCTGTGATGCAAGGCCATAAACGCTCAGGCTGTGCCGAATCAGGGGTCTAAAGGTCTTGTACGCAAGGGCTTTCGGCATCATATTTATCCACAGGCATGCTGGAGCCCCGCAGCGGCGCCTGGGCATGGGATGATGGCCGATCGGTCAGGTCATCCGCCCGACACCGTAAGTTCAACCGGGGCTTAAATGAGGAAACAATGGCTGATCTGAGAAACTACCAAACCCGAATGTCGCCCGCCGGCGCTCAGGCGGGTGCCGTGATCGACGAAGGCCTTCGCACGTATATGCTGAAGGTCTACAACTTGATGGCCCTCGGCCTGGCGATTACCGGTGTGGCAGCTTACGGAACATTCGCGCTTGCCGTCTCCAATCCGGCATTCGCCCAACTTCTCTATGCGTCGCCCCTGAAATGGGTCGTCATGCTCGCTCCGCTGGGTCTCGTGTTCTTCATGAGCTTCCGCATCAATAACATGAGCGTTTCTGCTGCGCAGATGACGTTCTGGGTCTATGCGGCTCTGATGGGCGTTTCGCTGTCGTCGATCTTCATGGTCTTCACCGGCCAGAGCATCGTGCAGACGTTCTTCGTCACCGCCGCCTCCTTCGGCGCGCTGTCGCTCTACGGCTACACCACGAAGAAGGACCTGTCCGGCATGGGCTCGTTCCTGATCATGGGTCTGTTCGGCGTCATCATCGCGTCGATCGTCAACATCTTCCTCGCCTCTTCGGCGCTTAGCTTCGCGATCTCGGTAATCGGCGTGCTGATCTTCGCAGGCCTTACCGCCTACGACACGCAGAAGATCAAGGAAATGTACTACGATGCCGATGACAGCACCGTGGCCGGCCGCAAGGCGATCATGGGTGCCCTGACGCTCTACCTCGACTTCATCAACCTGTTCATGTTCATGCTGCAGTTCCTGGGCAACCGGAACAACTAAGCCTGAAGAGATTGACGGAAAAGGCGGCTTCGGCCGCCTTTTTTGTTACCAGGAAAAGGCTTGATCGATCGGTGCGATCCGTGTGACTGAATGGGGAAATCGAAGAACCTTCAAGATCCGTCCATGCCACTGACCTTACGCGACGCCACCGTCTCCGATCTGCCCGCCATCGCCGAAATCTACCGCGAATCCGTTCTGAACGGCGTCGCGACCTACGAGATCGTGCCTCCGTCGGAGGCGGAGATGGCAACACGCTTCTCCACCATCATAGGCCATGGCTATCCCTATATCGTCGCCCTCGACGAGGCGGGCACGATCGTCGGCTACGCCTATGCCTCCGCCTTTCGCACGCGCACGGCCTACCGCTTCCTGGTCGAGGATTCGATCTACCTCGCGCCATCGGCGCGTGGGAAGGGGGCAGGAAAGATGTTGCTGGTCGAACTGGTCGAGCGCTGCACCGCGCTTGGATTTCGCCAGATGGTGGCGGTTATCGGCGGGGCCCATCCTGCATCGATCGCCGTCCACCGCTCGGCCGGCTTCGAACATCAGGGGCTGATGAAGGCGACCGGCTTCAAGCATGGCCGGTGGCTCGATACCGCGATCATGCAGCTTGCGCTTGGCGATGGATTGACGAGCGATCCGCCGGAGGGCGTTTACCCAGATACACTTTATCAAGCCTGAGGGCCGGTGTTATCACAGCCATCCGGTCCATGAGCCCGGGCTCGGACCTCCGATCGGCCTCGAACCGGTCTCTCAGGTTTTGACCAGCTTGAGCGCCTTGTCGAAGACCTTCAGCACCGGCCCGAGCTCGTGTCCGCGTTTCAGGATCGTGCCGTGAATGTTGAGCACGCTGTAGGCGCCCTGCTTGGCCGCCAGTTTCGGATTTTTCTCGATGCGGTAGAGAGGCATCTCGCCCGATCGCTTGAAAACGGAGAAGACGGCCCGGTCGCTCATGTGGTCGATGGCGTAGTCTCGCCATTCGCCTTCGCCGACCATGCGGCCGTAGATCCACAGGATCTGGTCGAGTTCGCGACGGTGAAAGGTGATGGGAGGGGCATTCCGGGCGTTCTTGTATTCGTGAAGATCGACGACCACTTCGGAAGTGGTCGGGCGCTGATGTCGCGCCTGGCCTCGCGGCAAATCCGGCTCATCGGTCATCGGCAATCCGGCCTTCTGTTGTGACAGAACGATAACAGTTTGCCTGACACGAGCCGAAAAGCAAGCCGGAACCAGCCGGAAGCCGTTGGGTACAGACGGCATTTCTTGCCTCTGCCCCATTTCAGTCAAATCGCCGCCCCAATTCACCGCAAAACTCGCAGGCGCTGACGGACAGAGTCGTTGCCACCGTATGTCCGGTCAGATCGTCATGCTGCGTGACCTTCAACGAACGCAGTCATGGCCGGTTCGGTCCGGTAACTTCGAACCCTCAGCCCCAGCCCCTCGATGCTGCCGGGCCGAACCACCCCTCCTGCATAATTCCTTAAATCGGAATCGATTTAAGGACAAAATTATGCAGCAACTCAAAGTGTTACAGCGACCTTTGTGCGTCTAAATAGACGCGCGGCGCTGTGAGGAATTCTGCAGCCGCTCACAGTTTGCCCTGTGGGCCAGCGAGCACGGCCGTCGCGCCGATGATCGCCCCCGGGGTTTCGGCATCCTTCATCGACTGCAACAGCACCGCGCAGCCGCTTTTGCCACGCTGCTCCGTCAGGACCGTTGCAGGAAGGGTAAAGGTTGCCGGCTTGCCATCCCACATACCGATGGTCTGGATATCACGCACGGCGTGCCAGTAGGCGATCTCCTTGCCGCTGTTTTCGCCTTTCTCGACATTGACGATCTTCGCCCGATCGAAATAGACGACGACGACATTGGCCTTGCCATCACCCGCGCCGACCTTGATCGAGATCTCGTCGCCGTTGATCTTCGCCTCGACCGGAACGGCAAGCCCCTTGCCGGCGGCCTTCATGATGTCGAGCCGGGATTTGATCGCCTGCAGATTGGCGCCGTTGACATGATCGCGGCCGTTGAGGATCGCCTGCGGCGTATAAACGCCGTTGCGACCGAGCATCCGCGCATAGGCATATTGCCGGTCGGTGTTCTCGCTTGAGGCGAGTGTGTCCTTCCAGCCGAGATAATTCCAGTAATCGACATGATAGGACAGCGCCACCACGTCGCCGTCATCCACCAGCTTCTTCAATGCGGCATCGGCCGGCGGGCAGGAGGAACAGCCCTGGCTGGTGAAGAGTTCGACGACGCCCTTGATAACCTTGCCGTCCTCCGCCATGGCCGGAACCGACGCTGCCGCAAAAAGCCCGAAAGCCATTGCAACAGGGCAAAGGAAAAATCTGTCTGCGAATGTCATGGCGTCACTTCATTGCCGGCCGACAGGCCTACTTCACGGGGAAGCCCATTACATACGACGCCGATGCTTCAACGGGAAGTCACGTTGGAGTGAGGATATGGGCAGGCAACCCCAAAGGGAATGTGAAAGGGCCGGGACACCTTGCGGTATCCCGGCCCTTCAATGTTTCAGACAACCAGAGCGATCAGGCGGCGAGGTCGCGCAGAACCGTCTGCAGGATGCCGCCGTTGTTGACGTAGGTGACTTCGTCGAGCGTATCGATGCGGCAGACGAGCGGAACGTCCTTCACGCTGCCGTCGCCGTAGATGATCCTGGCGACGCGCTTTTCGCGCGGCTGGACATTGGCGAGGTTGCCGATGGTGACGATCTCATCGCCCTTCAAAGCCAGCGATTCCCAGGTCGTGCCCTGTTCGAAGACGAACGGGATGACGCCCATGCCGACCAGGTTCGAGCGGTGGATGCGCTCGAAGGACTGGGCGATCACGGCCTTGACGCCGAGAAGGTTCGTGCCCTTCGCAGCCCAGTCGCGCGACGAGCCGTTGCCGTATTCGACGCCGGCGAAGATGACGAGCGGAACGCCCTCTTCCTTGTACTGCATGGCGGCGTCGTAGATCGACATCTCTTCCTTCGACGGATAGTGGATGGTGTAACCACCTTCCTTGCCGTTCGGGCCGAGCATGTGGTTGCGGATGCGGATGTTGGCAAAGGTGCCGCGCATCATCACCTCATGGTTGCCACGACGCGTACCGTACTGGTTGAAGTCGGCGACGCCGACGCCATTGCCTATGAGGTAAGCACCCGCCGGCGAGGCAGCCTTGATCGAACCGGCCGGCGAGATGTGGTCGGTGGTGATCTTGTCGCCGAACAGGCCAAGGACGCGCGCACCGTTGATGTCGGAGATGCCCGAGCCGGACTTGCCCATGCCCACGAAGTAAGGCGGGTTCTGCACGTAGGTCGAACCGTCGTCCCAGGCGTAGGTCTGGCCCGGAGGAACCTGAACGGCTTGCCAGTTCTCGTCGCCCTTGAACACGTCGGCATACTTGGTCGCGTAGAGTTCGCGGGTGACGTACTTGAAGATGAACTCCTGGATTTCCTTGGAGGTCGGCCAGATGTCCTTGAGGAAGACCGGGTTGCCGTTCTGGTCTTCGCCGAGCGGCTCGTTGGTCAGATCCTTCTGGACCGTGCCGGCAAGCGCGTAGGCGACGACGAGCGGCGGCGAGGCGAGGTAGTTCGCCTGAACGTCCGGTGAGATACGGCCTTCGAAGTTGCGGTTGCCCGACAGAACGCCAGCGGCGATCAGGCCCTTGTCGTTGATCGTCTTCGAGATCGGGCCCGGCAGCGGGCCGGAGTTGCCGATGCAGGTGGTGCAGCCGAAGCCGACGAGGTTGAAGCCGAGCGCGTCGAGGTCCTTCTGCAGGCCCGACTTGGCGAGGTATTCGCCGACGACCTGCGATCCCGGTGCCAGCGAGGTCTTGACCCACGGCTTGGACTTCAGGCCCTTGGCAACAGCGTTGCGGGCGAGAAGGCCGGCGGCGATCAGGACCGACGGGTTGGAGGTGTTGGTGCACGATGTGATCGCCGCGATGGCAACGTCGCCATGGCCGAGATCGAAGTCGGTGCCTTCGACGGCGTAACGGTTCGAAAGCTGGCCGGGCTTCTTGTAGTCGCCTTCGAGCGCGGTTGTGAAACCGGACGCGATGCTTTCCAGTGGAATGCGGCCTTCCGGACGCTTCGGACCAGCCATAGCGGGGACAACGTCGCCGAGGTCGAGTTCCAGCGTGTCGGTGAAGACCAGCTCGGAGCCGTCACCCTCGCGCCACATGCCTTGAGCCTTGGAGTAGGCTTCGACCAGCGCGATGCGCTGCTCTTCGCGGCCGGACATGGTGAGGTAGTTGATGGTTTCGCTGTCGACCGGGAAGAAGCCGCAGGTGGCGCCGTATTCCGGACCCATGTTGCCGATGGTGGCGCGGTCGGCGAGCGTCATGTTGTCGAGGCCGGGGCCGAAGAATTCGACGAACTTCGAAACCACGCCCTTCTTGCGCAGCATCTGCACGACCATCAGCACGAGGTCGGTGGCGGTGACGCCTTCCTTGAGCTTGCCGGTCAGCTTGAAGCCGATGACCTCGGGCAGCAGCATGGAAACCGGCTGGCCGAGCATGGCGGCTTCAGCCTCGATGCCGCCGACGCCCCAGCCGAGAACGCCAAGGCCGTTGATCATCGTGGTGTGGCTGTCGGTGCCGACGCAGGTGTCCGGGTAGGCGGTGATTTCGCCGTCTTCGTCACGGGTCCAGACGGTCTGGCCCAGATATTCCAGATTGACCTGGTGACAGATGCCGGTGCCGGGCGGCACGACGCGGAAGTTCTTGAACGCCTGCTGGCCCCACTTCAGGAAGCGGTAGCGCTCGCCGTTGCGCTGATATTCCAGCTCGACGTTGCGGGCAAAAGCGTTCGGGGTGCCGAATTCGTCGACGATGACCGAGTGGTCGATGACAAGGTCGACGGGCACGAGCGGGTTGATCTTTTCCGGATCGCCGCCGAGCGAGACCATCGCGTCACGCATGGCTGCGAGGTCGACGACGGCAGGAACGCCGGTGAAGTCCTGCATCAGGACGCGGGCCGGGCGGTAGGCGATTTCGTTTTCGGCGGTGCCCTTGTCGGTCAGCCAAGCCGCAACGTTCTCGATGTCCTTCTTGGTGACGGAGCGACCGTCTTCGTTACGCAGCAGGTTTTCGAGCAGCACCTTCATCGAGTAGGGGAGCTTCGAAACGCCGACGAGACCGCTCGCCTCAGCCTTGGGCAGGCTGTAATAGACGTAGTCGACACCGTTGACGGTGAGCGTGGAGCGACAATTGAAACTGTCTAGGGACTTGGACACTGGATAATACCCCGTTCCGTCTGATCGCCAAAAACTGACGTACGAACGCCCGAGCGCAATGAAGCGCGAATTGGGATGCGGGTGCGGCCATTTCCGCTGTCCGTACGTGGAAATTCATTCCATGTTCGGCGCTAGGATGAAATTCACGCCGACCGCTGGCGTGTTGGCCGCCTTATAGATAATTTCTCCAAATCGTGCCAGACCAACCAAGGTCCAATCGGGACTTTTTTTTGCCCTGCGGCAAAGAGTGTAAAGGGAAGCTGAAAATTCATGCGCCTGCTGGCTGAAGGTCTGAGTGCGAGGCGAGGCGAGGATCTGATTTTTAACGATATTTCCTTTGCTCTTAGTGCCGGCGAAGCCCTTGTGGTGACGGGTCCGAACGGCTCGGGAAAGTCGACTTTGCTGCGTGTTCTGGCCGGTCTTCTCATGGCTGAATCCGGGAGCCTGAAACTTGAGAGCGGCCCTCCTGAAATGCGCCATCCATCGGAGATCAGCCACTATCTCGGTCATCGGAACGCGATGAAGCGCGAACTGACCGTCGCGGAAAATCTTTCCTTCTGGAAGGATTTCATGGGTGATTCGCAGGGCGGCTCGGGCAAGGGCCTTGTCGAAGCGGTGGAGGCCGTCGGCCTTCCCGGCATCGCGCATCTGCCCTTCGGCTATCTGTCGGCCGGCCAGCAGCGCCGCATGGCGATGGCCAAGCTGCTTGTCGCCTACCGTCCAATCTGGATCCTCGACGAGCCGACGGCCGCGCTCGACGCCGGCGCCGACAAGCTGTTTGCCGGATTGGTCAATGCGCATCTCGATCGCGGCGGCATCGTCGTCGCGGCGACGCACCAGCCGCTCGGGCTCGAGCGCATCAAGGAATTGCGGATGACCGGCTTTTCCGGCGTCGGCGGAGGCATGTGGCATGGCGCGTGATAAGGCGGCCAGCGGCAAAGAGATGAAGGGACGCCGCAAGTGATCGCGCTCTTCTTCCGCGACCTGAAACTTTCCATCCGCGCCGGCGGCGGCGCGATGATCGGCGTCTTGTTCTTCATGACGGTCGTTGCCGTCATTCCCTTCGGCGTCGGTCCCGACCTCAACCTGCTGGCGCGGATCGGCCCGGCGATCCTTTGGATCGGGGCCCTGCTCGCATCGCTGCTCGGCCTCGACCGGCTGTTTCAGGCGGAGCGTGAAGACGGATCGCTCGATCTGATGCTGATGCAGGAAACGCCGCTGCTCGTCACCGTTTTCGTCAAATGTGCGGCCCATTGGGCTGCCACCGGCCTGCCGCTGGTGATCGCCGCGCCGCTGCTCGGCCTGTTCATGAACATGGACGAGCTTGCAATCGGCGCCACCATGCTGACGCTTCTCGTCGGAACCCCGGCCATCACCTTCATCGGTGCGGTCGGTGCTGCCGTCGCGGTGTCGTTGCCGCGCGGCGGTCTGCTGGTCTCGATCCTGGTGCTGCCGCTTGCCATTCCGGTGCTGATCTTCGGTGTCAGCGCCGTTTACGCTGCGATCGAGGATCCCGCCCCGTTTCTGCCGCCCTTGATGATCCTGATGGCGATCACCCTGTTTTTTGCCGTCATCGGGCCTGTTGCCGCCGCCGCGGCGCTTCGTCATGCGTCCGACTGACGCGGATGGAGCAGGATATGGAGAAAGTGTTTGCGGTTTTCCGCCTCTATCCGGCTCTAACCTGTTAAAATCGATCACGTTTGTGACCGTTAGGTTGGTTCTGCTCAAAAATCATCGTGATCGTGTGATTGACGGGGATCAATTGCAGCAAAGGGCCTTAAGCGTTAAAGAGCCATCATGAGCGAAAACAGCCTGGCCATCCGCAAATTCAGCGATCTCGCCAACCCGACGCGGTTTCTGGCGCTGGCCGATCGCGTTCTGCCGTGGTTTGCGGCGCTGACGGCGCTTTTCTTCGTCGTCGGTGTCTGGCTGTCGTTCACGACGGAAGGCGATTACCAGCAGGGCGAGACGGTGCGCATCATGTATGTGCACGTGCCGGCGGCCTGGCTGTCGATGATGTGTTACTCGGTCATGGCGCTGGCTGCGCTTGGCACGCTCGTCTGGCGGCATCCGCTTGCCGACGTGTCGTCGCGGGCCGCAGCGCCGATCGGCGCCTGTTTTACCTTTCTGGCGCTCGTCACCGGCTCGCTCTGGGGCAAGCCGATGTGGGGCGCCTGGTGGGTGTGGGACGCGCGGCTGACATCGGTCTTCGTGCTGTTTTTGATGTATCTCGGGCTGATGGCGCTCAACCGCGCCATGGACGACCCGGCGCGTTCGTCGCGCGTCTCGGCCGTGCTGGTGCTGGTCGGCTTCGTCAACATTCCGATCATCAAATTTTCGGTCGAATGGTGGAACACGCTGCACCAGCCGGCCAGTGTGCTCAGGCTCGACGGCCCGACGATCGACCCGGAGTTCCTCCGCCCGCTCGTCGTCATGGCCATCGCCTTTACGCTTCTGTTCTTCACGCTGCATATCGCTGCCATGCGCAACGAGATCTGGCGCCGGCGCGTGACGTCGCTTCGCCGGCTCGCAGCCCGCAGTGCCGGTCGGGAGGCCTGATCCCATGATGAGCCATGCAGCTTATGTTTTTGCCAGCTACGGGATCGCGACGCTGACTGCCGTCGGCCTCTGTCTCTGGGTGATCGCCGACGGACGGGCGCGCCAGCGTGAGCTGCGCGAACTCGAAGCGTCAGGCGTGCGCCGGCGCTCGGCGGAAGCATCAACCGGAGAGCCCAGATGACCAGCAGCCCCGCACCCGGTAGCGAGGAGCGCAAGCCGGGAGCCCTGCGCGTCGGTCTTGCGCTTCTGCCGCTCGCGATCTTCGCGGCGCTGGCCGCCATCTTCTGGAGCCAGCTCAATTCCGGCAAGGATGTGAGCGAGATCCCCTCGGCGCTGATCGGCACCAAGGCGCCGACGCTCGACATGCCGCCGCTCGAAGGTGCGACCCGAAACGGTCAGCCGATGCCGGCGCTGACCGACGTCGCGATCAAGGGCAAGCTGACGCTGGTCAATGTCTGGGCGTCCTGGTGCGTGCCGTGCCGGCAGGAGCATCCGTTCATTCTCGAACTGTCGAAGGACGAGCGGCTGACGGTCGTCGGTATCAACTACAAGGACCAGAACGAAAACGCGCTGCGGTTCTTGGGCGAACTTGGCAATCCCTTTGCCGCCGTCGGCATCGACCCGCGCGGCAAGGCGGCGATCGATTGGGGTGTCTACGGTATTCCCGAATCCTATCTCGTCGGTGCCGACGGCACGATCCTTTACAAGCGCGTCGGACCGTTCGACGAGAAGAGCGTTAGGGAAGGGCTGATGCCGGCCATCGAGAAGGCTGCCGCCGGATCTTGAGCGCCTTCAGCGCTTTTATCAGCAATGCGCCCCTTATTCGGCCGGCCGGCCACCTACCCCAATCCATCCGCATTGCCTCGACGACATGCACGACTACCGTTACTCCGCAGGGCAGCGACGGAGGGGACGAGGGGAACGGCGAAGACCGGCTCGACTAAATCCCCGCCTGCCATTCGCGGATCGCATCCAGCGGCCAGGCCAGCATCAGCACGTTGAGGGTCAGGTTGTCGCGGATCAGCCAGCCGGTGAAGAGTTCGAAGCCGATGGCAATTGCCACCGTCAGCCAGACGGGCATGCGGGCGGCGAACATGAAGCCTGCGACCATGGCCAGCGTGTCCATCGTCGAATTGAGGATACTGTCGCCGAAATAGTCGAGCGAGATCGTCGCCGAGCGATAGCGGTTGATCACCATTGGGGTGTTTTCGGCAATCTCCCAGGCGGATTCGATGACCATCGCCAGGAACAGCTTGGCGGTCAGCGGCTTGCCGCGCAGGAGCAGATGGCTAAGGCCATAAAACAGGAAGCCGTGGATGATGTGCGACGGCGTATACCAGTCGGCGATGTGCTGGGAGTTGCCGCTCGATTTGACCACGCCCTCGAACAGCTTGACGTAGCCGCATTCGCAGATCCAGATACGGCCCATCAGATGCTGGGTGATGACCTGTATGGCGAGAACGCCGACACAGGCTGCAAACCAGATGAGCGCGCGCCGGTTCTGGCTGTCGTTGCCGTCGATGGCGGTGCTCACTCGGCGCTATCCTGTTCCAGCGAATGCTTCATGATCAACGGCATTTGCGCCAGTGTAAACAGGATGGTGATGGGCATCGTGCCCCAGACCTTGAACGCTACCCAGAAATCGGTGGAGAACGAGCGCCAGACGACCTCGTTGAGGGCGGCGAGAACGAGGAAGAACACGCCCCAACGCACCGTGAGCTTGCGCCAGCCGTCCTCGTCGAGCTTGAAGGCGGAGTGGAAGACGTAGCCGAGCAGCGACTTGCCGAAGAGAAGCCCGCCGAGCAGGATCGTACCGAACAGCGTGTTGACGATCGTCGGCTTCATCTTGATGAAGGTGTCATTCTGCAGCCAGAGCGTCAGCGCGCCGAAGACGAAGACGACGATGCCGGAGATCAGCGGCATCATCGGCAACGTGCGGGTGAGCATCCAGGAAACGGCGAGCGCGATTGCGGTCGCGGCCATGAACAGGCCCGTCGCCACGAAGATCGGGCCGCCGAGTTCGGCCAGCGTCGGGAAATGCCCTGCCAGCCACTCGCCGCGGGAATTGGCGAAGAAGAAGACCATCAATGGTCCCAGTTCCAGCACCAGCTTCAACAGCGGGCTGACTTCCTTCTGCGGCTTGGTAGCCTCGATCGTCGACATTTCGGGATCCTGTTTTCGCATGTGCCTGCCGCTCATAACACCAGCTTTGCGGCAAAACCATATCAAGGCAGCCGGCTTGCGCAAACGCCACTGCATAATTCCCTTAATCGGAATCGATCTAGGCACAAAATTGTGCAGCAGATCAAAGTGTTACGGCGACCTTTGCGCGCCGGTTCAGGCGCGGCGGAACGCGGCCATCAGGCGGCGACGCCCGCAATCGCCTCGGCGAAATCCCTGGCCTCGAACGGTTCGAGATCGTCGATGCCTTCGCCGACGCCGATGAAATAGACCGGCAACTTGTGCTTGGCCGAGATGGCCACGAGAATGCCGCCGCGGGCCGTGCCGTCGAGCTTGGTCATGATCAGCCCGCTGACACCGGCGACATTGCGGAAGATCTCCACCTGCTGCAGCGCGTTCTGGCCGGTGGTGGCGTCGAGCGTCTGCAGCACCGTGTGCGGCGCATCCGGGTCGAGCTTGCCGAGCACGCGCACGATCTTTTCCAGCTCCGCCATCAGCTCGGCCTTGTTCTGCAGCCGGCCGGCGGTGTCGATGATCAGCACGTCGGCCTTTTTTTCGCGCGCCTGCTGGAACGCCTCGTAGGCGAGGCCGGCTGCATCGGCGCCGAGCTTGGAGGAGACGATATCGGACTTGGTGCGCTCGGCCCAGATCTTCAGCTGCTCGATGGCGGCGGCGCGGAAGGTGTCGCCGGCGGCGAGCATCACCTTGAGGCCGGCGCCTGACAGCTTGGCCGCAAGCTTGCCGATCGTCGTGGTCTTGCCGGTGCCGTTGACGCCGACCACCAGGATGACGTGCGGCTTGTGGCTGAGATCGAGTTCCAGCGGCTTGGCGACGGGCGACAGCACCTTGGTGATCTCGCCGGCCATGATGCGCGACACGTCCTCGCCGGAAACATCCTTGCCGTAGCGCTCGGAGGCGAGCGTGTCGGTGATGCGCATCGCTGTCTCGACGCCGAGATCGGCCTGGATCAGCAGATCCTCCAGATCCTGCAGCGTCGCTTCGTCGAGCTTGCGCTTGGTAAAGAGGCTGGCGATCTGGCCGGTCAGTTGCGACGAGGTGCGGGCGAGCCCGCGGCGCAGGCGCTGATACCAGCTGAGCTTGGGCTGCGGCGCGGCAACGGGCTCTTCCATTGCGCGCTCGGCAGCACTGGCAAACCCCTTCGGCAGGCTGGCCGCGACAGGCGTTTCGGCGACGGGGGCGTCGAAGACGGGCGCTTCGATGACTGGCGCCTCGGGGACACTGTCGCTTTCTTCGATGATTTCCGCGGCAGGTTCCGAATCGGCAGTCGCGTCGTGGCTTGCATCCCCGCCGATCGGTCGATCTTCAACGGCGGCGAGTTCTTCCTGCTCGGCCAGATCCTCCGGCTCGACAGGCGGTTCTTCCGGTACGGTTTCCTGAAGTGCTGCGTAGGCCTCAAGCGCCTCTTGCGCTGCCGGGGACAGCTCTTCCTGTTCTGCCGCGGGTTCAACAGACGCGACAGCTTCGTTGCCGACGACAACGTCCTCGTCGCCGCGGGCCTCGTCCGGTGCCGGTCCGCCTGCGGTCTCGATCTCGGCCGGCAGGATCGGGTCCTCGACGGAAAGCGGCAGGGCTTCGAGGTCCGACAGCGGCTCAAGCAGCTCTTCGGAGGTTTCTTCGGCCGCGGGCTGCTCGGCAACGAGCTCGTCGACGAGCACGTCGACCGGGGCAATCTCCTCGGGGACAGCCGGCTTCGGCGCCGGTTGCGCTTCAGCCGGAGCCGCGGCTGCGGCGTCCGCTTCCGGCGCGGCATCCTGTGGCTTGGTTTCCTCGACAGTGCCCTTGCCGAAGGAGAAGATCTTCTTGATGAAACCGATTGCCATTCAGGGATTCCGCATAAGTCAGGCCGCAGCCATCTGTTTTACCTGCATCGTCAGATGCTTGCCATTGTGGCCGGTGATCGTGACCGGCACAAGCGCGCGGGGTTTGAGGCCGGCGGCATCGACGAGCGTGAAGTTTTCCGTGTGCGCGAGGCCGTTGTTTTCGACCAACAATGTCTGCTCGCTGCCGACCATGCCTTCGAGGTGGCGCGCATAGAGTGCCGCACCCGTCGCACGAAGGCGCGCGGCGCGATCCTTGACCGCCGCCCGGTCGAGCTGCGGCATGCGCGCTGCCGGCGTGCCGGGGCGGGGGCTATAGGGAAAGACATGCAGATGGGCGATGCCGCAATCCTCGGCAAGCCGCACGGCGTTTTCGAACATCTCTTCGGTTTCCGTCGGGAAGCCGGCGATCATGTCGGCGCCGAGGCTGATCTCGGGGCGCAAGCGCCGGACCTGATCGGCGAAGGCGCGGGCGTCAGCACTCGAATGGCGACGCTTCATGCGTTTCAGGATCATGTCGTCGCCATGCTGCAGCGACAGATGCAGATGCGGCATGAAGCGGGTCTCGTCGGCGATCAGGTCGAACAGATGGCTGTCGGCCTCGATGCCGTCGATCGACGAGAGGCGCAGGCGGCGGATATCCGGCACCTGTTTCAGGAGAGTTTTCGCCAGCAGTCCGAGCGTCGGCGTTCCCGGCAGGTCGGCGCCGTAGCTCGTGGCATCGACGCCGGTCAGGACGATCTCGCTATAGCCGCCATCGGCGAGCCTGCGCGCCTGGTCGACCACCGCGCCCATCGGCACGGAGCGCGAATTGCCGCGGCCGTAAGGGATGATGCAGAAGGTGCAGCGGTGATCGCAACCGTTCTGCACCTGGATGAAGGCGCGCACGTGACCGTCGATATGTTTGACCATCTGCGGCGCGGTGGCGCGCACGCTCATGATGTCGTTGACGCGGAGCTTTTCTTCCGCCGAGACGCCGAAATCGGGCAGGGAACGATAGGAGGCGCTTTTCAGCTTCTCTTCGTTGCCGAGCACGGCGTCGACCTCGGCCATGCCGGCGAAGGTTTCCTTCTCCGTCTGGGCAGCGCAGCCGGTGACGATGATGCGGGCATGCGGGTTGTCGCGGCGGGCGCGGCGGATCGCCTGACACGCCTGGCGTACGGCCTCGCCGGTCACCGCGCAGGTGTTGACGAGGATGGCATTGTTCAGCCCCGCCTTTTCGGCTTCCGCCCGCATCACTTCGGATTCGTAGGTATTGAGACGGCAGCCGAAGGTTATGACCTCGACGCCGCTCAAAGCGCCCGGGCCCCCGCGGTTCCCGGTTGGGCTTCATCTCGCTGCCAGGCGCCGGTGGCGGGATCGACGGTCCCCGACCATTCCCATTCGGCCGGGCCGGTCATGACGACGTGGTCGTCTGCTTCACGCCATTCGATCGACAACGGGCCGCCGGGTACGTTGACGATCACCTTGCGGTCGGTGCGGTCTGTCCGGGCGGCGCTGACGGCCGCGGCGCAGGCGGCAGAACCGCAGGCGAGCGTCAGGCCGGCGCCGCGTTCCCAGGTTCGCAGATCCATCTCGCCGCGCGACAGCACGCGCGCGATCGAGATGTTGGCCCGCTCGGGGAACATCGGGTGGTTTTCGAGCAAGGGTCCGAAGCGTTCGAGGTCGTAGGACCAGACGTCGTTGTCGACCCAGAAGATCGCGTGCGGATTGCCCATGGAGGCAACCGAGGGCGAATGCAGCACGGGATTGTCGATCGGACCGATCTGCAGCTCGATCCGGCGCGTGTCGTGAAACTCTTCCGACAGCGGGATCTCGTTCCAGCCGAAGCGCGGGCTTCCCATGTCGACGGAGATCGTCCCGTCGTCGTGCTCCCTGGCCTCGAGCAGGCCGGCAACCGTATGGAAGAGAAAGGCCTTCTTGCCGGTTTCGGCGGCGAGCGCCTGGACGACGCAGCGGGTGCCGTTGCCGCAGGCCTGCGCCATCGAGCCGTCGGAATTGACGATGTCAATCCAGGCGTCGGTGCCGGCGGCCTTCGGATCGTGGATCGCCATGATCTGGTCGAAGGCGGTTGCCGGATCGGCGTTGAGCGTTATGGCTGCCTGCGGCGTCACGCGGTCGCGGCGGCCGCGCATGTCGACGACCAGGATCTTGTTTCCAAGCCCGTTCATTCTGGCAAATTGCACGTTGTCGGCCATGTCGCGATTGTCCAAACCGGCCTCGTCAAGCGGAGGCACCCTTCATTCGGGCTGTATATGGCGGAAAAGCCCGGAAATTACCAGTGCCGGCTTCATTGGTCCGTCGGTGCCGAGGGCGGCACGTCGAAGATTTCGCCCGGGCGCATGGCCCTGAAGCGGGTGCGTGCGATTTCCGCCTCGTCCAGTGCCTGTTCGAGCGCCTTAACCGGAGCATCGACGCCTTCATCGGTCAGCCGGAAGGTTCCCCAGTGGTGCCCGGCCACGTGGTCGGCGGCGCAGTCGATCATGCCCTGGACCGCCTCCTCCGGGTTCTGGTGATGATCCTGCATGAACCAGCGCGGCTCGTAGGCGCCGAAGGGCAGGTTGGCGAGGCGGAAGCCGCCATGCTTTTCGCGGGCTGCGCGATAATTGATGCCGCCGTGAAAGCCGGTGTCGCCGACATGATAGATCTTGCCGACCGGGGTTTCGATGACGAAGGCGGCCCAGAGCGCCATGCGGCGGTCGCCAGAGCCGCGCGCCGACCAGTGATGGGAGGGCTCGGCATGGATCACCAGCTCGTCTTCGAGGTCCAGCCGGTCGCCCCAGTCGAGAACGGATATGGTCGCGTCCGGCACGGTGCGGCGGATGATCGTATCGTTGCCGAGCGGCGTGACGATCAGCGGGCTGTGCTCCTCGTTGAGGGCTGCCAGCGTGTCGAGATCGAGGTGGTCGTAATGGTTGTGGGTGACGAGCACGAGGTCGATCGGCGGCAGATCGTCCATCTCGATGCCGGGCGCATTGCGCCGCGACGGGCCGACAAGGGCAAAGGGGCTCGCCCTGTGGGCCCAGACCGGGTCGGTCAGGATGTTGAAGCCATGCACCTGTATGAGCAGGGTCGCGTGGCCGACCATCGTCACCCGTAGGCGATCGGCCTCGATGCTCAGCTCCGGCTTTGCCTGCTGAAACGGGCTCGGATAATGCGCTGGCCACTTCACCTTGCCGTGACCGAGCTGCCAGCGCAGAAGGTCGATCATGCCTCGCGGCTGCCGGCCGTTGGGGTTGAAGAACCGCGTACCGTCGAAGTGGTCGGAGGCAGGCCCCCGGTAATAAGGATTCACCTTCGGCATCGTCGTCTTCCGGCGATTGTTCGGTGGCTGTGTCTAAAAAACATAGGCGCTTCCGATGCGTCGTTACAGGGTGAAAGGGCAAGGTTTAAGAAAATCTTGAATGTAGCAACTCGATTGCTATTGTACCTTATGCTGGTTCGCTTCGACAAACAGGAACGTCTCTACAAGGCCATCAAGCTGGTCCGGCCGATCCATCTCAATGTGCATCGCTCGATTGAGCACATGCTGGAGGGCTCGGGCATTTCGGTCGCCGAAAGGGCGGTGCTGGAGCTACTCTGCGCCGAACCGTTGACAGTGCCTGAGGCGGCGCGGCGATTGTCGATGAAACGGCAGTTCGTGCTGCGCATCGTCGTCGGGCTGCTGGAAAAGGGTTTTTTGGAAAAGCGACCCAACCCGGAACATCGGCGCGCCTATTTCTGTGTGCCGAGCCCTGCCGGTCGCGACCTGTTCGAGGCACTCCACCGGCGCGAACTCGAATTGCTGCACGCGGTTCTGGGCGATATCAACCAGACCGAAGTGGTTGCGGCACTCAGGGTCATGACGCGCGTCGCGACCGCGTTCGAGGACCTGGCGCGCGAACTCGGGGCGCAAGACAGCAAGGAAGGCCCATGATGGCAGTTCTCTACGGACTTGGCGCCGTGATCATCGCGGCAGCAGCCAATGTCTGAAATCCCTGCCGCCGGATTTGCCTGTCGTTCTTGACTTTTCGGCCGCTTTCCTGTTTATCGCGGCAAATTCCTTCGCAAGTTGATGACTTCGAAGCCACCGACCGGGCCCCGCAAAGGTATAAAGAGAGCCCGGAGGTCAACATCCGACAGCGCGTTGCGCCCTCGGGTGGTTTTTGGCTTTGCGCCTTGTTTTTCAGGCGAAGGAACCCACGTTTCCGGCTAGTCTCCATGCCACCGGAAACCAGAAGGAAGTGAGAATGTTCGAGAGCCTCCAGGACCGCCTTGGTTCCATATTGAATGGACTGACCGGCCGCGGCGCATTGTCGGAAGCAGATGTTTCCGCGGCGCTTCGCGAGGTTCGCCGTGCGTTGCTCGAAGCCGACGTCGCCCTCGACGTTGTGCGCGCCTTCACCGAAAAGGTTCGCGAGAAGGCAGTTGGCGCCGAGATCCTGAAATCGATCAAGCCCGGGCAGATGGTCGTCAAGATCGTCCATGACGAGTTGGTCGAGATGCTCGGCTCCGAGGGCGTCACCATCGACCTCAATGCGCCGGCTCCGGTCGTCATCATGATGGTCGGTCTGCAGGGCTCGGGCAAGACGACGACCACCGGCAAGATCGCCAGCCGGATGAAGACGCGGGACAAGAAAAAGGTCCTGATGGCTTCGCTCGACACGCGTCGCCCGGCCGCCCAGGAACAGCTTCGCCAGCTCGGCGTCCAGACCGGTGTCGATACGCTGCCTGTTATCGCCGGCCAGTCGCCGACCGATATCGCTGCGCGCGCCGTGCAGGCCGCCAAGCTCGGCGGACACGACATCGTCATCCTCGACACTGCCGGCCGCACGCATATCGACGAGCCGCTGATGATCGAAATGGCGGAAATCAAGCGGAAGTCCAATCCGCATGAGATCCTGCTGGTTGCCGATGCGCTGACCGGTCAGGATGCCGTCAATCTCGCGCGCAACTTCGACGAACGCGTCGGCATCACCGGCCTGGTGCTCACCCGTATGGACGGTGATGGCCGCGGCGGTGCCGCCCTTTCGATGCGCGCCGTCACCGGCAAGCCGATCAAGCTCATCGGCGTCGGCGAAAAGATGGGCGAACTCGAAGAGTTCCATCCCCGTCGCGTCGCCGACCGCATTCTCGGCATGGGCGACATCATCTCGCTCGTCGAAAAGGCTGCCGAGAACATCGACGCCGAAAAGGCGGCCGCGATGGCCGCCAAGATGGCGAAGGGCAAGTTCGACCTGAACGACCTCGCCGACCAGCTGCGCCAGATGCAGAAGATGGGCGGCATGGGCGGTATCATGGGCCTGATGCCCGGCATGGCCGGTATGAAGGACAAGATGGCCTCGGCCGGTCTCGACGACAAGCTGTTCGGACGCCAGATCGCCATCATCTCGTCGATGACCAAGGCCGAGCGCGCCAACCCGGATATGCTCAAGCATTCCCGCAAGAAGCGCATCGCCGCCGGTTCCGGCACGGATGCTGCCGACATCAACAAGCTTCTGAAGATGCACCGCCAGATGGCGGACATGATGAAGATGATGGGCGGCAAGGGCAAAGGCGGCATGATGAAGCAGATGATGGGCGGCCTCGCCAGCAAGATGGGCCTCGGTGGCCTTGGCGGCGGCGGCATGCCCGACCTGTCGAATATCGACCCCAAGCAGCTCGAAGCGCTGCAGAAGCAGGCCGAAGCTGCCGGCCTCGGCAAGCCCGGTGGCATGCCGAGCCTTGGCGGCGGTGGCCTTCCCGGTCTCGGTGGTGCCAAGCTTCCGGGCCTTGGTGGTCTCCCCGGCCTTCCCGGCCTGCCCAAGAAGAAGTGAGGATCGGTGAGAGATGATTGATCCCGAGATCAAAAAGGAATTGGCGGGTTACCGGCAGTCGATCGACAACATCGATGCCGCGCTCGTTCACATGCTGGCCGAACGGTTCCGCTGCACCCAGGCGGTCGGCGTTCTCAAGGCCAAGCACAATCTGCCGCCGGCCGATCCGGCGCGCGAAGAATACCAGATCGAACGTCTTCGCCATCTGGCGAAGGATGCCAATCTGGATCCGGATTTCGCCGAGAAGTTCCTGAACTTCATCATCAAGGAAGTCATCCGGCATCATGAAGCCATCGCCGCCGATCGCACGCATTCCGCGGGCAACGTCGGCACCACCCATTCCGCTTGAACGAAGCGGTCAAGAAAGCCTGCAAGGAGTTACTCAAATGGCACTGAAAATTCGTCTCGCCCGTGGCGGTTCCAAGAAGCGTCCTTACTACCAGATCGTCGTTGCCGACGCCCGCAGCCCGCGTGACGGCCGCTTCCTCGAGAAGATCGGTTCCTGGAACCCGATGCTCGGCAAGGACGACGAAAAGCGCGTCGAGCTGAACGCCGAGCGCATCAGCCACTGGATCGCCCAGGGCGCCCAGCCGACCGACCGCGTCATGCGCTTCCTCGACCAGGCCGGTATCGCTCAGCGTCCGGCTCGCAGCAACCCGACCAAGGGTCTGCCGGGCAAGAAGGCTCAGGAGCGCGCTGCTGAAGCCAAGCAGAAGGCAGAAGACGCCGCTGCTGCCGCTGCCGAAGGTGCCGCGGAATAATATCCGGCAAACGGATGAAGGAAACGGGCGGCATTCCCATGCCGCCCGTTTTCCGTTATGTGCACGCTGAAATCCCGAAACGGATGCGGATGATGAGCAAACTCGAAAACCCGGTTCTGATGGCGACTGTCGGCGCGGCCCAAGGCCTGCGCGGCGAGGTCAGGGTCAAATCCTTCACCGAGGATCCGACCGCGCTCGGCGATTACGGCCATCTTCATAGCACCGACGGGCGCGTGTTCGAGGTGCTGGAGATCCGTGAGGCCAAGAACGTGGTCGTCGTGCGCTTTCGCGGTGTCAACGACCGCACGGCCGCAGAGGCGCTCAACGGTCTCGAACTGTTCGTCGATCGGGACAATTTGCCCGACGACGATCTCGACGAAGACGAATTCTTTTATGCCGACCTCGAGGGCCTCGAGGCCATCGACGGCAGCGGCAAGAGCTATGGAACCGTGACCGGCGTGTTCGATTTCGGTGCCGGCGACCTGCTTGAGCTCAAGGGACCGGGCAAGCGCCCGGTGCTCATCCCGTTCACCGAATGGTCCGTTCTTGAAATCGATCTCGAAGGCGGCAAGCTGCTGGTCGATCCGCTGGCTGCCGGCCTCATCGACGACAAGGACGAGCCCGGCAGCCCGTTTTCGGCCAAGCGCAAGTGAGCGGTAAGGCAATGCCCTTCCGCGCAACGGTGCTCACGCTCTATCCCGAAATGTTCCCCGGCCATCTCGGCGCCTCGCTTTCGGGCCGGGCGCTGGAGCGTGGCCAGTGGTCGATCGATGCCGTGCAGATCCGTGATTTTGCCGAGGACAAGCACCGCACCGTCGACGATACGCCGGCCGGCGGTGGCGCCGGCATGGTGTTGAAGCCCGACGTTCTTGCCCGTGCCATCGACGAAGTGTCTCAGGACGATCATCGCCCGCGGCTGCTGATGAGCCCGCGCGGTCGGCCGTTGACGCAGAAACGCGTGCGGGAACTTGCCGACGGCCCCGGCGTGGTGATCGTCTGCGGCCGGTTCGAAGGCGTCGACCAGCGGGTCATCGATGCTCGCGACCTCGAGGAAGTGTCGATCGGCGACTATATTCTGTCCGGCGGCGAGCCGGCGGCACTGACGCTGCTCGACGCCGTCGTGCGCATTCTGCCCGGGGTGATGGGCAACGAGCTGTCGGGCGTTCATGAAAGCTTCGAAGGCGGGTTGCTGGAGCATCCGCACTATACGCGCCCGCAGGTCTTCGAGGGCAGGGAGATCCCGCCGGTGCTGACCTCCGGCAATCACGGCGCCATTGCCAAATGGCGCGAAGCCGAAGCCCGTCGGCTGACCGAGGAGCGTCGGCCCGATCTCATCGCTCAACCCGTGAAAAAGTAATAGGCGGCGAGCAACAGCCCGACTGCCACGACCAGGGCGCGGATTACCGCCTGCGGCACGCGCCGGGCCGCCCAGACGCCGAGATAACCGCCGAGCGCTGCACCTGGAACCATGATCGCCGCATGCAGCCACGACACGACGCCGCCGGCGGCGAAGATGACGATGGCGATGGTGGCGATGACGATCGAGATGAAATTCTTGAGCGCGTTCAGGCGGTGATAGCCGCCACCGGTCGCAAGCCCCAGCACGGCCAGCATCATGATGCCCATGCCGGCACCGAAGAAGCCGCCGTAGATCGAGGTTGCGAACTGGCTGACGATGCCGGCCGGGCTGATCGCATGCTCGTCGATGCGGGCCTTGGGCTTCAGGAGCGGCCCGGCGGCGAAGATCGCCGTCGCGACGATCAGCAGCCAGGGCACCAGCGCGCGAAACGAAGCGTTCGACAGGGAGATCAGCAACACCGCGCCGACAAGCCCGCCGACCGCCGAGATGACACCGAGCAGGATCGCCTGGCGGCGGTCTGCGCGAATCTCCTTGGCATAGGCAAGCGCCGAGGTGATATAGCCGGGAAGCTGGATGATCGACGACGTCGCATTGGCGACAATGGGCGACAACCCGCCAAGGGTCATGGCGCCGAAGGTGAGGAAGGTTCCGCCACCGGCAATCGCATTGACCATGCCCGACAGGAGACCGGCGACGAAAAGCAGAAGTATTTCGAAGAAATGCATGGTCTCCCCCCGCTACCCAGCCCGGCATAGCCCGCAGCGGTTGCGGCCGCAAGCCCGCGCTCGCATGCATTTCCCCGATGCATTTCCATGCGCGTTATTTCGAAATCTCTGATAGAATTCGCGCCGAACGCCTCCATGGCCCGGAAAATGCGGCTTGCGGGGATGACAAGCGGGGTTTCTTCGTGTAAGTGCCGCCCCGGTTCGGGTTTTTTGCCCGTCGACCACCAACAAAGAATGGTGAATCCGCTCCTGCCGGGTCCGGCAACATCTGAAGGCAAGTCCGACAGGTCGATCGAGAGCGCTCTGGCTGTTTCAGAAGAACTTGAAAGGTTAACCCGATGAACATCATCCAGCAGCTGGAAGCCGAACAGGCCGCCAAGATTGCGGCCAAGCGCACGCTCCCCGATTTCTCCGCAGGCGACACGCTGCGCGTCAACGTCCGCGTTGTCGAAGGCTCGCGTACCCGCGTTCAGGCCTATGAAGGCGTTTGCATCGCTCGCTCCGGCGGCGGCATCAACGAAAGCTTCACCGTTCGCAAGATCTCCTACGGCGAAGGCGTCGAGCGCGTATTCCCGGTTTACTCTCCGCTCGTCGAGAGCGTCGAAGTGGTTCGCCGCGGTAAGGTCCGTCGCGCCAAGCTCTACTACCTGCGCGATCGTCGCGGCAAGTCGGCTCGTATCGTTGAAAACACCGGTACGCGCGCCCGCAAGCTGAACGAAGCCGAGCGTCAGGCCGTTGCCGAGGAAAAGGCACGCATCGAAGCTGAAAAGGTTGCAGCAGCTCAGGCTCTCGCAGCCGAAAAGGCAGCAGCTGAAGCCGCCGAAGCCAAGGCAGCAGCGGAAGCCGCAGCGGAATAAGATTTCAATCCTTCTGGATTGTAGGAAAGGCGGCCTCGGGCCGCCTTTCTTTTTTGGTACTATGCGCTTGTCTTTTCTCCACAATCCGTGACATTTTCCGCTGCCACAATTTTCGGGAGCTCCTCCAATGACAATCCGTCGCCATGTGCTTGCGGGCATCGCAGCCGCACTTGCCGTTCCATTTGCTTTTTCTGCACCGGCTTTCGCCAGCGACCTGCCGGATCTCGGCGGCAAGACGGTTGTCGTCGTCACGGAAAATGCCTACCCGCCGCTGCAGTTCGTCGATCCGAAGACGGGTGAGGCGATCGGCTGGGAATATGACGCGATGAACGAGATCGCCAAGCGTCTGAACTTCAAGGTCGAGTACCAGAACACCAGCTGGGACGCGATGATCCAGGCGGTGCATGACGGCCAGTACCAGATCGGCATGACCGGCATCACCATCAAGGACGACCGCAAGGAAAAGGTCGATTTCTCCGACCCGTACATGCGTTCGCAGCAGTTCATGCTGGTGCGCGGCGACGAGAACCGCTTCAATGACGGCAAGAGCTTCGGCGCCTTTGCCGACGGCCTGGTCGGTGCGCAGCCGGGCACGTCGCCGTTCTACACCGCCGTCTATGAAATGCTCGACGGCAACGAGCAGAACCCGCGCATCAAGCTGTTCGAGACCTTCGGCGCCACCGTGCAGGCGCTCAAGGCCGGCGACGTCGACGTCGTCCTGACCGACAGCGTCGCCGCCAAGGGTTATGTCGATTCCTCGGAAGGCAAGCTGAAGGTCGTAGGCGGCCCGCTCGGCACCGAGGATTTCGGCTTCATCTTCCCCAAGGGCTCCGACCTGGTCGCTCCGGTGAACGCCGCGATCAAGGCGCTGAAAGAGGATGGAACCTTCGACGCCTTGGACAAGAAGTGGTTCCTCGACTACAAGATGGGCGGCTGATCGCTGGCGATGGCCTCCCCACAATCTTCTGATATGTCCGCAAAGGGCGACTATCCCTGGTGGCTGGTCGCCCTTCTGGTGATTGCCGTGGCGCTCGCCGCGGTCATCGTCGCCAATGACATCTACACCGAAGTCTTCAACGTCGTTCTCAAGGGCATCGGCGTCACCATCTTCGTGACCCTGATGGGCTTCGTGCTGGCGACGACGCTCGGTCTCGGTATCGCGCTGATGGCGCTGTCGGAGCATGCGGCACTTCGCCAGATCGCACGCTTCTACACCGAGGTCATACGCGGTGTGCCGATCCTCGTGCTCCTGTTCTACATCGCCTTCGTCGGGGCGCCGGCGCTTGTCACCGTCGCCAACTTCATCACCGCGCCGCTGATTTCGGCAGGCTGGATGGAGCCGGTGGTGGTGCGCGACATCTCGCTGATGTGGCGGGCGATCATGGCGCTGATGATCGGCTATTCCGCCTTCATCGCCGAAGTGTTCCGGGCCGGCATCCTCTCGGTCGACAAGGGGCAGGTCGAGGCGGCGAAAGCGCTGGGCCTGACGCGTTACCAGCGGTTTCGCCTGGTGATCTTCCCGCAGGCGATCCGCGTCATCCTGCCGCCGCTCGGCAACGACTTCGTCGCCATGGTCAAGGACTCCTCGCTGGTCTCGGTGCTCGGCGTTGCCGACATCACCCAGATGGGCAAGGTCTATGCCTCCGGCTCCTTTCGCTTCTTCGAGACCTATTCGATCGTCGCCTATGTCTATCTCGTCCTGACCATCGGCCTGTCGCTGGGCTTGCGCGGGCTCGAGCGGCGCTTGCGGCGCGCCGAGCAGCGTTGAGGCCGCTTCCACCGATTGCCGAAGTGTCAAAAAATTGGTATGTACGGCGCCATGGAATCCAAGTTCGGATGTCGAGAGCAGAAAATCGTCGTGCTGCAGGACCACAAGCGTCTGCCGGCACGCTTTTTCGCGCGCGTATCCGGGGCGCTGACAAGCCTCCTATCCTGATCCTTTGATCAGTTTCCGGCCGCCTGGCTGCCGGCTTTTCCCTTACTTCTGAAAATTCGATGGATATATCGCCATGAGCGCACCGCGTACTCTCTATGACAAGATCTGGGACGATCATCTGGTCAACAGCCAGGACGATGGCACCTGTCTTCTCTACATCGATCGTCATCTCGTTCACGAGGTGACGAGCCCGCAAGCTTTCGAAGGCCTGCGTATGGCTGGCCGCAAGGTCCGCGCTCCAGAAAAGACGCTTGCCGTCGTCGACCATAATGTGCCGACCTCACCGGATCGCCACCTCGGCATAAAGAACGAGGAAAGCCGTATCCAAGTCGAGGCGCTCGCCACGAACGCGGCCGAGTTCGGCGTCGAATACTACTCCGAAAACGACAAGCGCCAGGGCATCGTGCACATCGTCGGCCCGGAGCAGGGCTTCACCCTGCCGGGCATGACCATCGTTTGCGGCGACAGCCACACGTCGACGCATGGCGCCTTCGGCGCGCTGGCGCATGGCATCGGCACCTCGGAAGTCGAGCACGTGCTTGCGACCCAGACGCTGATCCAGCAGAAGGCCAAGAACATGCTGGTGCGCGTCGACGGCCAGCTGCCGCCGGGCGTCACCGCCAAGGACATCATCCTTGCCATCATCGGCGAGATCGGCACCGCCGGCGGCACCGGCCACGTCATCGAGTTCGCCGGCGAAGCGATCCGCGCGCTGTCGATGGAAGGCCGCATGACCATCTGCAACATGACGATCGAGGGCGGCGCCCGCGCCGGCCTGATCGCGCCCGACGAAACGACCTTCGATTACATCAAGGACAAGCCGCGCGCGCCGAAGGGCAAGGCCCTGGAGATGGCGCTCGACTATTGGAAGACGCTGCACACGGACGAAGGCGCGCACTACGATCGTGTCGTCGTGCTCGACGCAGCCAATCTGCCGCCGATCGTGTCCTGGGGTTCGTCGCCCGAGGACGTCATCTCGGTTCAGGGCATCGTCCCGAACCCGGACGAGATCCCGGAAGAGACCAAGCGCACCTCCAAGTGGCGCGCGCTCGATTACATGGGCCTGAAGCCCGGCACCAAGATCACCGACATATCAGTCGACCGCGTCTTCATCGGCTCGTGCACCAACGGCCGCATCGAGGATCTGCGCGCCGTTGCCGCTGTCGTCGAGGGCCGCAAGGTCGCGTCGACCGTGTCGGCGATGATCGTGCCGGGCTCCGGCCTCGTCAAGGAACAGGCGGAAGCCGAGGGCCTCGACAAGATCTTCCGGGAAGCGGGCTTCGACTGGCGCGAGCCGGGCTGCTCGATGTGCCTGGCGATGAACGATGACCGGCTGAAGCCGGGCGAGCGCTGCGCCTCGACCTCCAACCGTAACTTCGAAGGCCGCCAGGGCTTCAAAGGACGTACGCACCTGGTGTCGCCGGCAATGGCGGCAGCCGCAGCCGTCGCCGGACATTTCGTCGACATTCGCGAGTGGAAATAGGCTGGCGTGAGTGGAAATAAGCCGGTTCTTGAGCTTTTCCGGCGTTGATGGCCGCCCTTCGGGGCGGCCTTTTTTTGTCGCATCCCAGCAGGACAAAATGCGGCTGCAGTGCAAGAATGGAGCTACTGCATAATTCCTTAAATCGGAATCGATTTAAGGAGAAAATTATGCAGCAGGTTTAAAGCGTTACAGCGTCCTTTGCGCGTCATATTTGACGCGCGGCGCTGTAGCGTGCGGAACGGCTTGCTATAGCAAAAGGAGGCGGTCATGGCCGAGGATCACAGGGCGAAAACATACCGCCTGATGTTGCTGCGCCACGCCAAATCCGCCTGGCCGGAAGGCGTTCCAGACCATGATCGGCCGCTCGGCGACCGGGGCCGCAAGGCGGCGCCGCTGATCGGCGCCTATATGGAGCGCAAGGGGTTGATCCCTGGGCTCGCCCTCGTTTCCACGGCGCGGCGGGCGCGGGAAACCTGGGCGCTGGTTAGGGATAACTTGCCGCCGCCAATCCCCGCTCGCGAGACGCGCGACATCTACGAAGTGGCAGCACCTGCCATTTTGACCACCATTCGCGCGGTCGACCCGGCTATCCGCAACCTGGTTGTTGTCGGTCACAATCCCGGTATGGAGGATCTGGCGCATCTCATTGCCGGATCGGGCAAGGACGAGGCACTCGTGCGCATGCGGGAGAAGTTTCCAACGGCGGCGCTTGCCGTATTCGAGTTCGACGGTTCCAGCTGGGAGGACCTTGCATCCGGCGGGTGTCGTCTCGTCGATTTCGTGACGGCTCGCCAGCTCGCCTGATCGGTTCAGATTGCGCGCGTTACCAGCCTGCGCAGCAGGTCGGCCGGAAGGCGCCTTGCCCAGGTCTTGGCCATCGGTTGTAGCCGCGCCATCACAAGCTCGCGTATCAGCCGCCCGCGCCAGGAGAATGCGAAGGCATAGTCCCTGACGGCAACAAGCCCGTCGGCATGCTGCATCTTGTAGCCGTCCGCCGGTGCCAGCAGGTCGAAGACCCGGTTGCTGCGGTGGGCAGCGGCCGCAAATGTTCGATGGATGAGCAGCCGCCCTAGGCCCTCGCGATCGTAGCCGGGGTCGGTTGCCAGCACGTGTCCGAACGTGTGGCCCTTGCAATCGAAGGACAGATCGACGCCGATCGGCCGCCCTTCGCAGGCGATCGTCGAGACATGCAGGCCGGCGCCGGGGTCGCCGGCCAGATCTTCGAAGAACGCCTGGAAGCGGCTGTCCATGACGGTCGGTGACAGGATCGCGTTTTCGAGCAGCCAGCTTTTCTTGATGGTGATGGCGGCCACTGCGGCCGCCACGGCTGTAGAACCCGGGTCCGGCTCGGTGAAGGTGATGTCGCCGCGCTCGCGCAGCCTTCGCAGCCGACGCCGGTAGTTCGATCGCTCGCGTGCGGAATAGGCGATACCAGGGCCATCGACAGCCACCCGCCGCCACAGGCTTGCAAAGGGCGCCTGCACGCCGCCAGGCAAGCAGGCGCCGCCCGGGATAGCCGATCCGCACAGGGCTGCGTCCGCTCTTACCCGCCGGGCCTCGAAAATGTCGGCGCCGAGCGATGCGATGGCATTCCAGCCGGCTTCGAGCAAGGCGTGTCGGTCGCCAGCGGCCTCGACAAGCACGTCGCCGAACTGGGCCACCGGCGCTCCCATGAAGCCGAGCACATCGAGGCCGAGTTTGCGGCGGCGCGTCAGTGGCCAGAGGGCGACGAGGCGCCCGTCCACGCGCCCGGTGACGATGCAGAGCTGTGTCCCTGCGTCGAGATAGTGCCGCGCCCAGTGGCGCAGGAAGATGTGGCGCTGGAAGACCTGCTGAGGCCCGGCTGCCCGCTCGAACAGATCGTCCCACTCTTCTCGCAGGGCCTCGAAACCGTCGAGGTTTGTGACGACGCTGATTTGAAGATCTTCGCCCAAAACGCGGGAGCTCGGAATTCTTTCGACCGCGTCGGCGATCGGCGACGTTGCTCGGCCGGGCATGGCTCAGCCGCTACGGAAATGATTGACAAGCCGCCGCGTCCCCTTGATGGGAAAGCGGGCGAGGTAGGCAACCATGAGAGCCGGATGGAGGGCGGCAAACGGGGCATCGTTCTCGACCAGATGCCTGATCGCCAGAACGGGCATCGGGGAGCGAAGCGGGCGAAACTCCGGGTTCCAGAGGCCGCGATCCTCGGAGCCCGCATGCATCATGCCGATCATCCGGGCGCGGGCGAGCGAGTAGAACCGGTGCCGCCGCTGGATGCGCTTCAACATTGCTATCCCTTCGGCGCTGTCGCAATCGGGAAAACCGACGATCACGGTGCGGAAATGCCGCATCGCCGGCTTGCATGGGATCGCTTCAAGTTCGGTAAAGGCGCCGCGGATCAGCGCAAAGGTCGTGTCTTCGTCTTCGGGACGCGCGTGAGAAATAGCCAGCCGAACGGTGTCGATCCTGGCGGCCTGGCGGGTAAAGGGGCAGACGGCGCCGGTTCGTCCGAGATCGGGATGGCCGTTCATCAGATAGGATTCGACCCAGTCGAGCAGCCGTGCAATGTCAGAATCTTGCGAGATGCCATTCGCGATGTCGCGAACCTCTTTCATCCCGAAGAACCGTCCGTCGGTTGCCGGCATCGCTTTGGCCGTCATGGTCAGCATCGGCTGCACTCGCCCTGCAATTCTCGCTTGAGGCTACATAGACACCAGAGCTTGCGGAAGTGTTGATGGTTGTGCACGCTGGGATTTCTCGCCAGGCTTATGCTTTCCGAATTCTTTAATCGATCTTCAGCTTGGCCTATGTTGAAGCGTCGATGCCCCGCTATCAGAGAACCTTGACGACCGTGCCACGACGCAGGTGCGGGATCAGCCGGCGCATGGCAGCAAGGCTTACGGCGACGCAGCCCTGGGTCGGTTCGTATCCGGGACGGATGAGGTGAAAGAAGATCGCCGAACCGGAATTGCGGCGCCGGCTGGTAAGGTTCCAATCCATCACCAGGCAGATGTCGTAGAGCCCGTCCGTGCGCATCATTTCCTCGTGGCTTGGGGCGAAGGGCGCACTGGCCGGGCGGTTATAGCGGGCGTGGCCAGGAGCGTCGCACCAGAGCATGCCCTTGCGCGTGGTCCGTGTCGGCAACGGCGTCGGCGGCAGCAGGATCCGGTCGCGTCTGACGTAGCCACCAATGAGCTTCATCGCGGCGCGCGGCGTGGCACCGTCACCCTCGCGCTTGCGGCTGGTGATGCCGCTGCGGCCGATGGCCGCTTGCTCCGTGCGGCCATCGAAGGTAACCAGTGCACGCCTGCGATCAAGCGGGGCCGGCCGGACGGTGATGACGGATTTGATTGGCCTTCTTCCCGACGTTTTCTTGCGCATCTCTCTCACAGATTTTTGAATTGTCCGTGATTTGGCGGGCACCATAAGCACGGTTGCATATATAACGCGGTTCCAAAACCGGTTCGCTTGCCAACACGGGCATTTGAGCTAGTTTGAAACCGGAAGCAAACAGGAATTGTCCCATGGCGACCCGTACCATTCTTCTTGTCGACGACGACAATGACCTGCGCGAAACGTTGGTCGAGCAGCTTTCGCTTTACGAGGAATTCGATCTTCTCCAGGAGGCGACGGCCGGCAAGGGGATACAGGCGGCGCGCGCCCAGCAGGTCGACCTACTGATCATGGATGTCGGCCTGCCTGACATGGACGGGCGCGAGGCGGTCAAGCTCCTGCGCAAGGGCGGCTTCAAGGCACCGATCATCATGCTCACCGGTCACGATACCGATTCGGACACCATCCTTGGGCTGGAGGCCGGTGCCAACGACTACGTCACCAAGCCGTTCCGCTTCGCCGTCCTGCTTGCCCGCATCCGCGCGCAGCTGCGCCAGCACGAGCAGAGCGAAGACGCGACCTTCAGCGTCGGCCCCTATACGTTCAAGCCAAGCCAGAAGCTGCTGACGCTCGAAAACGGCCAGAAGATCCGGCTGACCGAAAAGGAAGCGGCAATCATCCGCTATCTCTACCGCGCCGACCAGAGGGTGGTGACGCGCGACGTACTGCTCGAAGAGGTCTGGGGCTATAATTCCGGCGTGACGACGCACACGCTCGAAACGCATGTCTACCGGCTTCGCCAGAAAATCGAGCGTGACCCTTCCAATGCCGAGATTTTGGTGACAGAGAACGGTGGCTACAAGATCGTTCCGTGAGGCGGCGACGCGGAGTGAATTTTCCCCAGGTCAGCCGCTCCGGACTATTCGAATCGATTGCGATGCTCCTGGGTTTCGAACCAGAAAGCATCGTGATTCAGGGAGGTTAGCCGCTTGGCGCTCAACGACGACATCGTTCTTCTGTCCAATGTGCCGCTTTTTGCCGATATCAGCGAGGACAAGCTGAGGCTGATCGCCTTTGGCGCGGAACGTCGGCGCGTGTTCAAGGGGCAGGAGCTGTTTCGCGAGGGCGCGCCGGCCGACTGCGCCTATGCCATTGCCAGCGGCAGCCTCTCGCTTTCGAAAGCCGATGCCGACGGTGCGATGGCGGAGATCACCACCGTCGGCCGTGGTGCGCTCCTGTCGGAGCTGGCGCTGATCTCGATGGTGGAGCGCAAGTTCACCGCGACCGCAGACGAAGACAGCGAGGTGATCCGCATCAATCGCCCGCTCTTCCGGCGCATGCTGGAGGAGTACCCGGAAGTTGCCGCCCTCGTCGAGGCGCGTATCCGCGAGAACCTGCAGGCGATGATCCGCCGCGCCGGCGCTCTGGCCGGCCGTTTCGCCTGATGCCCACCCGGCCGACGGCCGGACGCCAGACGTCTTCACCTGCCATTTGGACTTGAGCGAGCCGCCTGTCGGCCACCGGCAGCGTCGCAATCGACCGATGCCAAGGCATCATTTGACGGTATGCTTCTTGCCGGATGACCGCACACGATCCCACGCAATCGGTCAATATCAGCGCAGGCTGGTGTCAGATATCGAAATGCGCGATCACCGGCACATGATCCGACGGTCGCTCCCAGCCGCGTGCTTCTCGCAGGATATCCACCTGCGTGAGCTTCGGCGCGAGGTCGGCTGAAGACCAGATATGATCGAGGCGCCGGCCGCGGTCGGCGGCTTCCCAATCCTTGGCGCGGTAACTCCACCAGGTGTAGAGCTTGGTCGGAGCCGGCGTATGCTGACGCATCAGGTCGACCCAGGCGCCGCCGGTCATCACCGAAGTCAGGCCGTCGGTTTCGATCGGCGTATGGCTGACGATCTTCAGCAGCTGCTTGTGCGACCAGACGTCGTCCTCAAGCGGAGCAATGTTGAGGTCGCCGACGAGGATCGACGAGATGCCTGCTTCGGCTTCGGCGTGCAGCAGCTTCATCTCATCGACGAAATCGAGCTTGTGGCCGAACTTCGGATTGATCGAGCGGTCCGGTTCGTCGCCGCCGGCCGGAACGTAGAAATTGTGCAGGCGGATCTTCTTGCCGCCCGCCTCGAACACCACCGAAAGATGGCGCGCATCGCCGACGCCGCAGTAATCGCGGCGGTCGCTGAGCTCGTGCAAGGGCAGGCGCGAAATCGTCGCCACGCCGTGGTAGCCCTTCTGGCCATGCATCTCGATGTGGTTGTAACCCAGAGCCTTCAGCGGCTTCGACGGAAACTGATCGTTCGGGCACTTGGTTTCCTGCAGGCAGAGAATGTCGGGCTGCCAGGTCTTCAGCAGATGCTCGACCAGCGGCATGCGCAGGCGAACGGAGTTGATATTCCAGGTGGCGACGGAAAGGGCCATTCCTCATTCCTCTATCTGGATGAGGCCGGACAATCGAAGGTGAGGGGGCCCGGCTCGGGACGGATGTGGTTTGATGTCCGAGTGGTTTAAGCAGGTCTGGCGGCTGGCGACAAGGAAGGCATGCAAAAGGCCGCCGGGAGGCGGCCGATGTCCACAAGCACGGCTGGATGAAACGCTCTATCTCATTTTCTTCAAGTTTTTCCTGACGGAAAACCGCTCCGCACTTGTCCTGGAAATACCTTAGCGGCCCTTGTTGCGCACTTCGTCGTAGGGGATCTTGAACACCTTGTCGTCCAACGCCATGCCGGTCTGGACGTTGAAAATCATCACCGACGTGTCCTTCTTCTGCGCATCGGTGATCGTCCACTGGCGCAGGTCGTAGGTCTTCGGATCGAACATCATGGTAATGGTCGAATCGCCGAAGATCGAGCGATCGCCGAGCACGATGGTGATGAGATCGGATTCTTCCTTGACGCCACGCACCATCTTGCCGGTCAGGTCGATCTTTTCGCTCAACAGCAGGTTCAGCGGCGTCTTGGAGAGCGGGTAGATGTCCCAGGTCTTCAGCTTCATATTGCCGATGACCACCGACTTGCCGTCGGCAATCACCCGCATCGGCGAAGGCGCTTCATAGTTGAAGCGGATGCGGCCGGGGCGGCGGATATAGAATTTGCCGCCGGTCTGCTCGCCGCGCGGGCCGAACTGCACGAATTCGCCGGCCATGGTCTTCACCGACGAAAAGTGGTCGGCGATCTTCTGGGCGGAGCCCGGCGCCTGGGCGAAGGCCTTCGTGACGTCAAGACCGGCGCCACCCATGCCCGCGAGCGCCGCGAGGCCGCAAACGAATACACGGCGCGACATCGCCGGATTGTTGCCTTGGGTGGTTTTCGTCTCAGTCATCGCAGTCTCCTTCATTTCCTTGATCATCTGGAGCGCAAGTGCGGCGCCTTCAAGGCGGTTTTCATGACCTACCAGCGCCTGCGCTCTCACATGACCGTTACCGGGCCCGGATTGGCGCCCGGGACAACAGCCGGGTTTACCGGCCGGTGATTTCCGCTTCGGTCGGCACGAGGATTTCCCGCTTTCCGGCGTGGTTGGCCGGGCCGATGATGCCCTCCTGTTCCATGCGCTCGATCAGCGATGCGGCCCTATTATAGCCGATCCCGAGGCGACGTTGCACATAGGACGTGGAGGCCTTGCCGTCGCGCAGGACGATTGCCACCGCCTGGTCGTACGGGTCGTCGGAATCGGCAAGGTTGGACGTGCCGGCCGGGCCGCCGCCGTCATTGTCCTCGTCGTCGTCTTCGGTGATCGCGTCGAGATACTGCGGCGTGCCCTGGGTCTTGAGATAGGCGACGACTTCCTCGACTTCGGTATCAGAGACGAAGGGGCCGTGGACGCGCTGGATGCGTCCGCCGCCGGCCATATAGAGCATGTCGCCCATGCCGAGCAGCTGTTCGGCGCCCTGTTCGCCGAGGATGGTGCGGCTGTCGATCTTCGAGGTCACCTGGAACGAGATGCGGGTCGGGAAGTTGGCCTTGATCGTGCCGGTGATGACGTCGACCGAGGGGCGCTGCGTCGCCATGATGACATGGATGCCTGCGGCACGTGCCATTTGCGCCAACCGCTGCACCGCGCCTTCGATGTCCTTGCCGGCGACCATCATCAGGTCGGCCATTTCGTCGATGATGACGACGATATAGGGCATCGGCGACAGGTCGAATTCCTCGGTCTCGTAGATCGCTTCGCCCGTCTGGCGGTCGAAGCCGGTCTGCACCGTGCGGGTGATCGCATCGCCCTTGGCCAGCGCCTGCTCGACGCGGGTGTTGAAGCCGTCGATGTTGCGCACACCGATCTTCGACATCTTCTTGTAGCGCTCTTCCATCTCGCGCACCGTCCACTTGAGCGCGACGACCGCCTTCTTCGGGTCGGTCACCACGGGCGAAAGCAGATGCGGGATGCCGTCATAGACCGAGAGTTCGAGCATCTTCGGGTCGATCATGATCAACCGGCACTGGTCGGGACGCAGGCGGTAGAGCAGCGACAGGATCATGGTGTTGATTGCCACCGACTTGCCCGAGCCGGTGGTGCCGGCGACAAGCAGATGCGGCATCTTGGCGAGATCGGCGACAACCGGTTCGCCGCCGATGGTCTTGCCGAGCGCCATGGCCAGACGCGCCTTGCTCGTCTCGAAGTCGCGCGAGCCGATCAGTTCGCGCAGGTAGACGGTTTCGCGGCGCTGGTTCGGCAGCTCGATGCCGATGGCGTTGCGGCCTGGCACGACGGCGACGCGGGCAGCAATCGCGCTCATCGAGCGGGCGATGTCGTCGGCAAGGCCGATGACGCGCGACGATTTGATGCCCGGCGCCGGCTCCAGTTCATAGAGGGTGACGACCGGACCGGGGCGGACGTGGATGATTTCACCCTTGACGCCGAAGTCTTCAAGCACGCCTTCGAGCATGCGGGCGTTCTGTTCCAGCGCATCGGCGGAGAGCGAGGCGTCGCGGGTGACGTTCTTCGGCTCGGCGAGAAAATGCATCGGCGGCAGCGCGAAATCGCCGTCGTCATCCTCGACGAAGGAGCGCTGCGCTTCGCGCTCGAGCCGCTGGCTCGTCTTCGGGCGGGGGGGCGGTGTGGCAACACGCGAACCGGACTTCGGCAGGCCCTGCTTCGGCGGTGCGGCCCTTGGCGCCCAGTCGGCTGCCACGTCGAGATCGTCGTCTTCGTCATCGGGCAGAATGCCGGCGGGGCGGCGGTCGTCCATGTCGAAGGGCAGGTCGTCATCGTCGTCGGCCATGATCGGCGGCGGCGTGACGACGCGGCGTTCGGAGCGGTCGAGCGAAGGTTCGATGCGGTCGCCGGCAGCCATCGGCTTCGGCCGGACCGGCTCGTTCAGCGTGCCGAATTCGTCATTGTTGAAATCGTAGGGCTCGTCGTACTGGCGCTTCGTCGGGGTGCGGGTTCCGCTCATGCCGAAGACGCGGCGGACACGTGCCTGCAGGGTGTAGCGCATGTGGGCAAACGAGCCCATCAGCAAGGTGAAGGGGCCTTCGCTGTCGTCTTCGTCCAGTTCGTCGCGCACGGTGCGGGCCTTGCTCGGCGTCGGCTCTTCGATCTCGTCTTCGTCCTCCTCCTCGCCGACACCGATCAGGCCGGCGCTGTAGATCAGGCACCAGGCGGCAGGGGCGGCGAAGATGCAGGCAAGCACGGTGGCGAAGGTGCCGGTCGGGAAGGCGCCGGTGAACAGCGCGGGAAAACGCAGGATCATGTCGCCGAAGACGCCGCCGAGGCCGTTGGGCAGCGGCCAGGTGATCGGCGCCGGAACACAGCTCAAGGCCGCTCCGGCAAGCACCGATCCGACGAACCAGAGGCCGAGGCGCTTGAAGATCTTGTCGAAGCGCCTGCCGCCGATCAGCGCCAGTGCCCAGGCAACGGCCGGAAGCAGCGCGACGACGCTTGCGAGCCCGAAAAACTGCATGAAGATGTCGGCAAAGGCAGCGCCGGCATAACCGAGCACGTTGGTCGGCTCGTCCGAGGTGGCATAGGAAAAGCTCGGATCGGCAACGTTCCATGTCGATAGCGCCGCGATGGCCAGCGCCAGCGCGCCGAACAGCGCGAAGCCCGCCAGCGACGCGATCTGTCGCCAAACGAAAGTGGTTAGCACGAACCGGTTGGAACGGCTGTCAAGCGTTGCCGGATTGCTTCTGCTCATGTTGCCTGCTGCCCGTCTCGATCTTCAATGCACATTGCGCGCCATGGAATCAACCTAAGCGGAGTACGGTTAATGCGACATTAACCATGCGTATATGCCGCTAAAATACCGGTTGGCGACGGTGCGCAATCGGCGTGATTGGGCAAAAAAGCCCGGATCTTTCGATCCGGGCCAAAGGCGATCCGCATCAGACGGACCGCGACGGGACGTTGAGCGGCGCCTGTTGACGGCGCCGCGATAGGCTTAGCCGTGGTAGGCGGCTTCGCCGTGGGACGAGAGGTCGAGACCTTCGCGCTCGGCTTCGACCGAGACCCTCAGCCCGACGATCGCGTCGACCACCTTGTAGAGGATGGCCGAGACGACGCCGCACCAGACGATGGTGATGGCAACGGCGGTAAGCTGGGTCATGAACTGGCCGCCCATCGTGACGCCGTCGGCATAGCCGATGCCGCCGAGCGAGGACGATGCGAAGATGCCGGTTGCCAGCGCGCCGAAGAAGCCGCCGACGCCGTGGACGCCGAAGACGTCAGCGGTGTCGTCGTAGCCGAACTTGTTCTTCACCACCGAGACGAAGAAGTAGCACAGCGGCGAAACGATCAGGCCCATGACGATCGCGCCCATGGGGCCGGCAATGCCGGCGGCAGGGGTGATGGCGACGAGGCCGGCGATCATGCCCGAGGCCGCACCGAGCATCGAAGCCTTGCCGCGGGAGAAGGTTTCGACGACCGACCAGGAGAGGATAGCGGCTGCCGTTGCGAGGAAGGTGTTGACGGTTGCGAGCATCGCGCCGCCGGATGCTTCGAGATTGGAGCCGGCATTGAAGCCGAACCAGCCGAACCACAGCATCGCCGCACCGACGAGCGTCAGCGTCATCGAATGCGGAGCCATCATGTCCTTGCCGAAGCCGGTGCGCCTGCCGACCATGATCGCGCCGATCAGGCCTGCGACGCCGGCATTGATGTGCACGACGGTGCCGCCGGCGAAATCGAGCGCGCCCATGCCGAAGAGCAGACCATTGCCGTCCCAGACCATGTGGGCGATCGGGAAGTAGACGAAGGTTGCCCAGAGGATGGAGAAGAGCACGGCAGCCGAAAACTTGATGCGCTCGGCGAAGGCGCCGATGATGAGCGCCGGCGTCAGCGCCGCGAACGTCATCTGGAACAGCATGAAGATGTATTCCGGAATGACCACGCCTTCGGAGAAGGTGGCTGATGTGCTTTCAAGCGAGACGCCTGCGAGGAACATCTTGGCGAAGCCGCCGAAATAGGGGCTGGTGGAGCCGCCGAAGGCGAAGGAATAGCCGTAGACGACCCAGACGATCATCATCGCTGCACCGATGACGGTGCATTGCATCAGCACCGACAGCATGTTCTTGGCGCGGACGAGGCCGCCGTAGAAGAGCGCGAGGCCCGGGATCAGCATGAAGAAGACGAGCAGCGTGGAGAAGAACATGAAGGCCGTGTCGGCCTTGTCGGGAACGGGGGCTGCGGCAGTGGCAGCGGCTGCTGCCGGTGCGGCTTCCTGGGCAAAGGCGACGACCGGCGCAAGAAGGGCGGCAGAGGCTGCGCCGATCCTTGCCAGAGAGATGGAAAGTTTGCTTGACGACATCGAATAGTGCTCCCTGAACGGCGTGGCTTACAACGCTTCTGAATCGGTTTCGCCGGTGCGGATGCGCACGGCATGGTCAATCGAGTAGACAAAGATCTTGCCGTCGCCGATCTGGCCGGTCTTGGCGGCAGCGGCGATCGCTTCCACCGCCTTGTCGACGACCTCGGAGGGGACCGCGATCTCGATCTTCAGCTTCGGCAGGAAGCTCACGGCGTATTCGGTGCCGCGATAGATTTCGGTATGTCCCTTCTGGCGGCCGTAGCCTTTAACTTCGGTTACGGTCAGGCCCTGGATGCCAACAGCAGTGAGGGCTTCGCGAACCTCATCGAGCTTGAACGGCTTGATAATGGCCATCACAATTTTCATCGGTTTCCCATCCTTGTTCGCCTCCGGCCGGAGGCCATCTCTCCTTGCTGCGAACGCTGAAAGCGCCTTGCAACCGGACAGCTACATTCAAGGGGCGTGCCAGATTCGTTGTTGCGAGCTAAACCTATGAAAAGGCATGGGAAAATTATCGCATGCAGCGTGAGTGCCGCGACGCGCTAAAAAAACGTCACTTTAGAAGATTAAAAAGTAGGCAGAAAAAAATAAGTGCCTTATTTCTGTTCAGCTGCCTTTTTCCGGATCAGACCTTCCTGTGCAACAGAGGCAATCAGCACGCCGGAACGATCAAAAAGGCTGCCGCGGGTCATGCCGCGGGCACCATGGGCACTGGGGCTGTCCTGGGTGTAGAGCAGCCAGTCGTCCATCTTGCAGGGGCGATGGAACCACATGGCGTGATCAAGGCTTGCAACCTGCAGGTTGCGATCGAACACGGACGTTCCATGCGCATAGAGCGAGGTGTCGAGCAGCGTCATGTCGGAGAGATAGGCAAGCACTGCCGCCTGCAGGTGGCGCTCGTCGGGCACGTGGCCGACGGCCTTGACCCAGACGTCCTGGGTCGGCTTGCCGTCGTTGCGGGCGAAATAGTGGGCGAGCGAGACCGGTCGGATCTCGATCGGTCGCGGCCGCTCCCAGTAACGACGGATCGCTTCGGGCGCGTGCGCCAGGAACTTGTCCTTCAACTCCTGTTCGCCCGGCAGGGTCTCCGGCATCGCCACGTCGGGGATCTCGATCTGATGCTCGAAGCCGTCTTCGTCATACTGGAACGACGCCGACATCGAGAAGATCGCCTTGCCGTGCTGGATGGCAACCACCCGGCGTGTTGCAAAGCTGGAGCCGTCGCGGATGCGATCGACTTCGTAGATGATCGGCACCGACGGGTCGCCGGGGCGCATGAAATAGGCGTGCAGCGAATGCACATAGCGGCCTTCGTCGACGGTGCGCTGGGCTGCGACCAGTGCCTGGCCGATCACCTGGCCGCCGAACACGCGTTGCCAGCCGACCTGGGGACTGCGGCCACGGAACAGGTTCTCCTCGAGCTTTTCGAGGTCGAGTGTGGCAAGCAGCGCATCCATGGGCGTTGCGGTCTCAGTGGGGCGCGACATTTCGGCTGTCTCCGATGGTAGGAACGGCGATGGCATTGATCTATATAGGCATGAAACGATGCTCAAGTGCGACGGGAGAAAGCGGATGATCGATGTGTTGATTGCCGGCGGCGGCTATGTCGGCCTTTCGCTCGCGGTATCGCTGAAGAAGGCGGCGCCGCATCTTGCCGTTTCTGTCTTAGACGGCGCGCCGGAAGGCGCCTGGAAGCGCGACGAGCGCGCTTCTGCCGTCGCCTCGGCGGCCGAGCGCATGCTCGATGTTCTCGGCGTCTGGCAGACGATTGCGCCGGAGGCCGAGCCGATCCGGCGCATGGTCATCACCGATTCGAAGACGTCGGACCCGGTGCGCCCGGTTTTCCTGACCTTCGACGGCGAGGGCGAAGAGGGGCGGCCCTTTGCCCATATGGTGCCCAACACCGCCTTGGTCGGCGCGCTGCGCGCCGCCTGCGACCAATTCGGCGTGACCGTGCGGCAATCGACGATGGTCCAAACTTTCGAGAGCGGCGATCACGCGGTTGCCGTGACGCTTGCCGGCGGCGAGCAGTTGGAGGCCCGCCTGCTGGTTGCCTGCGACGGCGTGCGCTCGAAGCTGCGCGATGCGGCCGGCATCAAGACGGTGGAGTTCGACTATGGCCAGTCGGGCATCGTCACCACCGTCGAGCATGAACGCCCGCATAACGGCACGGCCGAGGAGCATTTCCTGCCGGCCGGGCCCTTCGCCACGCTGCCGCTCAAGAACAACCGTTCGTCGCTGGTGTGGACCGAGCGTACCGAGGACGCCGAGCGCCTGGTCAAGGGCGACGACTTCCTCTTCGAAGAAGAACTGGAGCGCCGCTTCGGTCACAGGCTCGGACATCTCAAGGTCGTCGGCGGCCGTCGCGCCTTTCCGCTCGGCCTGACGCTTGCCCGCGATTTCGTGAAGCCGCGGTTTGCGCTGGCGGGCGATGCCGCGCACGGCATCCACCCGATCTCCGGCCAGGGGCTCAATCTCGGCTTCAAGGACGTGGCGGCGTTGGCAGAGACGATCGTCGAGGCGGATCGCCTCGGGCTTGATATCGGTTCGCTTGCCATTCTCGAGCGCTACCAGATCTGGCGACGGTTCGACACCTTCCGCATGGGGGTGACCACGGATGTGCTCAACCGGCTGTTTTCGAACGACATCACGCCGGTCAGGATCGCCCGGGACTTCGGTCTTGGCCTCGTCGATCGTCTGCCGTCGCTGAAAAGCTTCTTCATCCGCCAGGCGGCCGGCACTGCCGGCGACGCCGACCCGCGATTGCTTTCCGGCCAGCCGATCTGAGGCGCAAAAGCCTCTGATGCCTGAGCCTTGCCCCTCACCCTAGCCCTCTCGCCGCATGCGGGGAGAGGGGACCATTGCGCCGAGCGTGCCGCACCTGTCCTTCTCCCCGCTTGCGGGGAGAAGGTGGCCGACAGGCCGGATGAGGGGCAGATGAGACGCATGCGGATCGTGGTCAGTACGATCGCCGGCGTCAGTCCTCGATTTTTCGCGCTTCGGAGATCAGCATGATCGGAACACCATCGCGGATGGGATAGGCGAGCCGCGCCTTTTCCGAGACGAGTTCGCCCGCTTCGGCGCGATAGCTGAGCCGGCCCTTGGTCAGCGGGCAGACGAGCAGTTCGAGCAGTTTCGGATCGACCTTGCTGGCGTTGACGTCCATGGCCCCTCACTCACTGCAGGATGTTGTCGACGTCGCCGAAATTGCGCGCAAGCACGATCTCGGTAATGGCGATCAGCGTTTCGGCGCGGGTCTTCAGGTCGGGGGCCTCGAGCAGCGCCTGTTTCTCCGCCGGCCCATAGGGAGACATCATCGCCATGGAATTGACCAGCGTGCGGTTGCTGGCGCGTTCGACGCTCTCCCAGTCGGCCTTCAGCTTGTTGGCCTCCAGATAGGCCCTGAAGGCCGCCAGCAGCGCCGAACGATCGACCAGGCTTTCATCGTCGCGATTTTCGAGATCGGCCGTGAAGGGGCCGATGCGGAAGCGGCGGTAGCCGCGCGTGCCGACCACCTCGTTAAACAGCCGGTAGCGGCACACGCCGGTCAGCGAGGCGATGTAGCGGCCGTCGCCGGTTTCGGCAAAGGAGGTGATGCGGCCGATGCAGCCGACCTGACACAGCGCGGGCACCGGCCCGACGCCGATATCGTCGCGGCCTTCGCAGAAGGAGGGCTGGACGATCCCGATCAGCCGATTGCCGGAAAGGGCATCGTCGAGCATCGCCAGGTAGCGCGGCTCGAAGACGTTGAGCGGCAATTGGGCGCCGGGGAGCAGCAGCGCACCGGTCAGCGGAAACACCGGAATGATCTCCGGTAAGTCCTGCGGACCGAGATAACGTGCATTTCCGACATGCATTCCGATTGACCTTGCAGATATCCTGCCTTGCCTCGCCACGCCAAGCAGCGTGGCCAACCAGATCATGAAATGGTGCGTCCCTTGAAAATCTCAAGGGAAAAACGCACCGATCTCGGCGCTCTGCTCAGGAAAAGAGAATCGACGACAGCTTGCGGCGGGCGGCGACCGTCGCCGGGTCTTTCGGACCCCAGACTTCGAAGAAGGAGACGAGCTCGCGCCGTGCGCCATCATCGTCGAAAGCCCGGTCGCGCTTCATGATCGTCAGCAGGTGGTCGGCCGCCCCATTGCGGTCGCCTTCCACGTTGCGGATCTTGGCGAGCATCATGCGCGCCTCATGGTCATCCGGGTTCGCCGCCAGGCGCTGTTCCAGGGCTGTCGGGTCGCCGAGCTTGCGGGCTTCCTCGATCTGGTCGAGCTTCTTGCCGATCGCACTGATGCCGGCATCCTTGGCAAGATCCTCCGGCAGGCTCGAAAGCGCTTCGCGCGCTTCGGCGATCTGGCCGAGCGTGATCATGCAATCGACCATGCCGGCAATCGCCACCGCATTCTCCGGGTCTGCCTGCAGCACGGCGCCGAAGAGGCCGGCGGCGTTTTCGGCATCGCCCGTCTCGATCAGCGCCTTGGCATCGGCAAGCACGGCCTCGATTTCGGCCTTGCTGTCGTCGACGGCAGGACCGGCGATCTTTTCGATGAATTGCTTGATCTGGCTTTCAGGCACGGCACCCATGAAGCCGTCGACCGGCCGTCCGCCGACAAAGGCGATGACGGCGGGGATCGACTGGATGCCGAGCTGGCCGGCGATCGATGGATGGTCGTCGATGTTCATCTTGACGAGCTTCACGCGGCCGGCAGCTTCCGTCACGACCTTTTCGATCACGGGGGTCAGTTGCTTGCACGGTCCGCACCAGGGCGCCCAGAAGTCGACGAGAACAGGCTGCTGGCGCGAGGCGTCCAGCACGTCCTTGCTGAAGTTGGCGGTCGTCGTTTCCTTGATCAGGTCGCCGCCCGGTGCGGCGGCCGCGGCCGGCTGGCCGCCGAAGGAAGCCGAAGCGGTCATCTGGTTGCCGAAGGACCCTGCATAGGGATTGTCGTTGCCCGTCATTCTTCTCTCCTCGCCGGCTCGTGATCCGGCTTCCTGCATCCGCGCCAAAGATCGTATGTCAGGCCGTCACTTTCAAGACAAGCGGTTCATGTCCCGTGGCTTCCATGAAACGCAACAGGTCCTTCGAGGCGATCGAGGTCGTCGCGTCGTTGGAAAGCGGATGGCAGTTGATCACATCGAACGTCATCAATTCCTCGTCGATGATCACCTTGACGTTGCCGCCGATGTCGTTGATGGCGCCAAGCGCGGTCACCGCTCCCGGGATGACGCCGAGATACTCCATCAGCTTCTCCGGCTTGCCGAAGGAAACCTTGCTTGCCGCGCCGATGACCTGGTGCACCGTCTTCAGATCCACGGTTGCGTGTTCTTCGACGGTCAGCAGGAAGTAGTTGTCCTTCTTGTCCTTCACGAACAGGTTCTTGGTATGGCCGCCGGGGATCTCGTCACGCAGTGCCACCGATTCGGCTACGGTGAACACCGGCTCGTGTTTTTTGGTGCTGTGTTCGATGCCGAGATCGTCGAGAAAGCGGAAAAGCTCGTCCGCGGTCTTCGGTTGCGCTTCGTTCATCGGGGTGATTCTCCTGCCGGTCGGTTTTTTCCAGTCTGCTTTAGGGGAGAACGGCCGCGCCGTGCAATCTCAGAGACGGCGGAGCGGTGCGAAAACGCGGCATTTGCGGGCTTCCCAGGGAGGCTCCCAAAAAATATTCGATTTCTCGTCATTTCCCTGTTGCATTCCAAAATCGCTTAGGCCATATACCGCCCGTCGCCGCAAGACAGCGCGGCACCCACGGTCCACCGACTACCCCCGGACCGAGGTAATGAGCGGGTGTAGCTCAGGGGTAGAGCACAACCTTGCCAAGGTTGGGGTCGGGCGTTCGAATCGCCTCACCCGCTCCAATTTTCCCAACCACTTCATTTGTAAATGCTTTTGGCTTCGGCCAATGCATTCGCCCCGGGCGAAGAGCATCAGCCGTCGCGTGTCTGCGGGCGAGCGCCGATGCACTCGGCTCTCAGCTTTTCATGAAGACATAGTCCGTTTCCTGGCGACGGATTTCGCCGGGGCGCAGAACCGCGTTCGGAAAGCCTTCGTGATTGACGGCATCCGGCCACACCTGGGTTTCCAGGCAGAAACCGGCAAAGGCGCCGTAGCGACGTCCTTCGAGGCCGGGCACCGGCACGTCGAGCTTGAAGCCGGTATAGAGCTGGACGCCGGGCTCGGTCGTCAGCACTTCCATCGTCACGCCGGAATTGAGGCTGCGCGCAAAGGCGGCCGAGTGTTTTGCCATGCGCTCCGGCGAGAGGCAGAAATTATGGTCGTAGGCGATGCGTTCGCCCTCGGTCTGGCGCTTGAGCGACGTCATTTCCCTGAGATCGAAGGCGGTGCCTTCGACCGGTCGGACTTCTCCTGTCGGGACCTGGCGCTCGTCGGTCGGCAAATAGTGGTCGGCGGCGATCATGATGTCATGGCCGAGCGCATCCGCGCTGCCATCGAGATTGAAATAGCTGTGTTGGCAGACATTGGCGAGCGTCGGCCGGTCCGTCTCCGCCTCGTAGACGACGCTGAGCACGCCGCCGGGCTTCAGCTGGTAGGTACAGCGGACCTGGCAGTTGCCGGGATAGCCGGCGCGGCCGTCCGGGTCGGTGATGACAAGCGTCACGCTGTCCTGCGTCTGGTCCATGATCGTCCAGTTGCGCTTGCCGATATTGTCGCTGCCGCCATGCAGATGCGTCACGCCCTTCTCGTTGCATTCGAGCTGATAGGTCGTGCCGTCGAGCGTGAAGCGACCGTCGCCGATGCGGTTGGCGCAGCGGCCGGGCGTTGCGCCAAAATAGGGGGAATGGGCGAGATAGCTTTCGAGATCGGTAAAGCCGAGCACCAGCGGCGGTTCATGGCCGTCCAGCCGCAGGTCCTGGATCACGGTTCCCCAGGTGAGGATATGAGCGGTCAGGCCGCCGCCGGAAAGCACGACACGATGAACCGGCTCACCCGATGGCAGGTGTCCGAAGATTTCCGTGTCCGCATGCTTGTCCATTGCCTGGCCCCCCCTACAGCGCCGCGCGTCCTAGCAGACGCGCAAAGGTCGCTGTAACACTTTGAGTTGCTGCATGTTTTATCCTTAAATCGGCTAGGATTTATGGAAACATGCAGTCCTCGCGGCAAGCAACCTGCGTCATTTCAGGTGGATCGGCAACCGGAAATCGAGATTTTCTGCGGTAGATTCAGCGCGATAGTTGTTTTGTCGCGTCCTGCAGTCCGGCGAGCGTCAAGGGAAACATCCACCCGCCGAGAAGGCTCCTGATCATGCCGATCGACTGGGTATGGCCCCAGTGCTGCTCGGGGACCGGATTGAGCCAGATGGATCGGGGAAAGTGGGCGGCGATACGCGAGAGCCAAAGCCCGCCGGCTTCGTCGTTCCAATGTTCGACCGAGCCGCCGGGGTGGCTGATCTCATAGGGGCTCATCGATGCGTCGCCGACGAAGATCGCGCGGTAGTCGCTGCCGAAGGTGCGCAGCAGCTCCGTCGTGCGGGTGATGTCGGCGCGGCGGCGACGATTGTCCTTCCACAGGCCCTCGTAGACGCAATTGTGGAAGTAGAAGTGCTCCATGTGGCGGAATTCGCCGCGTGCCGCCGAAAACAGCTCCTCGACGATGCGGATATGGTCGTCCATCGAACCGCCGACATCGAAGAACATCAGGAGCTTGACGGCGTTGCGCCGTTCCGGCCGGGTCACGACATCGAGATAACCGTGCTCGGCGGTGGCGCGGATCGTACCGGAAAGGTCGAGTTCGTCGGCAGCACCCTGGCGCACCCAGCGCCGCAGGCGTTTGAGCGCCACCTTGATGTTGCGCGTGCCGAGCTCGATCGTGTCGTCGTAATCCCTGAATTCGCGCCGGTCCCAGACCTTGACCGCGCGGCGGTGCCGCGAGCCGTCCTGGCCGATCCTGACACCTTCGGGATTGTAGCCATAGGCGCCGAAGGGGGAGGTGCCGGCAGTACCGATCCATTTGGAGCCGCCCTGGTGGCGCCCCTCTTGTTCGCGCAGCCGCTGGCGCAAGGTCTCCATCAGGGTCTCGAAGCCGCCAAGGGATTCGACCAGGCGTTTCTCTTCCTCGGTCAGATATTTCTCGGCAAGCTTGCGCAGCCATTCCTCGGGAATGGCCGCCTGCTCGAACTCGTCCGAGGGATTGATGGCCTCAAGGCCGGAAAAGCAATGCCGGAAGACGCCGTCGAAGCGGTCGATGTGGCGCTCGTCCTTCACCAGCGCCGTGCGCGCGAGGAAATAGAACGCCTCGATATCGAAGCTGGCGATGCCCGCCTCCATGCCCTCGATCAACGACAGGAATTCCCGGAGCGTGACCGGGATCTTCGCAGCCTTCAATTCGAGGAAGAAGGGGATGAACATTGGAGCCTCCGAGCCCTAGCGTTCTCCCCTGCCGATCATGTCCAGCTCGTAGGGCGTCGTCTGGTACATCTCGTTGATCCAGTTGCCGAAGAACAGATGCGCGTGGCTGCGCCAGCGGTTCTGCGGCGGCAGGGTCGAATCATTGTGCGGGAAGTAGTCGTGCGGCAGCTTGATCGGCGCGCCCGCATCCACATCCCGGAAATACTCGTCCGACAGCGATGTGGAATCATACTCCACGTGATTGAACATGTAGAGGCGCTTGCCCTTCTTCTCGTGCACGAGGCAGACGCCCATCTCTTTCGATTCCATCAGGATTTCCAGGTCGGCCACCCGGTCGATGTCGGCGCGGCGCACTTCGGTCCAGCGCGACACCGGCACGGCGAAATCGTCGGAAAAGCCGTTGAGATAGACGGAGGAGGGCTGCAGGTTCTGGTGGCGGTAGACGCCGAAGGCTTTCTCCTTCAGCGGATATTTCGGCACGCCGTGGAAATGATAGATCGCCGCCATCGCGCCCCAGCAGACGTTCAGCGTCGAATGCACATTGGTCGTCGTCCAGTCGAGGATGCGCTTCAACTCGTCCCAGTAGGTGACGTCCTCGTATTCCAGCGTTTCGACCGGGGCGCCGGTGATGATGAAGCCGTCGAACTTGCGGGCCTTCACCTCTTCCCAGGTCTCGTAGAAGGCGAGCAGGTGTTCCTCGGAGGTGTTTTTTGCCCGGTGCGCGCCGATGCGGATCAGCGACAACTCGACCTGCAGCGGCGAGGCGCCGATGAGGCGCGCCATCTGGATCTCGGTCTTGATCTTGTTCGGCATGAGGTTCAGGAGCCCGATCTGGAGCGGGCGGATATCCTGACGGATCGCCACGGTCTCGGTCATCACCCGCACGCCCTCGGTCGCGAGGGTTTCGAAGGCGGGCAGCGTATCGGGTATCTTGATGGGCATGGGGCTTCCACTCGATCAATACAAAAAAACCGGCGGCGATTGATCGCGACCGGTCCTCGGAAAATCCACGTTTCCTCGGCCCTTTAGCGATTTGTTTAACGTGGCTGCAAGCCGGCCGGCCAAATCACCACGGTTCATTTGATAGCGCGGCAAGGCCGCGGGGGTCAATGAAAAACGATTCGCCGGCTAAAAGGCCCCTCATCCCGCTGCCGCGACCGCTTTATTCCCCTTCACGCTTGCAGCAGATGACAAAGGTTGCAGCCGCCGCTCCCCTCTCCCCGCGTGCGGGGAGAGGGTTAGGGTGAGGGGCGAGCGACCGCCGAGCGGCGACGGGCAACTTGGGTTTGCAGCAAGTCCAGACCGTCCTGCATCCCGTATCCAAGCCGGTTGCGAGCCTCGCTCTGGCTGAGCCAGAAGAAGCGAAAGCGGATCGGCGGGCCACCGCTGAACGGCGTCATCTCCAGATGCAGCCAGGTTTCCCGTTGTTCGCCGGCAAGCTTCACATGGAAATAGTGCCGGCGATGGCAGATTTGCCGGCCGTTCTTGGTGAAGCGGTAGTCCTGCGTTGCAAGCGGCAAGACGATCGTCGGTGGCGCCAGCCCGGTTTCCTCGGCGAATTCGCGCAGGGCGGCGGCCTCGGGGCTTTCGCCCGGTTCCATCGTTCCACCGGGAACCTGCAGGTCGATATCCGGAAAGTCCGGCTCGTCGAAGACGAGCAGATGCTCCCGCCAGGTGGCGTAGATCAGAACCTTGTGGGCGTTTGGCCTCATCCGTCGCGGCGTGCCATGAAGGCCAGGCGCTCGAAGAGGTGGACGTCCTGCTCGTTCTTGAGAAGCGCGCCGTGCAGCTTCGGCAGCATGGTTTTGGGATCGGCGCGCAGGTCGACCGGGTCGATCTCGTCGGCGACGAGCAGGCGGATCCAGTCGAGCGCTTCGGAGGTCGAAGGCTTCTTCTTCAGCCCTGGCACCTGACGGATATCGTAGAAAGCGGCAAGGGCTGCCGAAAGCAGCGTCTTGCGGATGCCGGGATAGTGCACCTCGACGATGCGCGCGAGCGTGTCGGCGTCGGGAAAGCGGATATAGTGGAAGAAGCAGCGGCGCAGGAAGGCGTCCGGCAGTTCCTTCTCGTTGTTGGAGGTGATGACGACGATCGGCCGCTGGCGGGCGTGGATCGTTTCGTTGGTCTCATAGACGTGGAATTCCATCCGATCGAGCTCCTGTAGCAGATCGTTCGGAAACTCGATGTCGGCTTTGTCGATCTCGTCGATCAGCAACACCACCCGCCGCCCGGCCTCGAACGCCTGCCAGAGCTTGCCCTTGCGGATGTAGTTCTTGACGTCGTTGACACGCTCGTCGCCGAACTGGCTGTCGCGCAGGCGCGAGACGGCGTCATATTCGTAAAGCCCCTGCTGGGCCTTGGTCGTCGACTTGACGTTCCATTCGATGAGGTCGAGCCCGAGGGCTGCCGCAACCTGCCGGGCAAGCTCGGTCTTGCCGGTGCCCGGCTCGCCCTTGACGAGCAGCGGCCGTTCCAGCCGGATCGCAGCGTTGACGGCGATCATCAGGTCCTTGTCGGCGATATAGTCGGCGGTGCCTTCGAATTGCATGGGCTTCTTCCGGTCGTGGCGATGCGGACAACGGCTCTGCGAAGAACCCGACGTCGTGCCTCTGCAGTAGCGCATAAGCGGGGCAGGTGCCAATGCCGCGCCGGCAGCAGTCCGTCAGACGTCAGCCGCGGAAGGCGGTGACTTCGATCTCGATCAGCATTTCCGGCCGGATGAGATCGCAGACGACCATGGTGGCGGCCGGGCGGATATCGCCGAACATTTCGCCGAAGATCGGAAAAACCCGGTCGGCGAAGCTGGCATCGGTGACGTAATAGTGATTGCGCACCACATCCGAGAGCGAGAAGCCCGCCTCTTTCAGCGCGCCCTCGATCGTCTTCAGGCAATTGCGTGCCTGTTCTTCCACCGTTTCCGGCATGGTCATGGTGGCGTAATCGTAGCCGGTGGTGCCGGAAACGAAGCACCAGTCGCCCTTGGCGACGGCACGCGAATAGCCTGCCGTCTTCTCGAAGGGCGAACCGGAGGAGATGAGCTTGCGCGTCATCCCTTAGCTCACGCCCAGGGGCGCGAGGCGGCGGTCGACTTTTCGAAGCTGTCGATGGCCGTTGCCTTCTCCAGCGTCAGGCCGATGTCGTCGAGGCCGTTCAGCAGGCAGTGGCGTTTGAAGGCATCGATCTCGAACTTGACCGAGCCGCCGTCCGGGCCGGTGATTTCCTGGGTTTCCAGGTCGATCGACAGGATGGCGTTGGAGCCGCGCGAAGCGTCGTCCATCAGCTTGTCCAGGTTCTCCTGGCTGACGACGATCGGCAGGATGCCGTTCTTGAAACAGTTGTTGTAGAAGATGTCGGCGAACGAGGTCGAGATCACACAGCGGATGCCGAAGTCGAGAAGCGCCCACGGCGCGTGCTCGCGCGAGGAGCCGCAGCCGAAGTTGTCGCCGGCGACCAGGATCTTGGCGTTCTGGTAGGCGGGCTTGTTGAGCACGAAATCCGGGTTGACCGAGCCGTCCTCGTTGTAGCGCGCTTCGGCGAAAAGTCCCGTGCCGAGGCCGGTGCGCTTGATCGTCTTCAGGTAATCCTTCGGGATGATCATGTCCGTGTCGACGTTGACGACGGGGAGGGGCGCGGCGACGCCGGTGAGCTTGACGAACTTTTCCATAACTTCAGGCCTTCGATTTCAGCGAAATGTTGCGTAAGCGTTTAGATCAGTTTTGCGCCGAAATGAAGGAAAATCTGTCCCGAAGACACTTGCCGGGCGGGTGAAATTGCCTGCCCGGCAGCTGTCGTAGCGGTTGTTTTATCAGTTGGAGCGCCTTGCCCATGGGCTTTGCGGACATCGGCGGGTGTCTGGCGCCGGTGTCAGCCTGCCTTGACCTAGCCTGCCTTGACCGGGGCGTTCAACGCCCAGAGCACGCCGAAGGGGTCGCGCAGCTGTCCGTAGCGATCGCCCCAGAACATCACCTCGATGGGCATGACGATTTCGGCGCCGGCAGCCACCGCTTGGCTCCACCACGCGTCGATGTCGTCGACCGGCAGCATCAGGCTGTAGGCCTGCGGCTTTTCCAGGGGATGGCCATATTCCGGATAGGCGTCGCCAAGCATCAGCGAGCTGCCGTTGATGTGGAGATGGATGTGCATCGTCCGGCCCTGGTCGTCGACCGGTTGCCGATAAGCTTCCTTTGCGCCGAAGGCGTGCTTGTAGAATTCCGCAGCCTTGGCCGCGCCGTCGACCTGGAGATAAGGCACCAGACCGTTCAGGGCCGGTGGCAGCTGGTTTGCGTCCGTTTTCTGCGTATTGCTGTCCATGTCGTGCTCCTATCCTTCGTCACGAGGGCATGGCCTTTGCTGGCCTGGTCCAAGGACGAACGGAAACGGGTCCGCCCGACATGGGTGTCGCAAAATTTTATCTCGGCTTTGGAGACCGGTGCCGCGTGGCCTAGAGATCGATGATCGTGCCGCGACCGTCGTTCCAGATGCGCATTTCGCGCGGGGCGGCGCCGGAGGTCGGGCGGGCCGTGGCGCGGGCCGGCTTCAGATTCAGCCGGGCGGCAATGGCGCTGCCGATCGCGACAACGGCAGCGATGCCGGTCAGCGCGAGCGCAAGCGACGCGGTGAAGACGAAGGCCGCCAGCGTAATGGTAATGGCCACAGCCGTAAAAAGAACAGAGCGTATGCTTTGCATGATCGTCACCTTTCTGCCTCCGATGTGGGTGTTGCCGCCGCCGCTTGCAAGAGGGGGCGGCCGTTCGCCTCGTCTTGCGGAAAAAATGAAAGGCGGGCACAACTGGCCGCATGACAAAATCGATTGAACATCATCCCGTTCGCTTGCGCCGTTCGGTGCTTTCCGTGCCGGCCGACAATGTCCGCGCACTGGCCAAGGTTTCGGAACTTGCCGCCGATGCCGCGATCTTCGACCTCGAGGATGCGGTGGCGCCCGAGCGCAAGGCCGAGGCGCGTGACGGGCTCGTTCGCCACCTCATCGAAAACAGGCCGGATTGCGAGATCATCATCCGCATCAATGCGCTCGGATCGGGCTTCGGCCAGCAGGATCTGGCGGCAGCCGTTTCGGCAAAGCCCGACGCGATCCTTGTGCCGAAGGTCGAAAGCCCGGCCGATATCCAGATCGCCGCCGACTGGCTGGCCGATAACGATGCGCCGGAAGGCTTACGTCTCTGGGCGATGATCGAGACGCCACGCGGTGTCGTCAATGCGCCGGCGATCGCCGAGACCGGCCGCACCTTCGGCGGCAGGCTCGATTGCTTCGTCGTCGGCCTCAACGACCTGCGCAAGGAAACCGGCGTTCCCGACCGTCCCGGCCGACCTTACCTCATCCCCTGGCTGATGCAGATCCTGCTGGCCGCACGCGGAAGCGGTCTCGACGCCATCGATGCGGTGTTCAACGATTTCCGTGATGCCGACGGTTTCGATGAGGAGTGCCGGCAGGGGCGCGACATGGGGTATGACGGCAAGATGCTGATCCACCCGCTGCAGATCGGCCCGGCCAACGAACGCTTCGGCGTCGAGCAGGCCGCCGTCGACGAGGCGCGCGCGATCATCGCCGCCTTCGCGCTGCCGGATAATGCCGGCAAGGGCGTTATCAATCTTCATGGCCGAATGATCGAGCGGCTGCATCTCGACCAGGCCTTGAAGCTCGCCGCCAAGGCGGACACGATTGAAAAACGAAAGGCAAGATTTTGAAACTTTACCGCTTCCTCACCGGCCCCGACGATGCGTCCTTCTGCCATAAGGTGACGGCAGCGCTGAACCAGGGCTGGTCCCTGCACGGCTCGCCGACCTACGCCTTCAATGCGGATACGCAGCACATGCAATGCGGACAGGCCGTATTCAAGGAAGTCGAAGGCAAGGATTATCATCCCGACATCAAGCTGTCGGAGCAGTAAAAAAACAGGGACGCTCCAGTTTTGCGGCCGGAGTGTTCCTCTGTTTTCCGATTGTTTTTCCGAAGGGGCTGGCCTCAGAGCAGGATGCTCCTGACCAGCGCGAGAGGTTTTCCGGGGCTTAGAGCGTTTCCGGCTTAGACGGAGTCGCAGAAACGCCCTATCTCTTTGTTTTTACGCATTTCCTGACGGGAAACCGCTTCGCATTTTTCCTGGAAATGCTCTAGTTGCCCACGTGTTCCACGCTCGCCTCGATCCGTTCCATGTCGTCGTCGGAGAGGCCGAAATGGTGGCCGATCTCGTGGATCAGCACATGGGTGATGATGTCGCCCAGCGTTTCCTCGTTTTCCGCCCAATAGTCGATGATCGGGCGGCGATAAAGGGTGATCCGGTTCGGAAACTCGCCCGTCTCCATGGTGAAACGTTCGCTGATGCCGCGGCCTTCGAACAGGCCGAGCAGGTCGAACGGCGTCTCCAGCGCCATGTCCTCGAAGACATCGTCGCTTGGAAAATCGGCAACCTCGATGATGAGGTCGGTCGTCAGCCGGCGGAACTCCTGCGGCAGGTGGCCGTAGGCTTCCACTGCGAGTTGTTCGAATGTCGTGAGTGTCGGTGCGTGGCGTTCCCGCCAATCATCGGTCTGGTCAATGCGGGCCATAGGCACTCCTTGTTGCCCTCCATATAGCGATTTTGCCTTTGTTTTTCGAGTGTTGAATTCCTGACGCAACGGGTGAGGAATAAATTCTCAAATTTGGTTGTTGACTCCTCAGGGCAGCTCTGGAATCTATAAGAACATAACAGGAACATCTTAAATGGAGTTGACCGTCATGGCCGAGAACGCCGTGCAGCGGGAGGCCGTTCTTTCGCTTCGCGAAACCATAGCCAGGATCGAGAACCGCAGGCTTCCGGGGGTCGTGAAGGCAGTCAAGGCGGCCGATCCCGCGGGCTTCCGGCGCAAGGAAGAGGGCAGCCAGGCATCCGGCCGCAAGGTTCTGCCGCTCGGTATTCCCGAACTCGACGATATCCTCGAGGGCGGGCTGCCGCTCGAGGGCATGACGGAGATCCGCAATTCCGAGACGCGCGATGCCGGCGCTGCCGCCGGTTTTGCAACCGCGCTCAGTGCCCTCTGTCAGCAGGCGCGCCGGCAAAAGGGCGATGTCGGGGCCCCGGTTCTGTGGATCAGCCAGTCGCTCGCCTCGACCGAGGCCGGCCTGCCCTATGGCCTTGGTCTCAAGGCCTACGGGCTCGACATTCGAAGCCTGATCCTCAGCCTGCCGCGCACGGTGAAAGATGCGCTCTGGATCGCCGAGACGGCGCTTTCCGTCCCGGCCTTCTGTGCCGTCATTCTCGAAATTCGCGGCAATCCGGCATCGCTGGCCTTGAGTGAAAGCCGGCGCCTGCATGTTCGCGCGCGCGCCGGGCGCATCCCTCTTCTGCTTCTGCGCCAGTCCGGCCACGAGGAGGCGAGCAGCGCCTTCTTCCGGCTTCATATCGAACCGGCGCCCGCCCGCGAGCGCCCCCTCCCTGACGGTTCGATGCTTTGCGGCAGCATCGGTCATCCCGTCTTTCACGTCATTGCCGAAAAAAGCAGGTCTCCTGCTCCTGTCGGCCTCTTCCTGGAGTGGAACCCCCATGACCGCCGCTTTTACCCCGTCGAGCCCCTACCAGCCGCTGCTGCGGCAGACCCAGAGCCAGCGCATTCTATCGCTCGACTTTCCGCATCTTCCGGCCGACCGGGTGGCGCGGATACGCTGGGGCACCTCGTGGCTTTCCCGCGGGCGTCCTGATCATCCGCCTGTCGTCTTTGCCGACCGGGTCAGAAATGCGATGCGCCTCGTTGCGCTCGATGGCCTTGCCGAAAAGTCCGGATTCCAGTTGGGCCAGGGCGTTGCCGAAGCGCGGGCCATGTGTCCCGAGGTCGATGTGCTGCCCGCCGACCGGGCGGCGGATCGCGCCCTTCTGGAAGGGCTTGCGGACTGGTGCAGCCGCTATACGCCGCTGGTGGCGCTCGACGGCGAAAGTGGTCTTTATCTCGACATTACCGGCTGTGCCCATCTTCTCGGCGGAGAGAAATCGCTTCTCGACGACCTCTTGGCTCGGCTCTTTCATCTCGGCATCGAGGCGCGTGCGGCGATCTCGTCTTCGGCCGGGCTCTCCTGGGCGGTGGCGCGCTTCGGCTCGCAAAGCGTGATCGCTCCTGAGGAGGCCGCGCGCGTGCTTGCGCCGCTACCGATGGCGGCCCTCAGGCTTGCGACCGAGACGATCGAGACGCTTGGCCGGGTCGGCCTCAAGCAGGTCGGCGACATCATCGAGGCGCCGCGCGCGCCGCTTGCCCGCCGCTTCGGATCCACCCTGCTCTTGCGTCTCGATCAGGCGATGGGACTGGAGGACGAGCCGCTTTCGCCGCGGCTTGCCGTTGCCAGCCTCTCGGCCGAGCGGCGGCTTTCCGAGCCGGTCCAGGGCGAGGACGATATTCTCGGCCTGACGCAGGAGCTCGCAGCAAGGCTGAAGCCGGAGCTGGAAAAGCGCGGCGAGGGGGGACGGCTGTTCGAACTCTTGCTGTTTCGTGTCGACGGCAGGGTCTTTCGCATCGCTGCCGGAACGTCCTCGCCGTTGATTGAACCGGGCCGCGTTGCCGGCCTTTTCCGCGAGCGGCTGCAGGCTGTTCATGACGATCTTGATGCCGGTTTCGGCTTCGAGATCCTGCGGCTCTCGGTTCCCAAAAGCGAAAAATACGAGGTGATGCAGGAGGATTTTTCCGGCACACCGGATCGGCAGCGACCGCTTGCGGCCTTTGCCGACAGGGTCATGGCGCGGCTGGGCGCGGAAAGCCTGTTTCTGCCCGTCCTGTCGGAGAGCCACGTGCCGGAGCGTGCCGCCGTCTTTCAGCCGCTTGCGGATGTGGAGATGCTGAAGACGGTCGAGGAAGCCGCCCCCAATGTTCCGGCCAGTCTTCTGGTGGCCTCCGTTCGGCCGCAGCGGCTGTTTCAAAGCCCGGAGCCGGTGGAGGCGGTAGCCGAGGTGCCGGAAGGGCCGCCGAGAAGCTTTCGCTGGCGCCGGAGCCTTCATCGCATCGCGCGCGCCGAAGGTCCGGAACGGATCGCGGCCGAATGGTGGGTCGATGGCGAGACGGCGGCCGAGCGGGATTATTTCCGGGTGGAGGATGAAAGAGGCCGGCGGTTCTGGCTGTTTCGAGAAGGGCATTATGGCGGGCCGACGCAGCCACGCTGGTTCATGCATGGGGTCTTCGCATGAGCACGCCCTATTTCGAGATCGGCGCCTGGTCGAATTTCTCCTTCCTCGAAGGAGCGTCGCATCCAGGCGAAATGATCGTTGCCGCCAGCCGCCTTGGCATTTCCGGTCTCGGGGTTGCCGATCGCAATACGGTGGCCGGCGTGGTTCGCGCCCATGCGCAGGCGAAGGTGGAGGGGTTTTCCTTTCAGCCCGGCGCCCGGCTTTCCTTTGCCGAAGGCATCCCGGATGTGCTGGCCTATCCGTGCAACCGCCGGGGTTGGGGCAATCTCTGCCGCATGCTGAGTGCCGGAAACCTGCGGGCGAAGAAAGGCACCTGCACGCTCTACGAGACGGATCTTGTCGAATGGGGCGAGGATATCCTGATTGCCGTTCTGCCCGATCCGGTGATCGGTGCGCCGGAGGCCAACAACCTTGCGGCGTTTCTCAAGCGGCTGAAGCCGCATTTTGCCGACCGGCTCTATCTTGCGCTCGTGCCGCGGTATGACGGTTTCGACCAGCTTGTCTTTGCCGGGCTGGCAGCCATCGCCCGCAACACGGGAACGAGGCTGATCGCCACCAACAGCCCGTTGTTTCACGAGCCGGCGCGCCGGCCGCTGGCCGATATCGTCACCGCCATACGCGAGCATGTGACGGTCGCACAGGCGGGGTTCCGGCTTCAGGCCAATGCCGAACGGCATCTGAAGCCACCGGAGGAAATGGCGCGCATCTTTCGCGACTACCCCGAGGCGATCGCCAGCACCGGGCATTTTTTCCGCCGGCTGAATTTCACTTTGGCGGAACTCGAATACCAATATCCCGACGAGAGTTTTGCAGGCGAGACGACGACGCAGACCCTGCGGCGGCTGACGATGGAAGGCGCCTATCGGCGCTATCCCGGCGGCATTCCCGGGAAGGTCTCGACCCAGATCGAATACGAGCTCGATCTGATCGCCAGCAAGCGCTACGAGCCCTATTTCCTCACCGTGCGCAACATCATGGAATATGCGCGAAGCGTCGACATTCTTTGTCAGGGCCGCGGGTCGGCGGCGAATTCGACCGTCTGTTACTGCCTTGCCATCACCGAGGTCGATCCGCTTTCGACGACCCTGCTTTTCGACCGCTTCATCTCGACCGAGCGTGACGAGCCGCCGGATATCGACGTCGACTTCGAACACGAGAAGCGGGAAGAGGTCATCCAGCATATCTATAGGACTTACGGCAAGGAGCATGCGGGGCTTACGGCCGCCGTCATCAGCTACCGGGCGCGTTCGGCCGGCCGCGAAACGGCGAAAGCCTTCGGTTTTTCGGAGGACGTACAGTCGGCACTTGCCGGTTCGGTCTGGGGCTGGTCGGCGGCCGATCTGTCAGAGCGGGAGGCCAAAGCCGCCGGCCTCGACGTCAAGGATCCGACGACAGTGCGGGTGCTGGACTACGCCACCGAGCTGATGAGCTTTCCCCGTCATCTCTCCCAGCATGTCGGCGGCTTCGTCATCACCCGCGATCGGCTCGACGAGGTGGTGCCGATCATGAACACGGCGATGCCCGACCGCTACATGATCGAATGGGACAAGGACGATCTCGATACGCTGAAGATCCTGAAGATCGACGTTCTGGCGCTCGGCATGCTGACCTGCATCGCCAGGGCTTTCGAACTCCTGGACCTGCACTACGGTCGAAGAGAAACCCTCGCCCGCCTCTTCAAGGATGACCAGAAAGCCGTCTACGACATGATCTGCCGGGCCGATACGATCGGCGTCTTCCAGATCGAAAGCCGGGCGCAGATGAGCATGCTGCCGCGCCTCAGGCCGCGCATCTTCTACGACCTCGTCATCGAGGTGGCGATCGTGCGTCCGGGGCCGATCCAGGGCAATATGGTTCATCCCTATCTGAAGCGACGGGAGCAGCGCGATCTCAACATACCCATCGAGTATCCGAGCAAGGAGCTGGAAGTGGTTCTGGAGCGCACCCTGGGCGTGCCGCTGTTCCAGGAACAGGCGATGCAGATCGCCATCACCGCGGCAAATTTTACGCCCGGCGAGGCCGATCAGCTCAGGCGGGCGATGGCGACCTTCAAGCGAACCGGAACCATCCATACGTTCAAGCAGAAAATGATCGACGGGATGGTTCGGAATAAGTATCCGCTCGAGTTTGCGGAGCGCTGCTTCAGGCAGATCGAAGGGTTCGGCGAATACGGCTTTCCGGAAAGCCATGCGGCCTCCTTCGCGCTGCTCGTCTATGTCTCCTCCTGGCTGAAGACCTATTATCCCGACGTCTTCTGCGCGGCACTTTTGAACTCGCAGCCGATGGGTTTCTACGCTCCCGCCCAATTGGTGCGGGACGCGCGCGAACATGGCGTGCGGGTGCTGCCGGTCGATATCAACCATTCGGATTGGGATGCGGACCTTGAGCAGGGCCTTCTCGACCGCAAGGCAATCGAGCCGCGGCATCGAGAAATGTCGGATGTGATTCTGACGAAAAAGGCCATTCGACTCGGCTTCAGCCTGGTCAAGGGTCTCAAGGAGAAGGAGATCACCGACAAGCTCGTCACCAATCGCGGCCGTGGTTACATCTCGGTTCGCGATCTCTGGCTGCGTTCGGGACTGCCGCGGTCGGTGCTGGAGAAACTCGCCGATGCGGATGCGTTCCGCTCGATCGGGCTCGATCGCCGCAACGCGCTTTGGGCGGTAAAGGCGCTGGACGAGAAAAGCGCTGCCGAGCGGCTGCCGCTCTTCGACCGGGCGACGCAGGACGAATTCCAGCTGGAGCCGGCGGTTTCGCTGCCGGTGATGCTGGAGGGCGAGCAGGTCATCAACGATTACCGCTATCTCACCTTCTCGCTGAAGGCCCACCCGGTCTCCTTCCTGCGGGCCGAGCTTTCCGGGCAGGGGCTGGTCGAAAGTCGCGCTCTCGCCACGGCACCCGTCGGCCGCAGAGTGACGGTCGCCGGCCTGGTGCTCGTTCGCCAGCGTCCAGGCTCGGCCAAGGGTGTGATCTTCATGACGATCGAGGACGAGACCGGCGTCGCCAACGCCATCGTCTGGCCAAAAGTCTTCGAAAAATACCGGCCGGTGATCATGGGTGCGCGTCTCGTCAAGATCCGCGGCCGGCTCCAGCGCGAAAGCGATGTCATCCATGTGGTGGCGGAATATATCGAGGACATGACCCCGATGCTCGGGCTGTTGCACAAGGAGGTGCGCCACTTCGGCGCCAACGATCGTGCCGACGAGGTGTTGCGACCAACGGCCGACGCACGCGAGAAGAAGGTGCTGAAGGAGCTGCGCCTGGCGGCTGCCCGCCGGGCCGCCGGTGCCGATCACCAGACTGTTGCGACCGAAGTTGCCGACGTGATGCCGAAAGGCCGCAACTTTCATTGACGGGCAGGCACGGTGGGGTCGGCATGGCTTCGAAGACCGGCCTCCCATGCCCTTTTCGGAGATCGCGCTTTCGAGACCCGCATTGCCGGGGCGGATTTCGGCCGCTCGCTTTCAGCTTCCTTCGATAGGCTGAACCTGGCCGTGACCCTGTGTAAAAATGTCGCAGTATCCTGCGGCAGTTGCGGCGAAATCCACAGGAGGAAAGGTCATCAATGCTGAGCTAATATTATGAAAATGCGATGTTTTTTGTCATGTTTAGATTCGTTCTAATCAGCGTGCAACTTCCGCTCGCGGAGTTTTTTGTTGACAATAAATATCCTCTTTTGCTTTATGAGCGAATTCAGGGCGTTGCGTTTCACAGGCAAGACGACATGCTGGTTTGCAGCTGCAATTTCATCACGGAAAAAGAGATCGAGGATACGATCGTAAGCCTCCTCGATGAGGACTGTTGGCAGCTGATCGTGCCGGCGAAAGTCTATCACGCGATGGAAAAACGCGGTCGCTGCTGCGGTTGCTTCCCCAACGTCGTCGACATCATCATCCGTACCACCGAGCAATATCACGGCCGTCGCGACTCGACGGATGTCGAGATATTTGATTTCATGGCCCGCCTCAAACAATTCCATGAAGACAACCGGAGGGCGGATCTTGAAAGGCGACAAAAAGGTCATCGAGCAGCTTAACGAAGCGCTCTATCTCGAACTCGGTGCCGTCAACCAGTACTGGCTGCATTTCCGCCTGCTTGAGGATTGGGGCTACACGCTCCTTGCCAAGAAGGAACGTGCCGAGTCGATCGAGGAAATGCACCATGCCGACAAGCTCGTCGCGCGCATCATCTTCCTCGAAGGTCATCCGAACCTGCAGACGGTCGGTCCGCTGCGCATCGGCCAGAATGTCAAGGAAGTGCTGACGGCAGATCTTGCCGGCGAATACGACGCCCGCACGGCCTACAAGAAATCACGCGACATCTGTCACGATGCCGGAGACTATGTCTCCATGAAGCTGTTCGAAGAGCTGCTTGCCGACGAGGAAGGCCACATCGATTTCCTCGAAACCCAGCTCGAACTTCTCGATAAGATCGGCGAAACGAAATACGGCCAGCTCAACGCAGCGCCGGCCAACGAGGCCGAAGCCGACTGAGCGTCTTGTTCCATTCGCACGAAAAAGCCGCCGATCATTTCGGCGGCTTTTTGGTTTCTGGCATAGGCCATGGAGATCCAAGGCCCGGTCGTCGCCTGGTGGCGCTTAAAGGATAGGCGCGGAGGCTGCCGGCTGCCGCCGGCATGGCGGATCCTCGCCGGCCGGATTGAAACTCTGCTTGGACGCCGATGCCGATCTGCCCACGAACGCGCCGCGACCCTGTGCCCAACTGGTTTCGGGCCTCGCGCCGGACAACGCCGGTGTCATAGCAACCTGCGTTGATATTACTCGGTGCGGCCCAGCCCCTGTTCCTGCAAGACGCCGTTATGGAACCAGATGGGCGAAGGCGGCGACGACGTCCTCGTAGACCTTGCGCTTGAAGGGCACGATCATCTGCGGCAGGTCGCGCATCGGCTTCCAGTCCCAGGCGTCGAATTCCGGCTCGTGGCCGCCTGGAGGCGGGTTGATGGCGATTTCGTTCTCGTCGCCCTCGAAGCGGAAGGCGTACCAGCGCTGCGTCTGGCCGCGAAATTTGCCCTTGAGGCCGATGCCGATCAGGTGCGAGGGCAGATCGTAGTTGATCCAACCCGGTGCTTCGGCCAGGAGCGAGACGGTGCGCATGCCCGTCTCTTCATAAAGCTCGCGATAGGCGGCTTTCAGCGGGTCTTCGCCCTTGTCGATGCCGCCTTGCGGCATCTGCCATTGCTGCGGCGAGCCGTCATATTCTGAGTTACCGACGGCAACCCGGTGACCGGCCCAGACGAGGCCGGCATGGTTCAGCACCATGACCCCGACACAGGGGCGATAGGGCAGGTCTTCCGGCCGCAGGTTCTTGTCGTTGTGTTTGCTCATCCGCTGTCCTCTCCTGGCTCAAGGCGCCGAACGATCACGGCCGAGCGCTGCCCTAATGTTCGAACCGTCGAGATGTCTCATCGCACCCCTGTTCCGGGTCCGCAATGGTTTCGTGCGGGCGGCGCTCTCGCGCTTGGCGTAAAGCACGACGCCGCAGAAGCGCTCGGTCTATCTTTGCTCCGGATCCTTCACGAGCGCCGAGACGCCGACAATCTCGATGCCGCGCCCCTGCGCCTCGCCGGCCCATTGCGTGATGGCGGCGACGCTCTCGTCGAAGGCGGAGGCAACGCCGATGGCCGTGCCGTTGCGCCGGGCGATGCGCTCCAGTTCATCGAGCTTTTTCAGAATGGCGCTGCGGCTGAGCTCGCTGTCAACGGTCATGTCGGCAAAGCCATGCGGAACGTCGAAGGCATCGGCGAGCTTTCCGGACAGCGATTGCGCCGAGGTGCCGTCGTCGAGGAAAAGCACTCCGCGCTTGTCGAGATCGCGCATCACCGGTTCGAGAGCATCGGCATCGGAGAGAAAGCGCCCGCCGAGATAGTTCATGATGCCGGTATAGTTGGTGATCTGCGCCATGCTTTTGTGCAGCTCGGCCAGGTTCTTCGTCGCGCCGAGCGACAGGCGGAGCGCGTGCGGTCCCGGATCGTTGTCCGGGTAATCGAACGGTTCCATCGGGATCTGCAGCAGGATCTCGTGGCCGCTGCGTCTTGCCTCCTGCATCCAGCGTTGCAGGCTGTTGCCGGCGGCGGCAAAGGCGAGTGTGACGTCTGGCGGCAGGTCGCGGATGGCCTTCTGCGTGCCGGTCTGGCTGAGGCCAAGGCCGCCGACCACAAGGGCGATGCGGGTGCCGCGCGCGCCGGACCAGGGGCGGGCATATTGATCCATCGGCCGCAAGCCATCCGCTCCGGTGATCGGCAATCGGCCCTGGGCGCTTTCCTCCAACAGATCGTCATTCGGAAGAGCGGCCATGCGCGGGTCCTGGCCGCGTATCGGTCCGACATTGATCAGCGCGGGACCGCTACCGTCGCGCTGGCGCGGCGAGAACTTGGTGACGGTCGTGCCGTCGTTCGTCAGGGTTTCCTCGACATGAGCCCCAGAAAAGGCGTTGCCCGGCTTAAGCGCCCCGCCGCTGGTGTTCGATGATTGCCCGCTTGTCGGGTTGGGTGTCTTTTCCGCCATCTGGGCCGTTTCCGGCGAAGCCTCGCCCTGTGTCGAAGGCTGTCTGCGCAACCCATCCGGAGCGATGGCGTTCCAGACGGAAAGGCCGATCACGGAAACAGTAAAGATGCCGACAACGGAATAGCTGAGCAGGCGGCGACGGTTGCGCTTTGGCGCGGTCTTTTCCCGGCGGTTCTGGCCAAGGGGGGCATTGAGATCTGTTCCCAAACGGAGCCTCGGTCGACCTGAAGGAGAGTTGCCGGTGAGGGATGCGCCGTCTTTATGAGAATCAGCGGTTTCCGGCAGCACCTGCTGCCCACATAGTATAAAGGCGCCGGGTTGACCAGCCCGGCGCCTTTAAAGGCTTACTTCTTGAGTTCGGCCTGTTCCGGGCTTGCCGGGAAGGCCGGATCGGTCTTCTTGCCGCGCAAGAGGTCAAGCGCGTAGTTGAGCTGCAGGTCGTCCTTCGGCTCCGGCGGCACATAGGCGACCGAGCCGGAACCTTCGTCGGTTTCGCTCTGTCCCTGGATGTGGCCGCGCAGATCGGATTCGCCCTGGGCCTCGACCCTGCCGAGCAGTTCCGGCGGCAGCGGCTGTTCGACCTTGATGTCGGGCGTAATGCCCGTCCCCTGGATCGATTTGCCCGACGGCGTGTAGTAGAGCGCCGTCGTCAGGCGCAGAGCGCCTGCTTCGCCGAGCGGAATGATCGTCTGGACCGAGCCCTTGCCGAAGGAACGCGTGCCGAGCACGGTCGCGCGTTTCAGGTCCTGCAGGGCGCCGGCAACGATTTCCGACGCGGAGGCCGAGCCGCCATTGACGAGAACGACCACCGGCTTGCCGTCGCTCAGATCACCTGGCGTCGCGTTGAAGCGGCGGGTCTCGTCCGGATTGCGGCCACGGGTCGAAACGACCTCGCCGCGCTCCAGGAAGGCATCCGAAACGTTGATCGCCTGGTCGAGCAGACCGCCCGGGTTGAGGCGCAGGTCGAGAACATAGCCCTTCAGCTTGTCGGCCGGCACTTCCGCCTTGATCTTCTCGATGCCCTTCTTCAGGTCGTCGTAAGTCTTCTCGGTGAAGGAGATCACACGGAGATAGCCGACGTCGCCCTCGGTGCGGAACTTGACGGCGCGAACGGCGATCACGTCACGCACGATCGACAGTTCGATCGGCTTGTCTGCGCCCTTGCGCAGGATCGTCAGCTTGATCGGGGTGCCGACGGCGCCACGCATCTTCTCGACCGCATCCTCGAGCTTCAGGCCACGAACATCCTGGCCATCGATCTTGGAAATGAAGTCACCGGCGAGAACGCCGGCGCGGGCCGCTGGCGTGTCGTCGATCGGGCTCGTCACCTTGACGAGGTCGTCTTCCATCGTCACTTCGATGCCGAGGCCGCCGAATTCGCCACGGGTCTGGGTGCGCATGTCCTCGGCATCGGTCGAGTTCATGTAGCTCGAATGCGGATCAAGCGAAGAGAGCATGCCGTTGATGGCATTCTCGATCAGCTTGTCATCCTGCGGAGGGGTGACGTACTGCGCGCGCACGCGCTCGAAAACGTCACCGAAAATCGCCAGCTCGCGATAGGTCGAGGTATTGGCCGCGACGGCTGGAACGACAGCCGAATAAATGACGCCCATAGCGGTCGCACCCATCAGCGCCCCGACCAGAACAAGTGAAGCCCTACGTATCATTTCGCGCCTTTCCAACCTCTGCTGCGGTCCACCACGGTCGGGAATCAACCGGTTTTCCGTCTTTTCGGAATTCAATGTAAAGCGTCGGCCGGTCGGTTTCCAGCGCCAAGGCCGCAGCGCTTGCGACTCTTTTTGCACCCATCGTCGCAAGCGGTTCACCCGCCACGACAAATTGTCCGGTCTGTACGCTCACCTTCTCCATGCCCGACAGCACCACATGGTAGCCGTCGCCCGGATTGAGAATGATCATCTGCCCATAACTGCGGAAATTGCCTGCATAGACGATCCAGCCATCTGACGGCGCAGTCACCAGCGCACCGGGATTGGTTTCCAACATGATCCCTTGCAGGGAGTGCCCCGTACCATCGGCATCGCCGAACTTTCGCAAAAGCGATCCCGCGGCCGGATAGGCAAGCTTACTCCTCAGCTCCGAAAACACGTATGCTGGCGCAATGCGGTTTTTGTCGGGCACGGCGCTGCGGGCAAGCTCGCGCGCGGCTTCGCGCTCGGCCTCGCTCATGCGCAAGCGCTCTTCCTCCTGGGCGCGGGCGGCGGCGGCGGCGTCGCGCACCGAGGCGATTTCGTTTTCCAGCGAACCGATGAGGCCTTCGAGATTGGTCGCCTGGGAGGCGAGTTCCTGCGCCTTGCGCTGCTCGGCGGCGAGCTCGGCCGCACTTTTCTGGCGCAGCTTTTCCTTCTCGGCCACGAGCATCGACATGCGGCGCTCTTCCTCGGCATTGGCCGTCATCGCCGCGGTCAGCTCCTCGCGCTGCTTGCCGATGCCGGCGCGGATATCGGCGAGCGCCTTGAGGTCGGCGACGAGGTTATCCGTTTCCTCGCGAATTCCGGGGACGACAGCACCGAGCAGAATGGCGCTGCGAACGGAGCCGAGCGCATCCTCGGGCGTCACCAGGATCGCCGGCGGCGGGTTGCGGCCCATGCGCTGCAGGGCTGCCAGTACCTCCGCCAGCACGCCGCGGCGGGCGCGCAGGGATCGGCGTACCGTATCCTCCTTGGTGCGCAACTCGCTCAGCTTCTTCTCGCCGTCGACGATCTGCTGCTCCAGATCCTGCCGTTTCTTGGCGGAATCGACAATGGCGACGCGCAGCGCCTCGTTGCTCTTGTCGATCTCGGCAATGGTCGCTGCCAGCTCGTCGGCGCGCTCCTGCGACAGCGTAATGGTTTTCGACAGCGCATCGAGTTCGCTGCGGGTGCTATCGCGACGAAGCGTCAGGTTTGCGGCCGGATCGGGCGGCCCCTGTTGCTGATCCGCGCCCGATGCAGCAGGCGTTGCCGGGGCATCCTGGGCCGCAGCGGGAAGCGCGACGGCAAGCCCAAGCGCCAGCAGCGCCGCACTGCGGCTGGGCCGCCATGCATCGCCACCGATCTTTTCGAAAGCGCTCATCATGCTTCGGCGCGTCATTCGTCCTTAGGCGTCCAACTGGAAATACCGGCGCATATGTTCGCCAACCGGAAACGATTTCCGGAAAGCGTCATGCGCAGTTTCAACGTTTGTGAGTGTTCGCTGCGCTTCCTTGCCGGGCGCGCGACGCTCTCTTCAACAAAAAAGCCTAATCTGATTTGGGGGATGCGACCAACACATATTCTCGTTATCGCCGGTGCGTCGTGCGTCTCAGACACGGTGGTAGGGATGTCCGGAGAGGATGGTCACGGCGCGATAGAGCTGTTCGGCGATCAGAATCCGCACCAGCTGATGCGGCCAGGTCATCTTGCCGAGATTGAGCACGGCGTCGGCGCGGGCATGAAGGTTCGGGTCGAGCCCGTCGGCGCCGCCGATCGCGATCATCAGATCGCGTTTGCCGCCGTCGCGAAAGGTGCCGAGCAGCGATGCGAAGCCCTCGGAATCAAGCGCCTTGCCACGTTCGTCGAGCAGCACCAGCAGGCTGCCTTCGGCGAGCGCCTTTTCGAGCTGCGATGCCTCGTCGCGCTTGCGGGTGTCGGAATTGGACGCGCGGCTTTCGTTGACTTCGACCACGCGGGAAAGTTCAAGACCGATTGCCGGACCGGCCTTGGCAAAACGATCGAGATAGCGGGCCGCAAGGTCTTTTTCCGGCCCCGCCTTCAGGCGGCCGACTGCGAAAAGTCCGATACGCATGACACATCCGTCTCCGCCTGCGCTGGACCGCGCACCTGCATAACTCCTGAAACCGGGATCGATTCAAGGAGAAGATCCTGCAGCGCGCTAAAGCCCAACAGCGACCTTTACGCGTCATACCAGACGCGACAGCGCTGCAAGCTACGGTCAGTCGCAACAATCATCTTCGCTGTGATACGCCGCTTCGGCGATGACAGCCACATTCCCAACATGCATGACCGCAACTCGGCTCGCGTGACGGCTCAGACGTCCGACGAACCCGGCGGTCTCAATGCAGCGTGCCGTCCTCGATTTCCGGTGTCGCCCACATCTTTTCGATGTTGTAGAACTCCCGGATTTCCGGCCTGAAGATGTGAATGATCACATCGCCGGTATCGATCAGCACCCAGTCACCTGTTTCCAGACCTTCGACGCGGGCGTTGCCGAAACCCTCGTCCTTCAGATCCGTGGTCAGATGGTCGGCAATTGCCGCCACATGCCTGCTCGATCGCCCGGAGACAACGACCATGAAGTCTCCCAGCGCCGACTTGCCGGCAATGTTGATGGTGACGATATCTTCTGCCTTCGAGTCCTCTAGGCTCTCGAGGACCAGTTGAAGCGCACGGACAGCGGCTTCGTCGCTAGATCCCGTGCTGCGTGGGAACGCGGAGGCCGCATATCCCTTGGCGTGTGCTGTTGTCAGGGTTTTTCCTTTCCAAGTGAACAGAACAGGCACTTCCGATTCGACCGTTTCGCCCGAACCGTCAGTAAATGTAGGCATCAAACCAGAACGGTTTCAAGACACGAGAAATGAATCATTCGATTTCACGCCGTCCTGGCGGACCGCAGCGCCGTCGAACTCATCGAGGAACGCGGCCCGTGGACGAAGGTCCAGGCGGGTGCCCGGTGAAAAGCAAGGCGCCGGGCATCGTCCTCGTCGATGCGGGCATAGTCGAAGGTCTTGGCCATGCGCGAAGAGAGATAGGCAAGCGTCGAGCCCGGCCGATCGATGACCGCGATCGGGAAGGTGCGGGCGATCTTCTGCCAGTTCTGCCAGCGGTGAAAGCTCTTCAGGTTGTCGGCGCCCATGATCCAGACGAAGCGGATATCGCGGTTGCGGGCCTTTACGATCTCCAGCGTGCGGGCGGTATAGCTCTGCCCCAGTGCCTTTTCGAAGGCGGTCACCTTGATGCGCGGATCCGGAGCGAGCTTTTCGCTGAGCGCGATGCGGTCGGCGAGCGGCGCCAGATTGTCGTGGTTCTTCAAGGGGTTTCCGGGGGTGACCATCCACCAGAGCTGGCTGAGGCCAAGGCGCTGGATCGCCGTTTCGGCGACCAGCACATGCCCCTCGTGCGGCGGGTTGAACGAGCCGCCGAACAGGCCGACCACCATGCCGCTTTCAACATGGGGCATGCGCAGATAGCGGCCGTTCACTTCGCAGGATGTCACGTCAGGGCCTGACCTGTCCGGCACCGCGCACGCGATACTTGAACGATGTCAGCTGCTCGACGCCGACAGGGCCGCGGGCGTGCATCTTGCCGGTGGCAATTCCGATCTCGCCACCCATGCCGAACTCGCCGCCATCGGCAAACTGGGTCGAGGCATTGTGCAGGAGGATGGCGGAATCGATCTCGGCGAAGAAACGCTCGACGACATCAGCATTTTCGGCGATCACGGCCTCGGTATGCGCCGACGACCAGGTGTTGATGTGCTCGATCGCGCCGGAGATGCCGTCCACCAGCCGGACCGAGATGATCGCGTCGAGATATTCCGTCGACCAATCCGCGTCGGTCGCCGGCTTCAGGCCATCGACGCTACCGGCAAGCTCCCCGGACACCCGCACTTCGCAGCCGGCCGCGAGCAGCGCCTGAAGCAGCGGCTTTGCCAGCGTGCCCGCGGCATTGCTGTCGATCAGCAGCGTTTCGGCGGCACCGCAGATGCCGGTGCGGCGCATCTTGGCGTTGACGACGATCTTTTCGGCCATGGCGAGATCGGCGGATGCGTCGACATAGATGTGGCAGAGGCCTTCGAGATGGGCGAACACCGGCACGCGCGCCTCGTTCTGGACCCGCGCGACGAGGCTTTTCCCTCCGCGCGGAACGATCACGTCGATCGTGCCGCCGAGGCCGGAGAGCATGGCACCGACGGCGGCGCGGTCGGCGACCGGCACCATCTGGATCGCATGTTCGGGCAGGCCGGCGGCTTTCAGGCCCTCGACGAGGCAGGCATGGATGGCGCGCGAGGAATGGAAGCTGTCGGAGCCGCCGCGCAGGATAACGGCATTGCCGGCCTTCAGACACAGCGCGCCGGCGTCAGCCGTCACGTTCGGGCGGCTCTCGTAGATCACGCCGATGACGCCGAGCGGCGTGCGAACGCGCTCGATATGCAGGCCATTGGGGCGATCCCACTCGGCGATGACGTCGCCGACCGGATCCCTGAATTCGGCAATCGCGCGAATGCCGTTCGCCATGTCGCGGATACGGCTTTCCGTCAGCGTCAGGCGGTCGATGAAGGAGGCGGCGACGCCAGACTGGCGGGCGTTTTCAAGATCGATCGCATTGGCGGCAAGAATCTCGTCCCGGCGATTGACGACCGTCTCGGCCATGGCGACGAGGGCTGCGTGCTTGCGCTCGGCAGTGGCAACGGCAAGCGGGCGGCTTGCGGCCTTCGCCTGGCGGCCGATCTCCAGCATGACGCTCTCGACGTCTTCCTTCTTCACTTCGTCAAGCATGGACTTCATCCCTCCGGCCGTCCTTCTCGTCGGCGCGTTTGCCGGTCATCACCAGATCGTCGCGATGCACCATGGCGGCGCGGCCGGCGTAGCCGAGGATCGCCGCGATCTCGGCGGATTTCTTGCCGGCGATCTGGCGCGCCTCGTCGGCATCATAGCCGGCAAGCCCGCGGGCGATCTCGCGGCCCGATGCGCCGAGAATGGCAATGGTGTCGCCGCGGCTGAAGGTGCCCTTCACCTCGCGCACGCCGGCGGGCAGCAGGCTCTTGCCGGAACGCAGGGCATCCTCGGCGCCGGCATCGATTGCGAGCGTGCCGGCGGGCAGCAGCTGTCCGGCAATCCAGGTCTTGCGTGCGGTCACCGGCGATCCCGAAGGCGCGAACCAAGACGAGCGAGCGCCGTCCTCGATGGCCGCCAGAGGATGGTTGGGTTTGCCCGAGGCGATGATCATGGCGCAGCCGGCGGTGGTTGCGATCTTGCCGGCGTCGATCTTGGTGCGCATGCCGCCGCGCGACAACTCGGAGGCGGCACCCCCTGCCATCGCTTCGATTTCGGGCGTGATCTCCGCGATCGCGTCGAGGAAACGGGCGTTGGGGTCGAGATGCGGCGGCGCCGTGTAGAGACCGTCGATGTCGGAAAGCAGCACCAGCAGGTCTGCTCCGATCATGGTGGCGACGCGGGCGGCCAGGCGATCGTTGTCGCCGTAGCGGATCTCGGTGGTGGCGACCGTGTCGTTCTCGTTGATGATCGGCACGGCGCCGAGCTTCAGGAGCTGATTGATCGTGGCGCGGGCGTTCAAATAGCGGCGGCGCTCCTCGGTGTCGCCGAGCGTCAAAAGCACCTGGCCGGCGACGATCGCGTCGGCCGAAAGGCTTTCCGACCAGGCGCGCGCAAGCGCGATCTGGCCGACGGCCGCAGCCGCCTGGCTTTCTTCAAGCTTCAAGGCGCCCGCCGGCAGCTTCAATACGGTTCGGCCAAGCGCGATGGCGCCGGAGGAGACGACGAGAACGTCGGCGCCCTTGGCTCTGAGGGCGGCGATGTCGGCGCACATGGCATCGAGCCAGGCCTTTTTCAGCCCGGTCGCGCGGTCGACCAACAGGGCCGACCCGATCTTGATGACGACCCGGCGATACTTTTGAAGCGGCTTGCGGGTCTTCGTCATGTCAGACGTTCTCTTCTCCGGACTTTGCCGCGACAATGACGGTGCGCAGCGCCCGCAGTGCTTCGGTCATGCCCTTGCTGGTGACGGCCGAAAGCAGAAGGGGCTGCTCGCCGCAGGCCTTTGCCAGGGCCTTGGCTTTCACCTTCAGTTCGTCCTCGTCGAGCACGTCGATCTGCGCCAGCGCGACGATCTCGGGCTTGTCTTCGAGCCCGCCGCCATAGGCTTCGAGCTCGTGCTTCACGGTCTTGTAGGCCTTGGCGACGTCTTCTTCCTGGGCGGAGACGAGATGCAGCAGCACGCGCGTGCGCTCGACATGGCCGAGGAAACGGTCGCCGATGCCCACGCCTTCATGCGCGCCTTCGATCAGGCCAGGAATGTCGGCGATGATGAACTCGTTGCCGTCGATGGTGGCGACGCCGAGGTTCGGGTGCAGCGTGGTGAAGGGATAGTTGGCGATCTTCGGTCGCGCCCGGGTACAGGCGGCAAGGAAGGTCGATTTTCCGGCATTGGGCAGGCCGACGAGGCCGGCGTCGGCGATCAGCTTCAGCCGCAGCCAGATGGTCTTTTCTTCGCCTTCGAGGCCAGGATTGGCCCAGCTCGGCGCCTGGTTGGTGGCGGACTTGAAGTGGGCGTTGCCGAAGCCGCCATTGCCGCCGGCGGCAAGCCGGTAGCGCTGGCCCTCGGCGACCATGTCGACGATCAGCGTCTCGCTGTCTTCCTCGAAGATCTGGGTGCCGACCGGAACCTTCAGCGTCACATCGGCGCCGCCGGCGCCCGTGCGGTTGCGGCCCATGCCGTGCGTACCGGTCTTGGCCTTGAAGTGCTGCTGGTAGCGGAAATCGATCAGGGTGTTGAGGCCGTTGACCGCCTCGACCCAGACGTCGCCGCCGCGGCCGCCGTCACCGCCGTCCGGTCCACCGAATTCGATGAACTTTTCGCGACGGAACGACACGGCGCCTGCGCCGCCGTCGCCGGAGCGTATGTAGACTTTCGTTTCGTCGAGAAATTTCATTGGGCTGCCATCTGTTCGGTGTATTCGCGCGGTCGTATTTTGCCGCCATCGATATAGGCGGTTCATCCGGAGGTCAAAGAATATCGTGCGGTTTGCCAGCTACAACATCCAATACGGCATCGGTCTTGACGGTCAGTTTGACCTCGAGCGCATCGCGGCAACGCTCGACGGCGCCGACGTCATCGCGCTGCAGGAAGTGACGCGCGGTTTTCACCGCAATGGCCACGTCGATCTGGTTGCCCGTTTCGAGGCGCATTTCCCCGGTCATTTCGTTGCCTTCCACGCGCCTTGCGACATCGATATCGGCTCGACGGTCGAAGACGGGCGCGCCGTCAGCCGGCGCTTCCAGTTCGGCAACATGATCCTGTCGCGCTGGCCGATCCTGTCGGCCCGGATGATTTCTCTTCCCCGCACCCGGACCATCAGCCCGATGAACCTGCAGCGCGGTGCGACGGAGGCACTGATCGCCACTCCGGACGGGCCGCTGCGCGTCTATTCCGTGCATCTCGACCATGTGCTTCCCGCCGAGCGCATCGCCCAGATCCGATTTCTCAAGGAGCGGCTGCTCGGCTATCCGCTCGAAGGCGGCGGCATCACCGGTGCTGCGGATTTCGGCTTTGCCGAGCCGCCGCATCCGGAGGATTTCGTCGTCATGGGCGATTTCAACATGGAGCCGGAAACGCCTGAATATTGCGAGATGACCGGCTCCCGCGACGCCTATTATGGACGCTCGCTGAGGCTTGAAAACCCGGTCGATGCGCTCGCCCATCTCGGTCGGCTGACGCCGGAAAGCTATAGCTGGGTTCATCCCGACGATCCTCAAAGGCGCATGCATCTCGACTATTGCTTCATCAGCGCCGGCCTGGTGCCGCGTCTGAACGACGCCTGGACCGACTATGACGCCAAGGGGTCCGATCATCTTCCGATCGGCTTCGAACTCGAATGACAAAAGCCCCCCCCCCCCGCGAAGGCATGCTTCGCGGGGGGAGTTTCTTTTTCAACCATGTCTTTATCGCAAAACCGCTTCACGCTTTTGCGAGACCTGCTTCAGTGCGGCCGACGCAAATCCGCCGCGGTCAACCGCGTTTCGATATGCGCGACCATGGCATTGCGGGCGAGCGCATAGATCTGGCTGCATCCGGTGATCTGGAAGCCGAGCTTTTCCTGGACCTTGAGCGATCCCGGATTGTCCGCGAAGACGCCGGAATGCAAGGTCGTTTCCGGCATCCGCCGGAAGAAGCGCTCGATCGCGGCATAGGCGGCTTCGCTTGCCAGGCCCTTGCTCCAGTAGAACCGGTTCAGCCAGTAACCGACATGCCATTGCCCGTGCCTGAGCTCGATGCCGATGCAGCCGATATGCACGTCGTCGCCGGTGGTGATCGCCAGCGTCCAGTCGGGGGTCAGCCCCGAGGTCTGGCTCGCCAGCCAATCGAGCGCGTCCTGCTGATCGTAGGGAGCGGGCACGCGCGAAAGCATGCGCGCCACCTGGAAATCGCCGAGCGACTGGGCGATCGCCTCGGCATCGCTGCGTCGATGGGGTCGCAGCACCAGACGCCTGGTCTCGATGACCGGGCAGGGCCCGGGGCCGGGTTGGACGACGGTGCGCAACCGTTCGGAAGCAAGCGCGTTCATCGCATGCCTCCCCAGCTTCTCAGCGAAACCCAGGTCTTGCGGTCGAGCCGGTACCATTCGACGGCGATCGATCCGCCGAGCGCCAGGCTGCCGACCATGCCGCTGCCCTGGAACTGGAAGCCGCACTTCTGGATGACCCGGCGTGATGCCAGGTTCATGACCCGGCAGCGCGCATCGATCTGGTCGATGTCGCGGGTGCGGAAGGCCATGTCGGTCAGGGCCTGGGCAGCCTCGGTGGCATAACCCTGGTTCCAATAGGGTTCGCCCAGCCAGTAGCCGAGTTCTGCCGTCTTGCCATCGGGATGCGGCTCGATACCGCAGCAACCGAGGAATGCGCCATTATCCGCTTTCGTAATCGCGTAGACGCACTTGCCAATCGTGCCGGCTTTGGCGCGTCGCACGAAATCGGCGGCATCGGCCGTCGTATACGGGTGCGGCATGCGCGAAACCATGGTGGCGACATTGGCATTGTTGGCAAGATGGGCAAGGGCGTCGATATCGTCTTCATGGGGGGCACGCAGGACGAGCCGGGGTGACAACAATATCGGGCAATCGGTCCTTGACCGTTGGGGCCTCAGCCTTTGTTCGGGAGACCGTGATTGGTCTTCCCTCAGTAGCTCGGTTTGCATGGTTCGTCCTCCAGAAACGAAAAAAAGGGGAGTTGGGTATTGCCCCATCTCCCCTTTTTAGGTCTGGCTTGGAACCGTTAGGTGCGTCAGCCGGGTCGATGAGACGCCGGCTGTTTTAGAGCGCTACCGGCTTATTCCGCTGCTTCCGCTTTCGGCATTACAGACACGTACACGCGGCCATTGGCCTTCGTACGGAAGTCCACGTTACCTGCCGTAAGCGCAAAAATCGTATGGTCCTTGCCGAGGCCGACATTGGCGCCCGGATGCCACTTGGTGCCGCGCTGACGCACGATGATGTTGCCGGCGATGACGTTCTCGCCGCCGAACTTCTTCACGCCAAGGCGCTTGGACTCAGAATCGCGACCGTTGCGCGACGAACCGCCAGCTTTTTTGTGTGCCATTGGTGTTCTCCTTTAAACCTTCGATCCCAAAACTCAGTTTGCAGCTTCAGCGGCGGCTTCAGACTTCTTGGAAGCCTTCTTTGCCTTGCCACCGGCAGCAGCGATGTCCAGGATGCGGACGGTCGTCTGGTGCTGGCGGTGACCGCGCGAGCGCTTGGAGTTCTGGCGGCGACGCTTCTTGAAGGCGATGACCTTCTTGGCGCGGCCCTGTTCAACGACTTCGGCGCTAACAACGGCACCTTCGACAAACGGAGCGCCGATGGTTGCATCGGCGCCGACGCCGACCATCAGGATCTCGGTGAATTCAATCTTGTCGCCTGCAACGCCTTCCAGCTTTTCGATGGTTACGACGTCGTTGGCTGCCACGCGGTACTGCTTACCGCCGGTCTTGATGACTGCGAACATTCTTTATCCTTTCATGTTCGGGCCGGCTCTTTGCCCGTGGGCAAGGCCGTCTTTTTGTCAGTCGACATTTTGAGCAGAATTCCGGGATCATTCCCGAGGCCCTGCCGGTGAATGGGCGCAAATCACACCCGCTGCGGTGAGGGCAAGCCACACCACTTCATTGCGCGAATTACGGGAAACGCTGCCGTCTGTCAAGAAGAAGGCATTCGCCTCATTGGATATTCTTCAACGAGGCACTTGCCAGCACCCGAATCTGCCGCTATGAACCCGACCGCGCCGAACAAGCGCCGACCGACTATGCGGAGAGGTGGCAGAGTGGTCGAATGCACCGCACTCGAAATGCGGCATACCTGCAAGGGTATCGTGGGTTCAAATCCCACCCTCTCCGCCATTGGCTCTTTATTGCCTCGATAGTTGCAATCACATTGCAGTTCGTCAAACAGACCAAAGACGGCGTTGCGAATTTCGCAAGGACGGCGATGGCCCGATTGACGGTGTGTCTTGTTCCAGCGGTGCGGCCGCTGCGCTAAGCGACTTTCAACGCCGCCGATATTTCCGACAGGGTTGCCTTCTCCGCCTCGCTCACCGCGACCCCGCCGAAACCCATGAAGCCACCTTCCTTGGCGGCTTCCGCGACACGCTGGCTGATCTGGTAAAGCCATGCGGTAAAGGCGCCGGCGTCGGTCGGCGCCTTGGTCTCGACGACCGTTCGGGCCTGCTGCAGTGTTTCGATGCATCTGGCCTTCATGTCCTCAGGCTTGGCGCCCTTGAGCTTTGCCTGCAGGCCGTCGCGTGCGGCTGCACGCCCTTCCGAGGTTTCGAAGTCGCCGACGAGCGCTTTGACAAGCGGATTTGCAGTGGCGTCGGTTTTTGCCTGCAGCAGCGCGCTGCTGTTGGCGAGGCCCTCCTTGAGCATGCCCCACAGGCCGCTCGGCTCCGCCGCGGTCACGGCAATGCCGGCCATCATCACGCTCTCCAGAAGCAACGTCCATTCTTCCGGGGTGAATGTCGATTTGTCAGCCATGGCCGACCCTCCTTCGTTCGATTTCTTGACCAAGACAGGTATTGCCGATCCCCCGAGGGGCGCCGGCTGCCAGCGATTGCTCGCAACGTCAGGAAGACAGGGCCGTCAGCTTCGTCTTCAACGCATCGATCGTGGGTTTCAGGATTTCGGAAACGCCGGGGATGGCCAAAGCCTTGTCGAACAACCCATTGAGCGTCGACATCATCGGTGTGATCAGGGCGGTGAGTGCTGCCTTTTGCCCGGCTGATAATTGCCCGGCGACACCGCTGACCTTGTCGAGCTGGCTCGCGACGTCTTCCAGCTTCGGCAGGGCTGCCGTGGCGGAGGCGGCATCGGTAATGCCGGTCAGTGTCGTCTGCAGGCTGGCCATGCTGTCCTTGATCTGCTGGCCGATATCAAGCCCGCCAACCGTCAAGCTCTGTTCTGGCGTGCCGGCCTGCGGCGCGACCTGTTCGCTTTGTCTACCGAACAGGTAGAAAAGCACGCCTGCAAGCACGAGGGCGGCAATCACCCAATAGAGCCAATTGCGCGATGAGGTAGGAACGGTGGCTGCGGCTGCGCGTTGGCCGGCACCGCCGACCGTGGAGGCCGTCGCCGCAGCGCTGCGGGCGGCTTGGCTGGCGGAGGCTGCAGCGGCTTGCGCCGAAGCGCCGAGCGAGCCGAGCAGGCCCGTGCCGGCAAGCAGGTCCCTGACGCCGGACGGCAATGCGGCGGCGATGTTGTCCTTCTGACTGGCGAGCAATCCGGCGATGCCGTTGGCGCTCAGGTCTCCACCGCTTTGCCGGGCAAGACCGCCCATGACAAGTGGAGTAAGCGTTGCAAGCAGCGAGCCGCTCGCCCTTTGATCCATGCCGGAAACCCCGCCTATGGCACTTGCCAGCGCACTGCCGTCCTTGGCTCCAAACAGCGATGAGATGATCTGTGACCCGTTCTGGGCAAGCGATGGCTGGTCGCCGCCCGCCAGCATTCCCATGAGATTGTCGAGCGATCCGCTCTGTTGCTTGGCAGTGTCGGCGATCCTTTGGGCGCCGCCCGGTTGCGCGGCGATGCCGGCCAGTCCCGCCAGGACTGCGGGGACTGCTGCGCCGACAGCGCTCTGCACCTTGCCGCTATCGAGGCCCAGTGCCGAAGCGATGCGTGCGATCATGTCAGGGGTAAGCATCTGCGCGATGTAGGAAACAAGATTGCTGGCCATTGGCTTTTCCTCCACGTTGATGTCGTCGAAAAACGACTCTGCTCGTCGAGCGGGGCTCGACGGCGCGGCAATTGGCTGCAAGCAATTCGCGTTATCTGATTATCGACTGCGAGATTTGTTCGCCAGGAACCCTAGGCGCCAAAATATTAGCACCTGTGGATGTATTGCGCCAGTCTTGGCAACCTTTGGAAACAATGGTGCCGGGTTGGCTGCAGCCGGGAACGGAAAGGCAATGGCCGACCCAGCCAGGAACGCCGTCGTGCACCGATGCCTGAACAAGGCGACAGAGCGATGCTTCAGTCAGTCTTCATGCGTGCGTAGCCACGCCTCCAGTCCGGCAATCACCGCAAGTCTCAGGCTTGCATTCTTGGCAAGCGCACGGGCGAGAGACTGCCCATCGGACGAGAAGCCCATTTCGAGCATGACATCGCCAGGTTTCAGCCGGCGCTTGACCATGACCGCCCTGATGCGGGTAATTGTGGAAGGAAGCAGGTAGCGGCCGCTGGCAATGGCAGTGCCTGCAGGCAAGGGCTCGGGAGAGAGGGCTGTGGCGGACGATGGTGCCGAGGCGATGGGCAGCGCGCCCGTTATCGTCAACCAGGTCAGAAAACCGTCGCGCTCGCCGGGCGTTGCCTTCGCCCACGAATTCTTGAGTTTTTCGAGGCGGGTTCGCTGCGGCTTCAGGCCGGCGATGACCAGAGCCTTGCGCAGGGAGGAGATCCTGCCGGCGAGCACATCGCCGTAGACGTCCGGGAACTCCGCCTTCAATCGCTGCTCATAATGGGCGTTATCGCGTTTCGGCTTCTTCGACATTTTCAGTTCCGACGTTCATCTCCCACGTCCTCTAACCTGCCGAGCGGGCAAGGGCGAGCAAAAAGGCGAGGACGCCGCGCTGTGCATATCGGGCCACCTGTTTCGAGAGGGCGAGGCCCGAACGAAGCGGAAAGTGGCCGGGATGCGGGAGACCACGCCGCGACAAGAGTGTCATGTGCGGTTTGTCCGTCAAGCTTTGCGCAAGTCGGCCTTTATACCATCGCGCCAAGAGCCGGGATGTGACGCGGCGAACAAAGGACGATGATATGTCAAACGATGTCGAGCACTATGCCGATCCGCAGGATAAGGCCGTTGCCCTCTTCCTCATGAACAACGACGGTGAAGAGCTGACCAATGTGCTGGTGGCAGCACTCGAGGATGCGTTCCGCATTCTTCGCGACGAAATTTCCGGCGAAACGATGCATTGAGGCGGGTCAGCGAAGCCCCCGTTCGCCACGAAGGCGTACTCATGTGCTTTGCCGGTGGAAACGGGCCGCAACGCCGTTCGATTCGCCAGCCACATTTCATGGCCATACGACATGGGCGCCCCGATGCGGAGCGCTCGAGACGGTTCAGATTTTGGGGCTGCACCGATCGAACTTGGGTGTGGTCTGCCGCCTCAGTTGTCCCGCAACAGCGCCTCCACCGATGCGGCAACCGCCAACAGCGTTTTGTCCATTCCGTTTCTCCCCACCAACATGAGGCCCGCGGGGCGCGTCTGTCCCGGCATCGGCAGGGTGATGGCGGTCAGGTCGAACTGATTGGCGACCTGGCAGTTGCGCAGCAGCAGACCCTCGACACGATCGTACTCCGCCTCATCCGCCTCCACGGAAACGATAGGGACTGCGGCGATCGGCGTCGTCGGCAAGACGATAAGGTCGTAGGCGGAGAGCCGTGCGTCCATGTCGCCGACCAAGCCTGCTCTCGTCTCCAGCAGCGCATCGAGTGCAGTCTGCGGCGTCAGCATGCGACGCCGGAGCGTCGATGAAACCCTGACGTCCACCGGCGCATCCTGGTCCGAAAGCCAGTCGGCATGCAGACGGCTTGCCTCGAGGCCGGCGATCGAACCGATAGCGGTCGCCTCCCTCAAGCGGTCGATCAGATCGTCGATGGTGCAATCGACAAGGACGGCGCCGGCAGCAGTGAGGCGGTCGAGACTGGCTGAAAAGGCTGCGGCAATCTCGGCAGAGAGCTCGGCTAGAAGCTGGCCGCGTGGCACCCCGATGCGCAGGCCGGCAACCGGGCGTGGCGCCAGTGTCGTTGCCGGCTCGCCAGCCAAAACCGCATCGGCAAGCGCGCAGTCGCTGACCGTGTGGGCGAGCGGGCCGATCGAATCGAGGCTCGGCGCAAGCGCAAAGGCGCCGTCGAGGGGCACGCGACGGGCGGTCGGCTTGAAGCCGACAAGGCCGTTCAGCGCCGCCGGGATGCGCACGGAACCGCCGGTGTCGGAGCCGATGGCGATGTCGCAGGTGCCTTCGGCCGCCGACACCGCCGCGCCCGAGGACGAGCCGCCGGGGATCAGGCTCTCATCCGTGGCATTGCCGGGCACCGGATAATGGGGATTGAGGCCGACCGCGGTGAAGGCGAATTCGGTCATATGGGTCTTGCCGACGATCACGGCGCCGGCGGCGCGCAATCTCTTGACGACGACGGCGTCCTGTTCCGGCACGGCCGCCGTGCGCTTGATGATCGAGCCGGCGAGCGTTGGTTCTCCGGCAACGTCGAAAAGATCCTTGATCGAAACGATCTTGCCGTCGAGCGGTCCCAGCGTGGCGCCGATCTGCCGGCGGCGATCGGCAGCATCGGCCTCGATACGGGCACTCTCGGCGTAGAGCCTGACATAGGCCTTCTCGTTGTCCCGGCGGGCATCGAGCCGGCTCAGGATCTGTTCGAGGTGATCACGCGCGGGAGTGTTCGATTGGGACACGTTGAGGGACCTGCCGATATCTGACGTCGCCGGGCGGCGAGATGAAGCGTTTCGTCCGTCGCCGGGCGCGAAGGTCGCTGTCGGCAAAGACGGCAATCTTCATAGCAGGGCTATCGGCAAATGCCATCAGGTCGGATCCGGTGCGCACCTCGGTGCAACATGGCCATTCAGACGGGTTTATGTGCGCAGAGAATGAAGCGGCGATAGGCGAGGTGCGCAGGCAGTTTCGCAGGTTTGCGGTTTTTCGCTGTGCGGCGGCGATCGGTTGGTGGGGCGTCTGCTCGATGGTCTCGAAGCCGGCAGCCTGTTCCCTATTAATCCCCGTCGGAGTCATCCTTCGGGGAACCGTCGCCGCTACCCTTACTGCATAATTCCTTAAATCGGGATCGATTTAAGGAATTATGCAGTAACTCAAAGTGTTACAGCGACCTTTGCGCGTCTAAATAGACGCGCGGCGCTGTAGTGTCCCGGTCGGCCCGGCGTCAAGCCGACAGGTTGCGGAAACAGCACTGCTGCGATCGCGCGGGGCGGCTTACCGTAAAGCGTGCGAAGGCGCTCTATTCACCGAACTGTCGCGAAACCGTTCAAATAGTTTCACGCCGCTGTTAAGTCGCTGACATGCGAATAACCAAAGGTCCGGCACGCGAAATCCCGCTTTCGCAGGGCTCGAACCGGAGGCTTGTTTGGCCGAAATCCTCACCACGCTGTCCCGCCGTTCCTTCCTTCTGTCTGCCGGCGCCGCCGGCCTTGTCGCGTCCTCCGGCCTTGCAACGCCGTTTTATGCCCGCGGCCACGGTCGGCCGGAATTCATCCATGGCGTGCAGTCGGGCGATGTCGACACAAGTTCCGGCATGGTGTGGACGCGGGTCGACAGGCCGTCGCGGGTGACGCTCGACTATTCGACGACCGAGAGCTTTTCCAATCCGGTTCGCCTTGCCGATCTTACCGCGACGCCGCAGACGGATTGTGCGGTGAAATGTTCGCTTGAGGATCTGCTGCCCGATCAGGACATCTTCTATCGCTTCACCGCGGCCGATCTTTACGACGTCAATCGGGTGTCGGAACCGGTGATCGGCCGGTTTCGCACCGCGCCCTTGCGCAGGCGCTCGGTCCGCTTCGTCTGGTCCGGCGACACGGCCGGCCAGGGCTGGGGCATCGACGATGTCGGCATGAAGACCTATTCCACCATGCGCCTGCATGAGCCGGACTTCTTCATCCATTCCGGCGACACGATCTACGCCGACAATCCCATTCCCGACGAGATCACATTGCGCGACGGCGGCATCTGGAAGAACCGGGTGGTGACGCATGAGAAGCGCGACGTGGCGCGCACGCTCGAGGAGTATCGCGGCCAATGGAAGTACAATCTGCTCGATGAGCATGTCCGTGACCTCAATGCCGTCTGTCCGACCTTCTATCAATGGGATGACCACGAAGTTCTGAACAACTGGTCGGCCTCGACGGACCTGAGCGACGATCCGCGCTATCCGGAAAAAAATGTCGCGGTCTACGCCGCGCGCGCGGCGCGGGCGTTCAATGAGATGACGCCGATCCGCACGCCGCCGACGCAGCCCGGCCGCATCTTCCGCAAGATCGCTTACGGCCCGCTGCTTGATGTCTTCTTCGTCGATCTCAGATCCTATCGCGGTCCCAACCAGGGAGAGGGGGATAACGGCCTGTTCGGCTGGCGACAGGCGGACTGGCTGAAGCGGGAGCTGGCGTCTTCGCGCGCCGTCTGGAAGGTGATCGCCTGCGACATGCCGATCGGTCTCGTCGTCTGGGACGATTATGCCAACAGGCGCGGCTCCGATGCCATCGCCGATGGCGACAACGGCCCGCCGACCGGGCGCGAGACGGAATTTGCCGACCTGCTCCGCTTCATCAGGGACAATGCCATCGACAACCTCGTCTGGCTGACGGCGGACGTGCATTACACGGCGGCGCACCACTACGATCCGTCGCGGGCGGCTTTCAAGGATTTCCTGCCGTTCTGGGAGTTCGTTTCCGGTCCCTTGCATTCCGGCACCTATGGTCCGAAGGAGCTGGACATGACCTTCGGCCCGGACGTGCGCTTCATCAAGGCGTCGGGCGGAGGCGTCGACAGCAACCTGCCGCCTTCTGCCGGCCTGCAGTTCTTCGGCATCGTCGATATCAACGGACAGACGAAGCAGATGACCGTGCGGCTGATGGATCGGCAGGACCAGGAACTGTGGCGGGTGACGCTCGATCCGGCGGCGATCGCATGAGCATTCTGGCCGTGGCCGATACCTTTCCAGAGCTAGCTGGCGGGACCCTTCCCGGTTGCAAACCCATGGCCTGTCGGGGCTTTGGCGTCGGGCTCTTGCGCGCGCCCCCCTTTCGCAATCGCAAAAAAACCTGTATGAGCGCGACCATTGAAAAAGCGGCGTGGCCCATTGGGGCGTGCCCTAAACCTTCCGAGACGAAAAATGAGCATTCGTAACATCGCGATTATCGCGCACGTCGACCATGGGAAAACGACCCTCGTCGACGAGCTTCTGAAGCAGTCGGGCTCGTTCCGCGAAAACCAGCGCGTTGCCGAACGCGTCATGGACTCCAACGACATCGAAAAAGAGCGCGGCATCACCATTCTTGCCAAGGCGACGTCGGTCGAGTGGAAGGGAACGCGCATCAACATCGTCGACACCCCCGGCCACGCCGACTTCGGCGGCGAAGTCGAGCGCATCCTGTCGATGGTGGACGGCGCCATTGTTCTCGTCGATGCCTCCGAAGGCCCGATGCCGCAGACGAAGTTCGTCGTCGGCAAGGCGCTGAAGGTCGGCCTGAAGCCGATCGTCGCGATCAACAAGATCGACCGTCCGGACGGCCGCCACGAAGAAGTCATCAACGAGGTCTTCGACCTTTTTGCAAACCTCGACGCCAGCGATGAGCAGCTCGACTTCCCGATCCTCTACGGTTCGGGCCGTGACGGCTGGATGAACGTTGCGCCTGAAGGTCCGAAGGACCAGGGCATGGCGCCGCTTCTCGACCTCGTGCTCAAGCATGTTCCCGAGCCGACGGTTGCCGAAGGCCCGTTCCGCATGATCGGCACGATCCTCGAAGCCAACCCCTTCCTCGGCCGCATCATCACCGGCCGCGTTCATTCCGGCTCGGTCAAGCCGAACCAGGCCGTCAAGGTCCTCGGCCAGGACGGCAAGCTGCTCGAAACCGGCCGTATCTCGAAGATCCTCGCCTTCCGCGGCATCGAGCGTCAGCCGATCGAAGAAGCGCAAGCAGGTGATATCGTCGCCATCGCCGGCCTGACCAAGGGCACCGTCGCCGACACCTTCTGCGACCCGTCGGTCTCCGAAGCGCTGACCGCACAGCCGATCGACCCGCCGACCGTCACCATGTCCTTCATCGTCAACGACAGCCCGCTTGCCGGCACCGAAGGCGACAAGGTGACGAGCCGCGTCATCCGCGACCGTCTGTTCAAGGAAGCCGAAGGCAACGTTGCGCTGAAGATCGAGGAATCCTCCGAGAAGGATTCGTTCTTCGTGTCGGGCCGTGGCGAATTGCAGCTCGCGGTTCTGATCGAAACCATGCGCCGCGAAGGCTTCGAACTGGCCGTCTCGCGTCCGCGCGTCGTCATGCACAAGGATGACAACGGCCAGCTGCTCGAGCCGATCGAAGAAGTGGTCATCGACGTTGACGAGGAGCATTCCGGCGTCGTCGTTCAGAAGATGTCCGAACGCAAGGCCGAGATGGTCGAGCTTCGTCCTTCCGGCGGCAATCGCGTCCGTCTGGTGTTCTTCGCTCCGACCCGCGGCCTGATCGGCTACCAGTCGGAACTGCTGACGGATACGCGCGGCACGGCGGTCATGAACCGTCTGTTCCACGCCTACCAGCCGTACAAGGGCGAGATCGGTGGCCGCGTCAACGGCGTGCTGCTTTCCAACGACGCCGGCGAGTCGGTCGCCTATGCCATGTTCAACCTGGAAGACCGCGGCCCGATGATCATCGATGCCGGCGAGAAGGTCTATGCCGGCATGATCATCGGCATCCACACGCGCGACAACGATCTCGAAGTCAACGTGTTGAAGGGCAAGAAGCTCACCAACATGCGCGCTTCCGGCAAGGACGAAGCCGTCAAGCTGACGCCGCCGATCCGCATGACGCTCGAGCGCGCACTGTCCTGGATCCAGGACGACGAGCTCGTCGAAGTGACGCCGAAGTCGATCCGGTTGCGCAAGCTTTACCTCGACTCGAACGACCGCAAGCGCTTCGAGAAGTCGCGTACGGCCGGCGCCGCTTAAACGTCAGCCGACAAAAGCAGGCAGTTTGCGAAACCCCGGAGCAATCCGGGGTTTTTTGCTGTGTGTGCCAGCAGGGGGCGGCTTGCGGATAAAGTTAAAAAGGCGTTAACCTTCCATAGGATGCCGTTAAAGTTGCCTGTGGGTTAACGCGACGCGGCTCCCGGGCGGGATTCCTGTTCGCCCTGTGTGTGTTTAGAGTCGTGAGTCATGAAGACTGTTTCGATCGAGGTCAGGCCTGGAGAACCGCAAGAGGCGGCGGCGATTGCCGACGTGCATCGCGTTTCATGGCTGCAGGCCTATGGCGGCATCATTCCGCACCGCCCCCTGATCCAGATGGTCAATCGTCGAGACGAGGTCTGGTGGCGCAAGGCGACGCGGGGTCCGGCGACGTTGCTGGTCGTCGACGTGGCGGGAACGATTGCCGGCTATGCGACGCTTGGCCTTAGCCGCGCCAAGGCGCTGCCGCAGGAAGGCGAAATCTACGAGATCTACCTGCGTCCGGAATATCAGGGCGTCGGCCTGGGGCGGGTTCTCTTCGGCGAAGCCAAGAGCCTGCTGCGGTCGCTCGGCTGCAGGGGGCTGGTCGTCTGGTGCCTCGAAGACAGCGATCACGCCTATCATTTCTTCCAGGGCGCCGGCGGCAGCGATATCGCCGAAGGCATGGAAGATTTCGGCGACAAGCACCTCAAGAAGGTCGGCTTTGCCTGGAACTGACGCCTGCTGCCATCCAGGTCTTCTCTGGTTGTTGCGGTAGCCGCAGCCAGCCTTCCCGAAATCACTCCATTCGGCAACGACAAAAACGCCCGGTTGAATCTGTGCTGCGGACGAAAGTTATATTGCATCGCGGCATGTTTCCCTTTATCCGACGGGCAAACTTCCAAACTGACCCTGGAGTAGTCCATGCGCATTGACGCGATTTCCATCGGAAAGAATCCACCAGAAGATGTCAACGTGATCGTTGAGGTTCCCGTTGGCGGCCATCCCATCAAGTACGAGATGGACAAGGAAGCCGGCACGCTGGTCGTCGACCGTTTCCTCTACACGCCGATGACCTATCCGGGGAACTACGGCTTCGTGCCGCACACGCTTTCCGACGATGGCGATCCGATCGACGTTCTGATCTGCAACACCCGTCCGCTCGTTCCGGGCTGCGTCATCAATGTCCGCCCGATCGGCGTGATGATGATGGAGGACAACTCCGGCCAGGACGAAAAGATCATCGCGGTTCCGTCGGGTCACCTGACGCAGCGCTACGACAAGGTGCATGAGTACACCGACCTGCCGGAAATCACGCTCAAGCAGATCGAGCACTTCTTCGAGCACTACAAGGATCTGGAGCCCGGCAAGTGGGTGAAGATTTTCGGCTGGAAGGATGCCTCCGTCGCCAAGCAGCTGATCAAGGAAGCTGTCGAGCGCGCCAAGGGCGAAAAGAAGTAAGTACTGCATAATTCCTGAAATCGAGATCGATTTAAGGATAAAATTATGCAGCAACTTTAAGGTGTTACAGCGTCCTTTGCGCGTCATGTTTGACGCGCGGCGCTGTAGCTTAATCGCCGATCAGCTCGGCAAGCCGTTTCAAAACATCCTCCGGGTCGGCGTCGATCCGGAGGATTTTTTTGCGCTGCGTTTCGCCCGAGATAAAAGAAATGCGGTTCTTGGCGACGCCGATCTCTTTCGAGAGCACGGCAATCAGGGCCTGGTTGGCCTTGCCCTTTTCCGGAATGGCGCGCACGCGGACCTTGAGATGGTCCTGTCCGTCGGCGCCACTCTCCACCCCATCGATCCCGTCGCGTCCGCCGTTCGGTGTCAGTCGAACGGTGACGCGCACGTGATCGCCGTGGGCGGTGAACGCTTGGCTCGTCAATGGATCAGCGCAACAGCGCCGACGCGATCGTCGTGTTCAGGAACAGCTGGATGAAATAGAGGATCACCAGTACGACCAGCGGCGAAAGATCGACGCCACCCATGTTGGGCAGGACCCGGCGGATCGGACGATAGAGCGGCTCGGTCAGCTGGTAGAGCGAGCGGCCGATCATGTTGATCGCCTGGTTGTTCACGTTGATGACGTTGAACGCGTAGAGCCAGGAAAAGATGGCTGACGCGATGATCAGAAACCACGCGATGTTGATAATAAAGTTCAAGGTGCCGATGACAGCAATCATGCCGGTCTCCAAATCGTTATTGACAGACATGTAGACATTGAGACCTAAACGAGCAAGTACGCCGATTTGCCGTGCGCGATCATGTTTAACACGGATCGGACAAAGATCGGTACCATCGAGGAGCGTCTCCCCAATGTCGGCCGTTCATGTCACCCACCGTTTCGGCGCCTTCCGGCATGTCGGTTATCGTCGTTATTTCTTCTCGCGCTTCCTTGCCTACTTCGCCATCCAGATCATCTCCGTTGCTGTCGGTTGGCAGATCTACGACCTGACGCGCGATCCGTTCGATCTCGGGCTTATCGGGCTCTTCCAATTCCTGCCGTCCCTGGTGCTGATCCTGGTCACCGGATCGGTTGCCGATCGCTACAACCGGCGCATGATCATGGGCATCTGCATGGTAATCAGCACGCTTTGCGCCGTGGCGCTGCTCATGCTGACGGTCATGGGCCTTTTCTCGCCCTGGCCGGTCTATGCCATCCTGATCGTCTTCGGCATCGAGCGCGCGTTTCTGGCGCCCGCCTCGCAGTCGCTGGCACCCAATCTGGTCCCGCCCGAAGACCTGCCCAATGCGATCGCCTGGAATTCGACATCGTGGCAGACGGCGATGATCGTCGGTCCGGTCGCAGGCGGCCTGATCTATGGCTTCGGCCCCGTCGCGCCCTATGCCGTCGGCGTCTGCTTCTTTGCCGCTGCGGCGCTGATGGTGTTTGCCATTCCGAAGCCGGCGGCGCGCTCCAAAGCGTCGGCACAGAGCTGGGAGACAATCACCGCCGGTTTCCGCTATATCAAGGCGGAGAAGGTGGTGCTGGGTGCGATCTCGCTCGATCTCTTCGCCGTGCTGCTCGGCGGCGCCGTCGCGCTGATGCCGGTCTTTGCCCGCGATATCCTTGATCTTGGCCCATGGGGTCTCGGCTTGCTGCGCGCCGCCCCCGGCGTTGGCGCCGTCGGCATGGCGGTGTGGCTGGCCGCCCACCCCATCCGTCACCGCGCCGGTTTCTACATGTTCACCGGCGTTGCTCTCTTCGGCCTCGGCACCGTCGTCTTCGGTCTGTCGGCAACGCCGTGGGTATCGATCGCAGCACTCGTCGTCATGGGCGCTGCCGACATGATCTCGGTCTATGTGCGCGAGATCCTGATCACGCTGTGGACGCCGGACGAGCTTCGCGGTCGCGTCAATGCGGTCAACATGGTGTTCGTCGGCGCCTCCAATGAGCTTGGCGAATTCCGGGCAGGCATGATGGCCTCCGGCTTCGGCGCGGTCTTTGCTGTTGCTTTCGGCGGCGCGGGCACGCTTCTGGTGTCGGCGCTCTGGGCGCTCGGCTTCCCGCAGTTGCGCAAGATCGACACGCTCGACGTGCCAAAGCACCACCGCTAAAACCCTTCCAGGAAAGCTGCGGTTTTCAGCCAGAAAATGCGCAGGTTCTCCCGGCCGAGGCTTGCCGTCAGGCCGTCTTCCTGTCGCCGGCGTGCAGAAAGATGAGATCGAGGAAATTCTCCATCCAGGTGCGCAACGGCGCATCGTGCTGCATGCGACCGTCGAGATGGGCCTTGCCCATCTGGGCGCCAGGCAGCTCGAAGCGGTGCGCGCCGTGCACGACCCAGCGATGCATCATGGCGCGCGTCAGTTCGCCGTGAAACTGGATGCCCCAGGCATTGTCGCCATAGCGGAAGGCCTGGTTCGGATAGGTTTCGCCGGTCGCCAGCAGTTCGGCTCCAGCCGGCAGATCGAAACCCTCGCGATGGAAATGGTAGACCATGGCCGGCCAGTCCATCAGCGCCCGGCCGGCTTCGGTGGCCACCAGCGGATACCAGCCGATTTCCGTCATACCTTCATGATGCGGCGCAACCTTGCCGCCGAGATTGCGCGCCAGCATCTGTGCGCCGAGGCAGATGCCGAGATAGGGCTTGTTTTCGCTCAGCGGCACCGACAGCCAGTCGATCTCGCGACGGACGAAATCCTCCTCGTCATTGGCGCTCATCGGGCCGCCGAAGATGATCGTGCCGCCGTGGTGTTCGAGCGTCGAAGGCAGCTCGTCGCCAAGCGCCGGACGACGGATGTCGAGGGGAAAACCCTTCTGCGTGAGGATCTGGCCGACACGGCCGGCGCTCGATCGCTCCTGGTGCAGGACGATGAGGATGGGTTTCCTGTCGATCTCGGCGGGTATCGGCATTTCAGCTTTCCTGTTGCGGTTCGCTTTCTTCCGCCGCATCGATCCTTGCCGCGACCTCCCGTCGCTTCAAGACCCGGTCCCGTCCGGACACGCCGAGAAGATCGGCGATCCGCCAGATCACATGGTCTTCCATCTCGCTGCGCTCGCCGTCGGCGTAGACGATTTCCCAGAGCATGCCGATCAATTCGATGCGCTGCTCCTCGGAAAGGTGCCGCTTCACTTCGGCGGTGAACTGATAGAAGTCGATCGCCTCGCTCTCGGCGGATTTACCGGCTTCGACCAGCGCGCCGAGTGCCGCATCGTCGAGTGCATAATGCTGCTTGATGATCGTGCGCATCTTGCGCTGCTCGGAGGCGAGGATCTTGCCGTCCGCCTCCATTACCTGAATGCAGAGTGCGATGACCGCCACGCGCGGGTCACCCCTCTCGATCCGCGTCGTCGGGCCGGTCAGGCCCTCGAGAAACGTCCGGAACCGTTCAAACATGTTTTCGCCCACAGCCCCTCAAAAACTCAGAACAATCGGAAACTGGTCTTTTCCGGCATTTTTTCGCCGGCAGCCGGTTCCCGCACGCCAGGATCGTCCGGAGGACGGCCGAAGAACGGGTCGGCGACCTGCTCGCCATTGGACGCACCTTCCTTCTCGCGTGTCTTCTCGACGATCGGGGCCGGCTTCCTGGCCTCCACCACCTTGATCGGCTCCGCGCGCTCCCGCGGCGTTTCGGGCGCTGCTTCGATGATCACCGGCGTATCGACAACCTGTTTCGTCGGTGCCGGACCGTGGGCTACGGGATGGTGCTCGGCCACCACTGGCGGCAGGCTGCGGATGGCTTCATCGGCGCTCAGATGGCCATCCTCGACCTGTGCGGCAAGCTGCAGGGCCGGTGCTTTCCATTCGAAGGCGTCGAGCCGCCCGCTGACGGGCGAGACCGGCAGCCAGGTGGGCGAGGTCACGCCGTCGGCGGTCCAGGCGGGATCGCGCGGGCTCTTCAGGGCCTGGGCCATCCAGTGGCGGATGCGGCCCTCGTCACCGGTGTCGGCCTCTTCGATGTCGGCGAGCAGCAGAAAGATGCTCTCGGTCGGCTCCAGCCGGGCTGCCGCCTCTGCCTTGGTACGGGCAAGCAGAAGCTCGCGCGCCTCGAGTGCGGCCTCGGCGACGGCTGCCATGGCGACAGCATTGTTTGGACGCAGCGATTCGAGCTTTCTCGCGCGCTTCAGCCGGTCGACCGCCGTGTCGCCGCCGCGCGCCCGCACGTAGAGGCGGGCGACATCGGGATGCGGCTCGTGCTTCCACGCCTTTTCGAGGATCGACGCTCCCTTGCGCAGATTATCCTCGCGAAACAGCGCCTTTGCCGCGACGAGGGCGGCAGGCACCAGGTGTTCGTCAAGCTTGAGCGCGGCAAGCGCATCGTCGCGGGCAGCCTTGGCATCGCCGTCAAGGCGGCTCATGGCGCGGGCGGTCAGAAGCACGGCCTTCTTGCGGTCGGCCTCCTTGCGTTCAAGCACATGGGCTGTCCGGCTTTGGTCAAGCAGGCGCAGCGCGTCGTCCCATTGTCCGGCCTGGCTCTGGCTGTCGAGCGTCGCAAGCGTCGCCCAGGGCAGGTGCGGCGCCTTTTCGGCCGCCCGCTCGGCATATTGGCGCGCTGCCTCGTGCGCGCCGAGGCGCTTGGCTTCGAGATAGAGACCGCGCAGGCCGAGCTCGCGCGTCTCCGGATCGTCGGCCATCAGTTCGAACTTCTTGCGCGCGTCGTCGTACTTGCCCTCGATCAGGAAGGTCTGGGCTTCGAGCAGGTGGATCAACGGTTCCTGGTCGGCGCTGATCAGGCCGCGGGTGCGGGCCGTCATCTTGCGTGCCTGATTGGCGTCGCCGGCGCCGGCAGCGATCAGGCCGGTCGATAGCGCCTGATAGCCCCTGTCGCGCTTTCGGGCGCGGAAATAGCGGGTGACGGTGTGCGGCGACAGCCAGATTGTGCGTACCAGCCAGATGGCGATCAGCACGGCTGCAATCAGCGAGATCAGCAGCGATGCCGCGCGCATCAGGCTCATTTCGATGAGCTGCCCCTGCCAGACGAGCGAGAGTTCGCCCGGCCGATCCGCGAGCCACGCAAAGCCGAGGCCAAGGCAAAGGACGATCAGGATGAAGATCAAAATGCGGATCATGTCTGTCTTCCTCAGCCCTGGGTGCCGGACTTGTCCATCGTCGCCGCGACGGCAGCATCGATGATGCCTTCGACCCGGAGACGCTGGTCGAGCTTGGCCTTGAACGCTTCGCCGGCGGTTTTGGCCGCTGCCGGAAGACCGTCCCATTCCAATGCGGCCCCCTTGAGGTCGCCGTTGTTCAGCTTGTCCTCGATGCGGGCGACGACGGCCTCCGGCGTGTCGCCTTCGACGCTGCCGACGGGGCGCACGCGGATGCCCGACATGGCGCTGGACACGAGGCGGTCGAAGATGCCCTCGTTCGGGTCCGGCTGATCAAGCGCGTCGAGCATTGTTCCCGATACCGTTGCAAAGTCCCGGCGAAGGTCCGTCCGCGTTGCCACGCCTGTCGTTGCATCCTGGGCGAGGCCGGTCACCGCGGCCTCATCAGGGGCAATGCTGCGGAGCGCATCGAGCTCAGCCAGGAACGGCCCGCCGCGATCGATCGCGGTCTTGAGCGCGGTGACGGCGACGGCCTTGGCGACCTGGATATCGTTGGCAGGCTCGTTGAGTTTCTGTTCGGCGGAATCGATGCGGCTTGTCAGTTCGGCCCTGGCCGCCGTTGCCGATTGCCGCGCTTCGGCAAGGCCTGATTTCAGCGCGGCGATCTCCTTGGTCAGGTTCGACACTTCGGCTTGGAGCGCTGTCACCTCGGCGGTTGCCGCTCCGCCGGCCCCCGGTTGTGCAGTTGTCTGCTCCAGTGCGGCGAGGCGGTTCTCAAGCGGTGCGATGTCGACGGTTGCTGTTGGCACCTGCATGCCGGCCACCTGATCGCGCAGGGCCTGGATTTCGCTCGAAAGCGTCATGTCCGTGGTCGATGCGCCGCGGTCGGGGCCGAGCGGGGGGATATAGCCGGCATATTGCAGCACGCCGAAGCCGAGCAGCGTGACCAGGCCGCCGAGGATGCCGGCCGCCAATGAGCCGGCATTGGACGGCGGCTTTTGCACGGCGGTTGCCTCAGGCTCGCGGCTGATATGCGGCGGCTCCTCGGTGAAGGCGGCTGCTGCCGCATCGGCGCGCTGCTCCTCGATTTCCTCTTCGAGCCGGGCTTCCGCTGCGCCATCGGTCTCGGAGACTTCGGTAGGTTCATCGGCGGTTGCCGCGCGGCCGGCCGTTGCTTCGGCGTCTTCCGTCACGGCTTTTTCCGCTTCAAGGTCGATCGTCAGCGGCTCTTTCTCGGCTTTCGAGCGGCGCGGCGGGTTTTCCGATACCATGGTGACCTCTTACCGTTGTTGCCTGTCGGTTCTGGCAACAAACCTAGTCAGGCTGGCCGGTGAGGGAAAGCCCCCTTGCTTCCGTTTTTGATCGAAATAGCATTAGAGAAGCCTGAAAAGGCTTTCTTCGTCGGGTCTTGAGGCGACCTCGACCGGTGTCCCGTCCGGCAGGGCTCCGGCAACGGCGGCGCTGAGGCAGAGGTAGCGCGGCGAGAAGGCGGCGGCCTTAAGGCCGGCTTCGACAAGAAGCGCGGCGAAGCGTCGCGCGGTGTCATGGGAATAGAGCAACACAGCCTCCGGCTGGCCGGCGGACAGCAGGCGCGCCAAAGCCTCGGGCGGGTGCGCGATCGGCTGCATGCGGTAGCATTCAACAGTGACGTGCTCGACTTGAAGCCGCCGCAGCGTGGCTTCAAGTCCGTCGGAGCGGGGCGATCCGGCGAGATAGAGCAGGGGTGTTTCAGATGCAGCAGGGGTTGCCGCGATCAGGTCCGCGAGGCTCTTGCCCGTTCCGGCTCCCGTGTGGACCGAGGTGAAGCCGAGGTCGCGTGCCGCACGGGCCGTCGCCTCGCCGACGCAGAAGCAGGGTTCCGTCTTATGCGCCTCCAGTTCAGCGCCAAGTTCGGCGAGCACCCGAACGGCTTCGGCGCTGGTGAGGGCGATCGCGGTATGCGGCTTTTCGAGCGCTCTTCGCGCCGCCTCAGGCAAATGTTCTGCTCGTGCCAACGGCAGCAGCAGCGGCCGATGACCCATGGCCTCCAGCCGGCTGACCGTCGCCTCGGCGGCGGGCTGCGGCCGGGTCACGAGCAGCCGCATGGTTCAGGTCCAGCTCGCGAAGAAGCCGGGTCCCGCCTGCGCGCGGATGTCTTCGCCGGCCTTTTGCCCAAGGGCTTCGGCATCGGTAGCCTTGCCTTCGACAGCGATGCGGTGATGGGTGCGACCATCAGGCGTCAGGATCATGCCGGAGAAACGCAGATGGGTGCCGTCGGAGATCGCCAGACCGGCGATCGGGGTGCGACAGGAGCCGTCGAGCGTCGCGAGGAAGCCACGTTCGCAGGCGACCGCCTCATGGGTTCGTGCATCGTCGATCGCGGCGAGCAGGTCGTTGACGCGTTTGTCGGCCATCCTGCTCTCGATACAGATCGCGCCCTGGGCCGGTGCCGGCGGAAACTCTTCCGGATCAAGCAGCTCGGTCGGCACGTCGGTCATGCCGAGCCGCTTCAGGCCGGCATAGGCAAGCAGCGTCGCATCGACCTGGCCCTCGGCGAGCTTGCGCAGCCGCGTCTCGACCTGGCCGCGATAGGTGATGACGTTGATGTCTGGCCGCAGCCGGCGGATCAGCGCCTGGCGGCGCAACGACGACGAGCCGACGGTCGCGCCTTGCGGCAATTCCATCAGCCTCGGTGCGGTGCGGCCGACGAAGGCGTCACGGATGTCTTCACGCGGCAGGAAGGCCGAAAGAAACAGGCCGTCGGGAAGTCTGGTCGGCATGTCTTTCGACGAATGCACGGCGAAATCGAGTTCGCCTGACAGCAACTGCTGTTCGATTTCCTCGGTGAACAGGCCCTTGCCGCCGATCTCGGCGAGCGACCGATCGGTGATGCGATCGCCCTTGGTGGAAAGGATGACGATCTCGAACATTTCCAGCGACAGACCATGCACTGCCGCGAGGCGATCACGCGTTTCATGGGCTTGGGCGAGCGCCAGCGGGCTGCCGCGCGTGCCGATCCGGAAAGGTTTTGTTTGCATCAAAGGCTATCCATTGTTACCGGAGTTCCGTGTACCCACCTTTCGGTGCCACCGCAATCTTTGAGTAGTTCCTGATGTCCCCGCCCTTGCGCATCCTCGGCATAGAAACAAGCTGCGATGAAACCGCCGCTTCCGTCGTGCTGCGCGACGAAAACGGCAGAGGAAGCATCCTCGGCGATGTCGTTCTCAGCCAGCTGGAAGAGCATAGCGCCTATGGCGGCGTCGTTCCAGAAATTGCCGCGCGCGCCCATGTTGAGGCGCTCGATGCCCTGATCGAGGAGGCGCTGCTGCGCGCCGGCGTGACGCTCCAGGACATCGACGCGATTGCTGCGACAAGTGGTCCCGGTCTGATCGGCGGCCTGATCGTCGGGCTGATGACCGGCAAGGCGATCGCCCGGGCGACCGGCAAGCCGCTCTACGCCGTCAACCATCTCGAAGGCCATGCACTGACCGCGCGGCTGACCGACGGCCTTTCCTTTCCCTATCTGATGCTGCTCGTTTCCGGCGGCCACACGCAGCTGATCCTGGTCAAGGGCGTCGGCGACTACGAGCGCTGGGGCACGACGATCGACGACGCGCTCGGCGAGGCCTTCGACAAGACGGCGAAGTTGCTCGGCCTTCCCTATCCGGGCGGGCCGGCGGTCGAGCGGGCGGCGGTGAGCGGTAATCCCGGGCGTTTCGATTTTCCCCGCCCGCTGGTCGGCGACGCCAGGCTCGATTTCTCGTTCTCGGGGCTGAAGACCGCGGTCCGCCAGGCGGCGCAATCGCTGGAGCCGGTGACGGAGCAGGACATCGCCGACATCTGCGCCTCCTTCCAGCGTGCGATCTCGCGCACGCTGAAGGATCGGATCGGGCGCGGATTGAAGCGGTTCAAGGCGGATCACGCGTCGGTGGAAAAACCGGCGCTGGTCGTTGCCGGCGGGGTAGCCGCCAATCAGGTGCTGCGCGCGACGCTCCAGGAACTCTGCGACAAGAACGGCTTCGATTTCATCGCACCGCCATTGCAACTGTGTACCGACAATGCCGCGATGATCGCCTGGGCGGGTGCCGAACGGTTTGCCGCCGGTTTGCCGGCCGACGGTCTCGATGTCGCGCCGCGGTCGCGCTGGCCGCTCGACCAACAGGCGCAAACCTTGCTCGGTTCGGGCAAGCGTGGCGCCAAGGCATGATGGACAGGATATGAACGCCAACCCGAAGATCGTGGTGGTCGGTGCGGGTGCCTTCGGCACGGCACTTGCCGCCGTCGCCGCATCGGCCAACGGCAGCGATGTGACCCTTCTCGCCCGGCGCGAGGAGATTGCGGATGAATGTCGGCGAACCGGTCGCAACGAGCGGGCGCTTCCGGGCATCGACCTGCCGGCGGGGCTCAAGCACAGCGCGGATGCCGCGGTGCTCGGCGATGCCGAGATCGTGCTGTTCGTGATGCCCTCGCAGGCCCACAGGGAGGCCGCGCGGCAATATGGCCCGTCGATCAATGCCGCGGCGACGATCGTTACCTGCGCCAAGGGCATGGAGCAGGCGACGGGCCGTCTGCTGACCGATGTGCTGGCGGAAGAACTGCCGGGCCACGGCATCGGCGTGCTCTCCGGCCCCGGCTTCGCGGCCGACATCGCCAAGGGGCTGCCGACGGCGATGGTGGTCGCTGCCGCCGACAATGACACGGCGACGCTGCTCGCCGAGGCTCTGTCCGGCCCGACCTTCCGTCTCTATCCTTCAGAAGATCGCATCGGCGTGCAGCTTGGCGGCGCGTTGAAGAACGTGCTTGCCATTGCCTGCGGCATCGTCGAGGGCGCGGGTCTGGGCGATAGCGCCCGGGCGGCGCTGATCTCGCGTGGTCTTGCGGAAATGTCTCGTTTTGTCGTCGCCGAAGGTGGCGATGCCGATACCGTTCGCGGCCTCTCGGGGCTCGGCGATCTCGTGCTGACGGCGACAAGCCATCAGTCGCGCAACCTGCGCTTCGGCATTGCGCTCGGCAAGGATGGCCGCGCCAGCGGACGCCAGGGCGAACTTGTCGAGGGTGCTTTTGCCGCCTCGGTCGCCGCCCGCGTCGCGTGCGATCTCGGCGTCGAGATGCCGATCACGGAAGCGGTTGCCGCCATCATCGACGGCAGGCTCGATGTGCGCACGGCCCTTGAACAATTGATGTCCCGTCCGATCACCCAGGAATGAACTGGTCGGCGGGATGAGGAAAAGTGCTAAGCGGTTTTCCGCCCGCATCCCGCGCCAAACGAAAACTCAGGAGGAAGCATGCTCTTCGCACTTCAATGCACCGACAAAACAGGCGCGCTGCAACTTCGGCTCGACACGCGCCCGGATCATGTCGCCTATCTCAACGATCTCAATGCCAAGGGCATTCTGAAAATGGCCGGCCCCTTCCTCGGCGACGACGGCAAGCCGACCGGCAGCCTGGTCATCGTCAAGGCGGAGACGATCGACGATGCGCGCGCCATCGCCGAAGCCGATCCCTATGCCAAGGCTGGCCTGTTCTCCAACGTCGAAATCAAGGCCTTCAACTGGGTCTTCAACAACCCGGAGGCTTGAAGCGCGATGGCGTTCTGGCTTTACAAATCCGAACCCTTCAAGTGGTCCTGGCAGATGCAGAAGGACGTTGGCGCGAAGGGCGCCGAATGGACCGGCGTTCGCAACTACCTCGCACGCAACAACATGCGGGCGATGCAGATCGGCGACAAGGGCTTCTTCTACCACTCGAACGAAGGGCTCGAAATCGTCGGCATCACCGAAGTGTGCGCGCTGTCGCATCCGGATTCGACCGCCGAGGGTGATGCCCGCTGGGACTGCGTTGATATTCGCGCCGTTTGCGACGTGCCGCGGCCGGTGACGCTGAAGGAGATCAAGGATAACCCGAAGCTCGCCAACATGGCCCTGGTCACCAGCATGCGCCTGTCTGTCCAGCCGGTCACCGAAGACGAGTGGATCGAGGTCTGCTGCATGGCCGGGTTCGACAATCCGCCACGGTAGCTTTGTTTTCCGCGTGATTTATCCGAAAATCGGTTCCCACTTTTCGGATCACGCTTGGAGCGTTTCTTGAAGACCGATCCCGAAAGCTTCATCCGCGCCAATACCGGCGTTCTGTCGCCGCCGCATGTGCCGGAAATCCGGCTGCATCTGGCGACGGAAGCGCACGAGCTCTGGCTGAAAACGGAGGAGGAACTGGAGGAAATCGGTCTGCCGCCGCCGTTCTGGGCCTTTGCCTGGGCCGGCGGCCAGGGGCTGGCGCGTTATATCATCGATCATCCGGAGGTGGTGCGCGGCCGGCGTGTCGTCGACTTCGCCTCGGGTTCCGGGCTGGTCGCCATCGCCGCGATGAAGGCCGGTGCGGCTTCGGTGCTTGCCGCCGATATCGATCCCTGGGCCGAGACGGCGGTGCGGCTCAATGCCGACCTCAACGGCGTCGAGATTGCCTATACTGCAGAGGATATCACCGGCCGCGACCTGGCCGCCGACATCTACCTTGCCGGCGACGTCTTCTACGACAAGTCCTTTGCCGAGCGCCTGCTGCCGTGGTTCACGGCGATCGTTTCCGGCGGTGCGACGGTTATCGTCGGCGATCCCGGTCGCGCCTATTGTCCGCGCGACAGGATGACGGCGCTGGCGACCTACGAGGTGCCGGTCACAAGGGCGCTTGAAGACAGCGAGGTCAAGCGCACGACGGTCTGGCGGTTCGGCGCGTCCGCGCCTGCGGTGGTTCAGGATTGACGGGTGGCTCGGTTGCGATCGGCCTTCGATCGAAGGCGTGCACCGGTTGTTGGGCGCTGAACGCGATTCAGCCTGGCTGTCATTGATGAGTGACGTTCAAGGCCTTCGCTCAGCTTGTCGCAAAGCTACCGCCGGATCACGCAGACACCATGTTCCCAGGCGCAGGAGTGGTTGAACGTTTTCGGCGACACGACGATGATCTTTGCGCGCTTCACCGGCTGCGGCGGCGCAAACTGACCGTCGTCATAGTAGCGGTAGTTGCCTTCCTGGCTGAAATAGATGCCGTTGCCCGGATCCCTATAGGCTGAAATGCCGCCGACATAGGTGCCGATGCTGCCGATCGTGTCGGGCAAGCCATCGCCGCCGTAGATATCCGGGCGATAATCGTAGCGGTCGCCTGATGTCCAGATGTTGCGCATTGCCTGGTCACGCCCCCAGCCGTCGCGGTAGTGCCGCCGCTCGGTATAGTGCCTGTCATATGGACGGTATCGGGGAAGGCGGATATGCCGGCCGCGGGTCTCGACTTCCGGCGGTCCGTTCTGGGCGGTCCAATCGTTGCGCGGTACCTGATTGCGGCCGTACGTTGCGCGATAACCCATGCGCTCGAACTGGTGGCGGGTAAAGGAGCGATGCGAATGCAGCCGGATATGCCGGCTGCGCGTCTGCACTTCCGGCGGCCCGCCCCAGTCTCCTGCCCTGACCGGCAGGCAGGCAGTGGCGACAAGGAGGCCGGCAAGTGCTAAAACTTTGGTCGCATGGATTGCTCGCAACAGAGTCATTCTGTCCGCCCTCCGCAAAACGCTTAACAAATCGTTAAGTCCACTCTGGGGCAATTTCGCCTGAAAGTCACGGATTTGGTTGTGTTTTTCGTGCGTATCGTTAATCGGGCGCGGTGTCTCGGTCGGACCTGAAAATGCCGCTTTTCGTCTAATCGATTAAATTGATTTTGCACTGCAAACACACTTGTCGTTAAGCAATATGGTGATTAAAGGTCCGAAGGACTGAATTGCGCACAATCAGGTGCGATACCGGACTAAAATCGTCCACTTTTTGGGCGTAAATCCGGGCATTTCCGTGAGGTTCCGATGACGGATGTCACAAGAAGCCGGCCGCTCTCGCCGCATCTTCAAATCTATAAACCAATCCCGACAATGGTGATGTCCATTGTGCACCGCATTACCGGCGGCGCGCTCTATTTCGGCACCATCCTCGTGGCCTGGTGGTTGATCGCCGCCGCGTCCGGCGAAGCATATTATGACTGGGTCAGCTGGCTGTTCGGCACGCTCCTCGGCAAGCTGGTGCTCTTCGGCTACACCTGGGCCCTGGTGCATCATATGCTCGGTGGCCTGCGCCACTTCATGTGGGACCTCGGCTATGGCTACGAGAAGCATTTTGCCACGAAGGTGGCCAAGGCAACGATCGTCGGGTCGGTAGCGCTCACCGTGCTGATCTGGGTGGTCGGCTATCTCGTGCGATACTGAGGGGACAAGACCATGAACATGCGCACACCTCTCAGCAAGGTCCGCGGCTACGGCTCCGCCAAGGAAGGCACCGATCACTTCTGGCGCCAGCGCGTCACGGCGGTCGCCAACGTGCCGCTGCTGATCTTCTTCGTCATCTTCCTCGTTCGTTATGCCGGCGCTCCCTACGCGGACGTCGTCGCAGCTCTTTCGAACCCCTTCGTCGCCGTCGTCATGGGACTGGTCCTGCTTTCGGGCCTGATCCACATGAAGCTCGGCATGCAGGTGATCATCGAGGACTACGTGCACGGCGAGGGCGCGAAGATCGCCCTTCTCATGCTCAACACATTTTTCGCGATCGCGGTTGGCGGACTCTGTCTTTTCGCCATCCTGAAGATCGCTTTTGCAGGGTAATTTCGTCATGGCATCGATCAGTTCACCCGCTGCAAACGGCAAGGCCTATCAGTATGTCGATCACGCCTTCGACGTCGTCGTCGTCGGCGCCGGCGGTGCCGGTCTGCGCGCCACGCTCGGCATGGCGGAGCAGGGCCTGAAGACGGCCTGCATCACCAAGGTCTTCCCGACCCGTTCGCACACCGTCGCGGCCCAGGGCGGCATCGCCGCCTCGCTGCAGAACATGACGCCGGACAGCTGGCAGTGGCACCTTTACGATACCGTCAAGGGTTCTGACTGGCTCGGCGACGTCGACGCCATGCAGTACCTCGCCATGGAAGCGCCGAAGGCGGTCTATGAGCTCGAGCACTATGGCGTGCCGTTCTCGCGCAACGAGGAAGGCAAGATCTACCAGCGGCCGTTCGGCGGCCACATGCAGAACTATGGCGAAGGCCCGCCGGTGCAGCGCACCTGTGCTGCGGCCGACCGCACCGGTCACGCCATCCTGCACACGCTTTACGGCCAGGCGCTCAGGAACAACGCCGAATTCTTCATCGAGTATTTCGCGCTCGACCTGATCATGTCGGATGACGGACGCTGCACCGGCGTCGTTGCCTGGAACCTCGACGACGGCACCATCCATCGCTTCTCCGCCAAGATGGTGGTGTTGGCGACCGGTGGTTACGGCCGCGCCTATTTCTCGGCAACCTCGGCTCACACCTGCACCGGCGACGGCGGCGGCATGATCGCCCGTGCCGGCCTGCCGCTGCAGGACATGGAATTCGTCCAGTTCCACCCGACCGGCATCTACGGCGCAGGCTGCCTGATCACCGAGGGTGCGCGCGGCGAAGGCGGTTATCTCGTCAATTCCGAAGGCGAGCGTTTCATGGAGCGCTATGCGCCGTCGGCCAAGGACCTTGCGTCGCGCGACGTCGTTTCGCGCTGCATGACGATGGAAATCCGCGAAGGCCGCGGCGTCGGCAAGAACAAGGACCACATCTTCCTGCATCTCGACCATCTCGATCCGGCCGTGCTGCATGAACGCCTGCCGGGCATCTCGGAATCGGCGAAGATCTTTGCCGGCGTCGACGTGACCCGCGAGCCGATCCCGGTCCTGCCGACCGTGCACTACAACATGGGCGGCGTGCCGACCAACTATTGGGGCGAAGTGCTCAACGCCGACAGCCAGAACCCCGAGCGCATCGCGCCCGGCCTGATGGCCGTGGGTGAAGCCGGCTGCGCTTCGGTGCACGGTGCCAACCGTCTCGGCTCGAACTCGCTGATCGACCTGGTCGTCTTCGGCCGGGCCGCTGCCATCCGCGCCGGCCAGGTCATCGACCGCAACGAGGCGGTGCCGGCGCTCAACGTCGCCGCCTGCGACAAGATCATGGCCCGCTTCGACGCCCAGCGTCACGCCAATGGCGGCACGCCGACGGCGGTGCTGCGTGAAAAGATGCAGCGCGCCATGCAGGAAGACGCCGCCGTGTTCCGCACGCAGGAATCGCTGGAATCGGGCTGCAAGCGCATCTCGGCGATCTGGCAGGAATTGCCAGACGTGAAGGTTACCGACCGGTCGATGATCTGGAATTCCGACCTCGTCGAGACACTGGAGCTGCAGAACCTGATGGCCAACGCCATCACCACGATCTACGGCGCCGAAGCGCGCAAGGAGAGCCGTGGCTCGCACGCCCGCGAAGACTATACCGGCGGGGCGCTTGGCGGCCGCGACGACGTCAACTGGCGCAAGCACACGCTCGCCTGGGTCAACGAGGCTGGCGACGTCAAGCTCGACTATCGCCCGGTTCACACCGACCTGATCGCCGAAGGCATCGATCCGAAAAAGATCGAGCCCAAGGCCCGCGTCTACTGATCTTGAGGAATAAGGCACATGGTTGAACTCGCTCTCCCCAAGAACTCGCAGATGACCGAAGGCAAGGTCTGGCCGAAGCCGGAAGGCGCGACCAATGTTCGCGAATACCGCATCTACCGCTGGAACCCGGATGACGGCAACAATCCGCGCATCGATACCTTCTATATCGATATCGACGATTGCGGCCCGATGGTGCTCGACGGTCTGCTCTACATCAAGAACAAGATCGATCCGACGCTGACGCTGCGCCGCTCCTGCCGCGAAGGCATCTGCGGCTCCTGCGCGATGAACATCGACGGTACCAACACGCTGGCCTGCACCAAGGGCATGGACGAGGTGAAGGGTGCGGTAAAGGTCTATCCGCTGCCGCACATGCCCGTCGTCAAGGACCTGGTGCCGGACCTCACCCACTTCTATGCCCAGCACCGCTCGATCGAGCCCTGGCTGAAGACGGTGACGCCGACGCCGGCCAAGGAATGGAAGCAGAGCCACGAGGACCGCCTTAAGCTCGACGGCCTCTACGAATGCATTCTCTGCGCCTGCTGCTCGACCTCCTGTCCGAGCTATTGGTGGAACGGCGACCGTTACCTCGGTCCGGCGGTTCTGCTGCAGGCCTATCGCTGGCTGATCGACAGCCGCGATGAAGCGACCGGTGAACGTCTCGACAATCTCGAGGATCCGTTCCGCCTCTATCGCTGCCACACGATCATGAATTGCGCCCAGGCCTGTCCGAAGGGCCTCAACCCGGCCAAGGCGATCGGCGAGATCAAGAAGATGCTGGTCGAGCGTCGGGTCTGATCCGACGCTCTTTAAGAGTTATCGCACATCGCGGCGGGCCCTGTGCCCGCCGTTTGCGTTTCCTCTCGGTGGAGCGAGGAAGCGCCCTCAAACGGCCCAGTCGGCCCATCCGACAATCGTTGATTGTGCCGGCGCAAGACGGTCATTTCGGTCACCCGAAGCAACACGCGGCCGGGCAAGAATTCGCGATTGTCCCGTTCGCGCGGACGTTTCAATCCTGCAACAGGTCTCCATGAATCGTCGTCCCTTGATTTGACAGGTGGATTTGCTGTATTTCGGCCTATATTATCGCGTTGCATCATGGTTCGCGGAACACATCGGGAGTAAAGATATGCGGGTTATTCATGCGGCGGCGGGGCTGGCGGTTGTGCTTGCGCTGACCGGATGCCAGCGGACATCGATGGGTGGCTTCAGCTCCCAGGATTCTTCACCTGCTCCCCTCCAGGCTCAGCCCGTGCCGTCGGTCTCGTCGAACCAGCTCCCCGATCCCACTGGCAACACGTCGCAATTCCCGGCTGCACCGACGGCTGGAACGGCGGTAGCGGGTGGCGCGCAGCAAGCCGGCACGCAGGTTGCCGCAGCCACCAACGCACTCGATGTGACCAAGGAATCGATGGTCGGCAACTGGCGCGTTTCCAGCGCCGGCAGCTCCTGCGACATGTTCCTGACGCTTACCAACCTCGGCAGCGGTTCGCGCGGCGGCACGCGCGGCTGCGCCGGCGAGCTCACGGCCATGGGCTCCTGGGAAGTGGCCGGCAAGCAGGTTGTCCTGAAGGACCGTACCGGCAACGCCATCGCCCGCCTCTACAAGACGGCCGATGCGCGCTTCGACGGCTCGACCAATGGTGGCCAGCCCGTCAGCCTCAGCCGCTAATGGCATGGTCCAGCCCGGCTTACCGCCGGGCTTCCTGTTTTCCGGTCCACCTCGGGTGAGACGTGCTCAATCCTGACGACAGCATCTACCGCAAGCTCGAAACGCTCGTTCAGAGCGGCGAGCGCAAACGCGATCCCGCCCAGTTCGCGATCGCCCGGCGATTCGACCACCTTTCGGCCGAGTTGCTCGCGAGCAGACCGTCGCGCAAGACCAATGCGCTCGGCTGGCTTTTTGCCTCGCGCAAGAAGGATCATCCGCCGGTCAAAGGGCTCTACATCCATGGCGGCGTCGGCCGCGGCAAGACCATGCTGATGGACATGTTCTTCGAGGCCGTGCCGATCCAGCGCAAGCGCCGGGCGCATTTTCACGAGTTCATGGCTGACGTGCATGAGCGGATCTACAAGCACCGCCAGAAGCTGAAGAATGGCGAGACGAAGCAGGCCGATCCGATCCCGCCGGTCGCCTCCGAGCTTTTCGGCGAGGCGCGGCTTCTCTGCTTCGATGAGTTTACGGTCACCGATATCGCCGATGCGATGATCCTTGGCCGCCTTTTTGGCGAGCTGTTCGCCAAGGGCTGCGTGCTGGTGGCGACGTCAAACGTGGCGCCTGACAATCTCTATCGCGACGGGCTGAACCGCGGCCTCTTCCTGCCCTTCATCGATCTCCTGAAGGCCAATGCCGAGATCATCTCGCTGGATACGGATACCGACTATCGCCTGACCAAGACGGACGGCAGCCCGGTCTGGCTGTCGCCGCTCGGAGCGGAAGCAGAAGCCGCCATGGATCGCGCCTGGTACTGCGTGACGGCCGGCGCACCGGTCGCTGCTGCGGAGGTGGCGCGCAAGGGCCGCAAGATCCCTGTGCCGGTCGCTGCCGGCAAGAGCGCCCGCTTCACCTTCGCCGACCTCTGCCAGCAGCCGCTGGGGGCCGCCGACTATCTGGCGATCCTCGCGCGCTACACGACGATCTTCGTCGATCACGTGCCGCATCTGGGGCCCCACATGCGCAACGAGACCAAACGCTTCATTCTTCTGGTCGACACGCTTTACGACAACGGCGCCCGTCTCTTCGCCTCGGCGGCCTCGGCGCCGCAGGATCTCCTGACCCAGAAGAAGGGTACCGAAGGCTTCGAATTCGACCGCACGGTTTCGCGGCTGATCGAGATGCAGAGTGAAGAATACGCCGCCGCGCACCCCGCCAACAGTGCTGTTTCGTGACGCAGGCATGACGGAAATTCTTACGTTTACGTAAGAATTTTATGATCTAACCGATTGAAATTGTTCCATCCAAAAGTATCGTTTGATATTTTAACGATTGCCGTTTAATGGCTTCCGGCGAAGGTTTGGCGTTTGCGGCGTTTCAGGCCTCGATCAGTTTGGGATCACAAAGGAAGCACTTTCATGGCGCGCAACAAGATCGCACTTATCGGTTCAGGGATGATTGGTGGCACGCTGGCGCATCTCGCCGGCCTGAAGGAACTGGGCGACATCGTCCTCTTCGACATCGCCGACGGCATCCCCCAGGGTAAAGGCCTCGACATCGGCCAGTCCTCCCCGGTCGAAGGCTTCGACGCGAACCTGACGGGTGCCAGCGACTATTCCGCCATCGAAGGCGCTGACGTGTGCATCGTCACCGCCGGTGTTGCCCGCAAGCCGGGCATGAGCCGTGACGACCTTCTCGGCATCAACCTCAAGGTCATGGAACAGGTCGGTGCAGGCATCAAGAAGTATGCCCCGAACGCCTTCGTGATCTGCATCACCAACCCGCTCGACGCCATGGTCTGGGCGCTGCAGAAGTTCTCCGGCCTGCCGAAGAACAAGGTCGTCGGGATGGCCGGCGTTCTCGACAGCGCGCGCTTCCGCCTGTTCCTCAGCCAGGAATTCAACGTTTCGGTCCAGGACGTCACCGCCTTCGTTCTCGGCGGTCATGGCGACACCATGGTGCCGCTCGCCCGCTACTCGACCGTCGCTGGCATTCCGCTGACCGACCTCATCGAGATGGGCTGGGTCACCAAGGAGCGCCTCGAAGAAATCATCCAGCGCACCCGTGACGGCGGCGCCGAAATCGTCGGTCTGCTCAAGACCGGCTCTGCCTACTACGCGCCGGCCGCTTCCGCGATCGAGATGGCCGAAGCCTACCTCAAGGACAAGAAGCGCGTTCTGCCCTGCGCTGCGCACCTGACCGGCCAGTACGGCGTCAAGGACATGTATGTCGGCGTTCCGACCGTCATCGGCGCCGGCGGCGTCGAGCGCATCATCGAGATCGACCTCAACAAGACCGAGAAGGAAGCTTTCGACAAGTCGGTCGCTTCGGTCGCCGGCCTCTGCGAAGCCTGCATCGGCATCGCGCCGAGCCTGAAGCAGTAATCGCGCCGGTGGAGCGGACGCTTACATCCGCTCTACCTCTTTGTTTTTGCCGCATTTGTGCGACGACAGGTGTCCCACCTGTCTGCAAAATGCTCCAGACAGGAAAAACACCATGAACATTCATGAATATCAGGCCAAGGCTCTGTTGAAGAGCTACGGCGCGCCGGTCGCGGAAGGTGTCGCGATCTTCTCCGCCGCCGAAGCCGAAGCTGCTGCAAAGAAGCTCCCGGGCCCGCTCTATGTCGTCAAGAGCCAGATCCATGCCGGTGGCCGCGGCAAGGGCAAGTTCAAGGAGCTCAACGCCGACGCCAAGGGCGGCGTGCGCCTGGCCAAGTCGGTCGAAGACGTCGTCGCCAACGTCAAGGAAATGCTCGGCAACACGCTGGTGACCAAGCAGACCGGCCCGGCCGGCAAGCAGGTCAACCGCCTGTACATCGAAGATGGCGCCGACATCGATCGCGAGCTTTACCTCTCGATCCTCGTCGACCGCGCCGTCGGCCAGGTCGCTTTCGTCGTTTCGACCGAAGGCGGCATGGACATCGAAGCCGTTGCCGAACACACGCCTGAAAAGATCGTCACCGTCGCGATCGACCCGGAGACGGGTGTGACCGCCGCCAACCTGAAGACGCTCGCCGACGCGCTGAAGCTCGAAGGCGAAGCCCGCGCCGATTCCGAGACGCTGTTCCCGATCCTCTACAAGGCCTTCGTCGAGAAGGACATGAGCCTTCTGGAAGTGAACCCGCTGATCGTCATGACCAACGGCCGCCTGCGCGTTCTCGACGCCAAGGTCTCGTTCGACGGCAATGCGCTGTTCCGCCACGACGACGTCGTTGCGCTCCGCGACACGACCGAGGAAGACGAGAAGGAAATCGAAGCGTCGAAGTACGACCTCGCCTATGTCGCCCTCGAAGGCAACATCGGCTGCATGGTCAACGGCGCCGGCCTTGCCATGGCGACCATGGACATCATCAAGCTCTACGGTGCTGAGCCGGCGAACTTCCTCGACGTCGGTGGCGGCGCCTCCAAGGAAAAGGTCACCGCGGCCTTCAAGATCATCACCGCCGATCCGGCTGTCGAAGGCATCCTGGTCAACATCTTCGGCGGCATCATGAAGTGCGACGTCATTGCCGAAGGCGTGATCGCCGCCGTCAAGGAAGTGGGCCTCAAGGTTCCGCTCGTCGTTCGCCTCGAGGGCACCAACGCCGAGCTCGGCAAGAAGATCATCAATGAAAGCGGCCTGAACACGGTTTCGGCCGATGATCTGGACGACGCCGCCCAGAAGATCGTCGCAGCGGTTAAGGGAGCCTGACATCGTGACCGATCAGGGCAAACCTATCGCGCGTCAACCGTTTGGCCCGAGCCAGACCGACCTCGATCTGTGCTATTTCGTTTGCTGGGACAGGTCTCCTGAACCTGAAGACGGGGTTGCCGAGCGTTGGGCGCACTTCACCGACAACGAAGACGCCGTGGCCTACTTCAAGGAAAAGTCGAAAGACGAAACCTTGTTTGTCTGGAAGGGCGAACTCGGGATCTCCAAGGTGGATAGCCAGTTCGACTGGTTCCATACGAACTGGTCCAAAAATCTACGAAGCCATCTCGTTGAGCCGGAAACGTCTGGCAAAGGCTACCGCTGGTCGCGCGATGCTTTTGAGGAATTCGATTCCCTCGATATCGAGGAAGAGGAAAGCTGATCCATGTCCATTCTGATCAACAAAGACACAAAGGTTCTCGTACAGGGCCTGACCGGCAAGACCGGCACCTTCCACACCGAGCAGGCGCTTGCCTATCACGGCACCCAGATGGTCGGCGGTATCCACCCGAAGAAGGGCGGCGAGACCTGGACCGGCTCCAAGGGCGAAAGCCTGCCGATCTTCGCTTCGGTTGCCGAAGGCCGTGACGTCACCGGCGCCAATGCCTCGGTAATCTATGTTCCGCCGGCCGGTGCCGCGGCTGCGATCATCGAAGCCATCGACGCCGAGATCCCGTTGATCGTCTGCATCACCGAAGGCATCCCGGTTGCCGACATGGTCAAGGTCAAGGCTCGCCTCGACAAGTCGTCGTCGCGCCTGATCGGCCCGAACTGCCCGGGCGTGCTCACCCCGAACGAGTGCAAGATCGGCATCATGCCGGGCAACATCTTCCGCAAGGGTTCGGTCGGCGTTCTTTCGCGCTCCGGCACGCTCACCTATGAAGCGGTGTTCCAGACCTCCAACGAAGGCCTCGGCCAGACCACGGCTGTCGGCATCGGCGGCGACCCGGTCAAGGGCACCGAGTTCATCGACATGCTGGAAATGTTCCTCGCCGACGACGAGACGAAGTCGATCATCATGATCGGTGAAATCGGCGGCTCGGCCGAAGAAGAAGCGGCTCAGTTCCTGAAAGACGAAGCCAAGCGTGGCCGCAAGAAGCCGATGGTCGGCTTCATCGCCGGCCGCACGGCTCCTCCCGGCCGCACCATGGGCCATGCCGGCGCAGTCATTTCCGGCGGCAAGGGTGGCGCGGAAGACAAGATCGCCGCCATGGAATCGGCCGGCATCCGCGTCTCGCCGTCGCCGGCACGCCTCGGCAAGACGCTGGTCGAAGTCCTCAAGGGCTGACCTCACGTTCGCGTCGTCGGGGCCGGCCGTCCGGGCCGCTCCCGACGAACGCACCGCTTGCATGATTCCTTCGGTCGGCATCGATCTAAGGACAAAATTATGCAGCAAGTAGAAGGTGTTACGGTGGCCCTTGCGCGTCATGTTCGATGCGTGCCGCCGTAAAGACGCAAGCAGGGCGCACAGGATGTGCCCGGTAATGATGAACGACCGGGAAAACCCGGCATCCCAACTTAAGTCAGGAGGCGGACCAAAACGTCCGCGAGAACCCATGGCAAGGCAAGAGGCCAACGAGCAATTCCAGCTCACATCGTTTCTGGACGGCGCGAACGCCGCCTATATCGAGCAGCTCTATGCACGCTACGAAACGGATCCGTCGTCCGTCTCGGCTGAATGGCAGGCCTTCTTCAAGGCACTCGCCGACAAGCCGGAAGATGTGGTGAAGGCTGCCAAGGGCGCCTCCTGGAAGAAGCCCAACTGGCCGATCGTCGCCAATGGCGAACTCGTCTCTGCGCTCGATGGCGACTGGGGTACGGTCGAAAAGGTCATCGAGAAGAAGGTCAAGGCGAAGGCGGAAGAAGCCGCTGCCGTCACCGGCACCGCCGTGAGCGCCGCAGATATCCTTCAGGCGACGCGCGATTCCGTTCGCGCCATCATGATGATTCGCGCCTATCGTGCTCGTGGCCACCTGCATGCCAAGCTCGATCCGCTCGGCCTTGCTGCCCCGGTAGATGACTACAACGAGCTTTCGCCCTCGAACTACGGGTTTGAGGAGAAGGATCTCGACCGCAAGATCTTCATCGACAACGTGCTCGGCCTCGAATACGCGAGCATTCGCGAAATGGTCGAAATCCTCGAGCGGACCTACTGCTCGACGATCGGCGTCGAATTCATGCACATGTCCAACCCGGAAGAGAAGGCCTGGATTCAGGAACGCATCGAAGGTCCGGACAAGGGTGTCGAGTTCACGCCCGAGGGCAAGAAGGCGATCCTGCAGAAGCTGATCGAGTCGGAAGGCTTCGAACAGTTCATCGACGTCAAGTACAAGGGCACCAAGCGCTTCGGTCTCGACGGCGGCGAATCGTTGATCCCGGCGCTCGAGCAGATCATCAAGCGCGGCGGCCAGGAAGGCCTCAAGGAAATCGTTCTCGGCATGGCTCACCGCGGCCGCCTGAACGTACTCTCGCAGGTCATGGCCAAGCCGCACCGCGCCATCTTCCACGAATTCAAGGGCGGTTCCTACGCCCCTGACGACGTCGAAGGTTCGGGCGACGTGAAGTACCACCTCGGCGCTTCCTCCGACCGCGAATTCGACGGCAACAAGGTTCACCTGTCGCTGACGGCAAACCCGTCGCACCTGGAAATCGTCAACCCTGTGGTCATGGGCAAGGCCCGGGCCAAGCAGGACCAGATGGCGACCGTGTTCGAAGGCGACATCATTCCGTTGCGCGAACGCTCCAAGGTCATGCCGCTGCTGCTGCATGGCGACGCAGCCTTTGCCGGTCAGGGCGTCATTGCCGAAATCCTCGGCCTTTCCGGTCTGCGCGGTCACCGCGTTGCCGGCACGGTCCACTTCATCATCAACAACCAGATCGGCTTCACCACGAACCCGGCCTTCTCGCGCTCGTCGCCCTATCCGTCGGATGTGGCCAAGATGATCGAGGCGCCGATCTTCCACGTGAACGGCGACGATCCGGAAGCGGTCGTCTACGGCGCCAAGATCGCCACCGAGTTCCGGATGAAGTTCCACAAGCCTGTTGTGGTCGACATGTTCTGCTACCGCCGCTTCGGCCACAACGAAGGCGATGAGCCTGCGTTCACGCAGCCGAAGATGTACAAGGTCATCCGCGCCCACAAGACCGTCGTCCAGCTCTACTCGGACCGCCTGATCGCCGAAGGCCTGATCACCGAAGGCGAAGTCGAGAAGATGAAGGCCGATTGGCGCGCCCATCTCGAGCAGGAGTTCGAGGCTGGCCAGTCCTACAAGCCCAACAAGGCCGACTGGCTGGATGGTGTCTGGTCGGGCCTGCGCTCGGCCGACAACCAGGACGAACAGCGTCGCGGCAAGACCTCCGTGCCGATGAAGCAGCTCAAGGAAATCGGCCGCAAGATCGCCGAGATCCCGGCCGGCTTCAACGCCCACCGCACGATCCAGCGCTTCATGGAAAACCGCGCCAACATGGTTTCGACCGGCGAGGGCATCGACTGGGCGATGGCCGAAGCGCTCGCGTTCGGCACGCTCGTCACGGAAGGCACGAAGATCCGCCTGTCCGGCCAGGACTGCGAACGCGGCACGTTCTCGCAGCGTCACTCGGTTCTCTACGATCAGCAGACCGAAGACCGTTACATCCCGCTTGCCAACCTCGCTCCGACCCAGGCGCGCTACGAAGTCATCAACTCGATGCTTTCGGAAGAAGCGGTGCTCGGCTTCGAATACGGCTACTCGCTGGCCCGCCCGAACGCGCTGACGCTCTGGGAAGCCCAGTTCGGCGACTTCGCCAACGGCGCGCAGGTCGTCTTCGACCAGTTCGTCTCGTCGGGTGAACGCAAGTGGCTGCGCATGTCGGGCCTCGTCTGCCTGCTGCCGCACGGTTACGAAGGTCAGGGTCCGGAGCACTCGTCTGCCCGCCTCGAACGCTTCCTGCAGCTCTGCGCGGAAGACAACATGCAGGTCGCCAACGTCACGACGCCGGCGAACTATTTCCATATCCTGCGCCGCCAGGTGAAGCGCGACTTCCGCAAGCCGCTGATCCTGATGACGCCGAAGTCGCTGCTGCGTCACAAGCGTGCGGTTTCGAGCCTGTCGGAGATGGCCGGCGAAAGCTCGTTCCACCGGCTGCTGTGGGATGACGCCGAGGTCATCAAGGATGGCCCGATCAAGCTGCAGAAGGATTCGAAGATCCGTCGCGTCGTACTGTGCTCGGGCAAGGTCTACTACGATCTGCTCGAAGAGCGCGAAAAGCGTGGCATCGACGACGTCTATCTGCTGCGCGTCGAACAGCTCTATCCGTTCCCGGCCAAGGCGCTGATCAACGAACTCAGCCGCTTCCGCAACGCGGAGATGGTCTGGTGCCAGGAAGAGCCGAAGAACATGGGCGCCTGGTCGTTCATCGACCCGTACCTGGAATGGGTGCTCGCCCATATCGACGCCAAGTATCAGCGCGTGCGCTACACCGGCCGTCCGGCTGCCGCTTCGCCGGCAACGGGCCTGATGTCGAAGCACATGGCGCAGCTGGCCGCCTTCCTCGAGGACGCGCTGGGGGGCTGATCCTGCCCCCTTGGCGCCGAGCCAATCGATAGAAACAGATATCTGATCAACGGAACAAAAATCATGGCAACAGAAATCCGCGTTCCCACCCTTGGCGAGTCCGTCAGTGAAGCGACCGTCGGTACCTGGTTCAAGAAGGTCGGCGATGCCATCAAGGCAGACGAACCGCTGCTCGAACTCGAAACCGACAAGGTGACGATCGAAGTTCCGGCTCCCTCGGCCGGCGTTCTCTCCGAAATCGTCGTCCAGGCCGGCGAAACCGTTGGCCTCGGCGCCCTGCTCGGCCAGATTGCTGCCGGTTCGGGTGCTGCTGCGGCTCCCGCCGCTACTGCCGAGAAGAAGGCAGAGCCGGTTGCCGCCGCTCCGGCCGTTGCTACAGCGCCGCAGGCTGCCTCGTCGATGCCACCGGCTCCGTCCGCCGGCAAGCTGCTTGCCGAAAGCAACCTCTCGGCCGATCAGGTCGATGGGTCGGGCAAGCGTGGCCAGGTCTTGAAGGGCGACGTGCTTGCCGCTGTCGCCAAGGGCGTTTCGGCACCGGCCGCTTCCGAGCCGGTCAAGGTCCAGGCCCGCGCGCCGTCGACGGCCGAGGACGTCGTTCGCGAAGAGCGCGTCAAGATGACCCGCCTGCGCCAGACGATCGCCCGTCGCCTCAAGGACGCGCAGAACACTGCGGCCATGCTCACCACCTACAACGAGGTGGACATGAGCGCGGTCATGAGCCTGCGCAACAAGTACAAGGACATCTTCGAGAAGAAGCATGGCGTGAAGCTCGGCTTCATGGGCTTCTTCACCAAGGCCGTTACCCACGCGCTGAAGGAAATCCCTGCTGTCAACGCCGAGATCGACGGCACCGACGTCATCTACAAGAACTTCTGCCACATCGGCGTCGCCGTTGGCACCGACAAGGGTCTTGTCGTGCCGGTCGTTCGCGATGCCGACCAGATGTCGATCGCCGAGATCGAGAAGGATATCGGCCGCCTGGGCAAGCTTGCCCGTGACGGTCAGCTCTCCATGGCCGACATGCAGGGCGGTACCTTCACCATCTCCAACGGCGGCGTCTACGGTTCGCTGATGTCCTCGCCGATCCTGAACGCGCCGCAGTCGGGCATTCTCGGCATGCACAAGATCCAGGACCGCCCGGTCGTGGTCGGCGGTCAGATCGTCATCCGTCCGATGATGTACCTGGCGCTGTCCTACGACCACCGCATGGTCGACGGCAAGGAAGCGGTTACCTTCCTCGTGCGCGTCAAGGACAGCCTCGAGGATCCGGAGCGTCTGGTTCTCGATCTCTAGGGGCTCGATCTCCAAGGCAATGGCGGGGGCGCGATCGCAGCCCCCGTTTCCTTCTCCGGCCCGTTCATTCCGGATCGCACGATGTCGCTGGAACTGACCTACCTGCTCTGGAGCGCCATTCTCGCCTTCGTCTATGTGATGGCGCAGGCGGGGACCTATCGGCTGCAGAACGGGATCATCGAAGCCGACACCAATCGCGATGTCGCGCCCGAGCCGAACATCTTCACAGGCCGGGCCACCCGGGCCTTGCGCAACTTCCATGAGACCTATCCGGTCTTCATAGCGCTCGCCGTTGTGATCGAGTTTTCGGGCCGGAGCGACGCGCTCACCCAATGGGGCGCGATGATCTGGTTCTGGGCAAGGGCGGCCTATCTGCCGATCTATATCGGCGGTCTGGGGCTGGTCCGCTCGGCTGTGTGGACGGTTTCCGCCGCCGGGCTCATACTGATGCTGGCAGGTATTCTCGTCTAGAGCGTTTCCGTTTTTACACGGAGTCTTGGAAGCGCTCTATCTATTTGTTTTTACGCATTTCCTGACGGAAAACCGCTTCGCACTTTTCCTGGAAATGCTCTAGACGGAGGCGCACGACATGGCATTCGGGTCCGACGTACCACCTATCCAGGCACACATCTGCGTCAGCGACGGGTTGGCGGCAATCGCCTTCTACGAGAAGGCATTCGGTGCGGTGAACACGTTCCACCAGATGGCGGAAGACGGCAAACGCGTGATGCACGCCAACCTCGCGCTGTTCGGCGGCGAGATCATGATGCATGACGAGTTTCCCGAGTTTGGCGGCAGCGTGCTGTCGCCGCTGACCGTCGGCGGCACCGGCGTGGCGATCAACATCAATCTGCCAGCGGCGGCCGATGTCGATGCGGCCTATGCAAGGGCCATGGCGGCCGGGGCATCGACAGTGCTGGAGCCGCAGGATACGTTCTGGCAGGCGCGTTATGCGCGCATCAAGGATCCCTTCGGCCACGTCTGGGCCTTCAACGCACCGGTCGCACAATCATGAGTCAATATCTTCTCGAACTCGCATCACTGATGGCGATCTTCGCCTTCGCCATCGTTTCGCCCGGCGCCGATCTGGCGATGGTGATGCGCCAATCGATCGTCCATGGCCGCCGTCCGGCGATCATCACGTCCTTCGGCATCGGCACCTCGCTGATGTTCCACGTCACCTATACGATCCTTGGCCTCGGCCTGATCATTTCGCAGTCGATCTATCTGTTCAACATCGTCAAATGGTGCGGTGTGGCTTACCTGATCTACATCGGGATCAAGGCGCTGCGGGCGGGCCAGACGGAGATTTCGGTCGACGCGGCACCTTCCGGCGAGCCGGCAAAAAGCCAGTCCGCGGTCAAGGCATTCGGCCTCGGCTTTGCGGCCAATGCGCTCAATCCGAAGCCGGTGTTCTTCTTCCTGTCGATCTTCTCGACGGTCGTCGGCGCCCATACGCCGATCATGATCAAGTTCGGCTATGGGGTCGTGATGGCGACCTGCCTCATCCTGTGGTTCGTCGGCGTCAGCCTGTTCATGACCACGCCGCGCATGCGCGCCGCCTTCACCCGTGCCAGCAAGTGGATCGACCGCGCCAGCGGCCTGGTGTTCATCGCGCTCGGACTGAAGCTTGCGACCGAGAAGGCCGCCTGATGGTGTTTGCCCGCTCCTTGCTTGTTGCTGCAATCGGTGCCGTGGCTGCCACGCCGGCGTTTGGCCAGGAGTGCAGCCAGGCCCGCGCCATCTACGGCGACCGTGATGGGGGGTACGAGCTGCGCTTCGAGCCGGTGGGATCGGAAAGCGCGGTGACGAGCAATCATTTCAAGATCGCGGTTTTGAAGCCGGGCCTGCTGCTCGACGGCGTCGTCATGCCCTCCGGCGAACCGGAACGCGCGACCGGCATCGTCATGCACAATTGCCCTACCGGTGACGTCACCGGCGAAGAGCTTCGGACCTGCACCGTCTGGCAGGGGCCGGTCTATTCCGTCGACAAGGCCGGTGCGATCGCCGAAATCCCGGCCGAAGACGCGCCGGCCGCACACCAGATCCTGCTGCCCGATTTCGGTCCGTCGCTGCGTGCCTCCAGCGCCTGGGGCAAGGGCAAGGCGGAGGTCGACAGCTGGGATGCCTTCACCCTCAAGGGGTGCGCCGCATGAGTGCTGCGCCCGTTGTTCTCGTCACCGGCGGCAGCCGTGGCATCGGGGCAGCCGTCTGCCTTGGCGCCGCCAGGGCCGGGTGGTCCGTCGTCGTGAACTACGCATCGAACGCCGAGGCGGCCGATGCCGTCGTGGCCGCAATCCGGCAAGGCGGCGGTTCGGCGATCGCGGTCAAGGGCGACGTCGGGTCCGATGCGGATATCAAGTCGATCTTTGCGGCTGTCGACAAGGCCTTCGGCCGGCTCGACGGGCTGGTCAACAATGCCGGCATCGTCGGCCCGACCCAACGCGTCGACGAAATGTCGGTCGAGCGGCTCGAGCGGATGTTCCGCATCAATGTTACCGGCTCCATCCTGTGCGCGGGCGAAGCGGTTCGCCGCATGTCGACACGCCATGGCGGCAAGGGCGGCGTCATCGTCAATATCTCGTCGGTTGCGGCCGAACTCGGCTCGCCGGCGCAATATGTCGACTATGCCGCCTCGAAGGGTGCGATCGACACGTTCACCATCGGCCTTGCGCGTGAAGTCGCGACCGAGGGCGTGCGCGTCAATGCGGTTCGCCCCGGCATCATCGACACTGAAATCCACGCGTCCGGCGGCCTGCCGGACCGGGCACGCGATCTCGCGTCAACCATCCCCGTCCAGCGACCCGGCACGGCCGAGGAAGTGGCGGATGCGGTTCTTTATCTCCTGTCCGATAAGGCGACTTACGTGACGGGAGCCATTCTCAATGTCAGCGGCGGACGGTAACCGTCCTGAAGGAAGGATAATCCAATGGCTTATGATCTCATCGTTATCGGCAGCGGCCCCGGCGGCTATGTCTGCGCTATCAAGGCGGCACAGCTCGGCCTGAAGGTTGGCGTCGTTGAAAAGCGCGCCACCTATGGCGGCACCTGCCTCAACATCGGCTGCATTCCGTCGAAGGCATTGCTGCATGCTTCGGAAATGTTCCACCAGGCTGGCCACGGCCTGGATGCGCTCGGCATCGAAGTCGGCGCGCCCAAGCTCAACCTCGAAAAGATGATGGCGCACAAGGATGCGACCGTTAAGTCCAACGTCGAGGGTGTTTCCTTCCTATTCAAGAAGAACAAGATCGACGGCATCCAGGGCACCGGCAAGGTGATCGGCCAAGGCAAGGTTTCCGTCACCAACGACAAGGGCGAAGAGCAGGTTCTGGAGGCGAAGAACATCGTCATCGCCACCGGCTCCGACGTTGCCGGCATTCCCGGCGTGTCGGTCGAGATCGATGAGAAGGTGATCATCTCGTCCACCGGCGGCATCGCGCTCGAAAAGGTGCCGGCGAACATGATCGTGGTCGGCGGCGGCGTCATCGGCCTCGAACTCGGCTCGGTCTGGGCCCGTCTCGGCGCCAAGGTGACCGTTGTCGAATATCTCGACGCCATCCTCGGCGGCATGGACGGCGAAGTCTCCAAGCAGGTCCAGCGCATGCTGGCCAAGCAGGGCATCGAGTTCAAGCTCGGCGCCAAGGTGACCGGCGTCGTCAAGGACGGCAAGGGCGCCAAGGTGACGTACGAGCCGGTCAAGGGCGGTGACGCCGTCACGCTCGACGCCGACGTCGTCCTGATCGCCACCGGCCGCCAGCCCTATACCGACGGCCTTGGCCTTGCCGAAGCCGGCGTCGTCATGGACCAGCACGGCCGCGTCGAGATCGACAATCACTTCCAGACGAGCGTTGTCGGCGTCTACGCCATCGGCGACGTCGTGCGCGGCTCGATGCTGGCGCACAAGGCCGAAGACGAAGGCGTTGCGGTTGCGGAAATTCTCGCGGGCCAGGCCGGTCACGTGAACTACGACGTCATCCCGAGCGTCGTCTACACCCAGCCGGAAGTTGCCTCCGTCGGCAAGACCGAGGAAGAGCTGAAGGCTGCGGGCGTCGCCTACAAGGTCGGCAAGTTCCCGTTCACGGCAAACGGCCGTGCCCGTGCGATGCTGGCGACCGATGGTTTCGTCAAGATCCTGGCGGACAAGGAAACCGACCGCGTTCTCGGCGGCCACATCGTCGGCTTCGGCGCCGGTGAGATGATCCACGAGATTGCCGTTCTGATGGAATTCGGCGGCTCGTCGGAAGATCTCGGCCGTACCTGCCACGCGCACCCGACCATGTCGGAAGCCGTCAAGGAAGCGGCGCTGTCGACCTTCTTCAAGCCGATCCATATGTGACGATTTGCGCAGGGGGCTGCGACAAGCGGCCCCCTGTCTTGCGCCGGGTTTCGGCGCGATCATCGACCCCATGCGCTTGCGACGGAGAGCCCGTCGCTTCTAGCAATTGCGCAATTCCGGACGGAAAACCGTTTCACACCTTTCCTGGAATTGTTCTAGCTGCCGCCACGAGGGATCATGAAACCCAGAGCCGCCACCGTTGTCCTGCCGAGCCCGCATCTGCCCGACGCCGATTGGGCAGATCGCTTCGAACTCGCCCTGAACGGAAAGGGGCTGACGGCGGTCGAGGCGGCCGAGCGCTCGCTCGGAAATTCCCCCGCCTGGGTTCGCACCTTGTTGCAGCTTCGAAACCGGCTGGTATCGGTGGTCGGCCTCAAGTCCGAGGCGCCCTCAGCGGGCAAGTATGGCCTGATCGGCCCGTTTCCAGTGTTGTCTCGGAGTGACGACGAGGTCGTACTCGGCTTCAACGACGCCCATCTCGATTTCCGCATTGTTGTCGACGTCAGGGCGGGGTCGGCCGTCAACCAGATCATCGGCATGACGACGCTCGTCCGACGCCACAACGCGCTCGGACGCGTCTACCTGGCGGCGGTCATTCCGTTTCACAAGGTCATCGTGCCCACGCTTCTGGCCGGCGCTACCCGTTCGGGCGATTGAGCGAGGCTCCGCAACCAGCCGATCAATTGACCGGTGTGACGGAAAACCCCTGACGCTTGAGCAGTTCGACCAGGCCTTCGTCGCCGGCAAGATGCAGGGCACCGACCGCCATGAAGGCGTTGCCACCGCCAAGGATCGGCCCGGCGCGGGTCGCCATCGTCTTGTTGCGGTCGATGATGATGCGCTGTTCGAAGTCGGCGTAGCTGGCGTCCTCGCTTGCCACATCTTCGGACACGGCCTTCATCATCGGCATGATCATGCCGGTGTCGCCGGAGAGGTAGAGATCGGTGGTGGTGGCGAGCACGTCGTCGATCGTCTTGCCAAGGGCGAGCGTCTCGATGAGGGCGCGCAGGTGCAGTTCCGTCGGCAGCGAATCCATCGCGGACAGTTGTTCAACGAGGGTCTCGAGCCCCCTCAGCGTCTTGCCTTGGCTGACGGCATCTTCGGCGAGCTTCTTGTCGAGGAAGGACGCGCCGGCGGCCTTGCGCGTCATCTCGCAGGCGGGCAGCGCGACGAAACTCGCGATCATCCACGGCTTCATCTTCGCGACCAGCGTCAGCGGTATGCCGCGCTCCTTCAGCCCGCGCTCGAGCCGCTCGCGGTCTTCGGCACTCAGAAAATCGTTGATGGTCTTGTTGTCGGCAAACATGGTGAGGTCGGGCCGCATCAGGATGGCGGCGGCCGACTTCTTCTCGTCGATGATCTCGTCGGATTCGACGATGACAGTCGATGCCTTGGCGAAGGCATCGGACGCCCCCGTCGGCATGGCGAGCACACGCGGGTCGGTGACATGCATGGTGCCGAGAAGAAAGGAGGGGGCGATGCCGTCCTTCTCGATCTTCCAGAAAATGCCCTTGCCGTTCGGTATGGCGTCGGCTTCCGCTTTCAGCCTGGCGAGTTTGGCGGGGTCGGTTTTTTCGAGACCGGCGATGATGTTCGTGCCGCCACAGACGGCTTCGGTCGCGGCGTGCGCCTGCGAGATCGAGACGATGGCCGCTATGAGGCTTGCCGCGAGCAGCAGATGGATGAGCGCGATCAGCCACAGGGCCATATCGGCGGCCCTGGCCGCGAGGTTACGGGCGGGCTTGGCGATCGAATACATGATCACTTCCTAATGTTCTGCCGAGTTTAGCGGACCCTACGCTTTGTCGGTCACGGCTTCCTTAATGCATATGGTTAACCCGACCCTTCGCCCAAATTCAGGCGCGCGGGTGCGCCCGGTCGTAGATCTCCAAGAGCCGCGCGGAGTCGACGCCGGTATAGACCTGGGTCGTCGACAGGCTGGCATGGCCGAGCAGTTCCTGGATGGTTCTGAGATCGCCGCCGCCGGCAAGCAGATGCGTGGCGAAGGAGTGGCGCAGCGCATGCGGCGTGGCGGTATCGGGCAGGCCGAGGGCGCCGCGCAGCTTCTGCATCTCGCGCTGGATGATGGCCGGCTGAAGCTTCGCCCCGCGAGTGCCGCGGAACATCGGCTCGTCGGCGCCGGGATGGTAGGGGCAGAGCTTGAGATAGGTGGCGACCGCGTCGCGCGCCACGGCCATCAGCGGCACGATGCGGGTCTTGCCGCCCTTGCCGGTGATCCGCAACGAGGTTGGAGCGCCGGCGAAATCGCCTGGCGTCAGGTCCAGCGCTTCGGAAATGCGCAGGCCGCAGCCGTAGAGCAGCGTCAGCACGGCCGCGTTGCGCGCAGCCACCCACGGCTCTTCGGCAAGCTGCGCATCCGTGGTGACGACGTTGAGCGCCTCACGGTCCGTCAGCGGCTTCGGCAAGGATTTCGGCTGTTTCGGCGAACGGACGGCGGCGGCTCCGGCAGCGTTGGCAAGCCCGCTGCGCTCGAGATAGCGCAGGAACGAGCGCAGGCCGGCAAGGCCCCGGCCGAGCGTGCGCGCACCCGCGCCGCCCTTGCGACGCTGGGCGAGAAAGCCGCGAAGGTCGGCGGGCCGCAAGGTGCTGATATCGGAAAGGCGCGGCGGGCCGGCGAGATGGCCGGTGAGGAATGTCAGGAATTGCCGCGTGTCGCGCTCATAGGCGTCGACGGTGTTGTCGGACAGGCGGCGCTCCTGCATGAGCCCCTGCAGCCAGCGCTGGCGCTCTGCAAGCAGGTCCGGATGGCCGATGACGAGCAGCTCGTTCATTGTCGCTTTCCAAGGTGGTCGGTCATCGACAATGCCCTGACGCCTCTTATGTTTTTGCTAACGTGCCCTTGGAATTTGTCATCCTTCGATCATATTGAATTGCGATGTTCAGCCGTAAAGAATCGGATGAGGCCATGGCGGGACGGGATTCGGTGAACGGATTCGCGCATTTTGCTGAAGTGATCGCCCTGGTCTCGCAAGGGCAGCCCGGCCACATCGTCGATACACTCATTGCCGAGCGCGGCCAGCGGATCGTCAGGAGCCCGATGTGGCCCGTTATCCGGCCCTTTCTCTACACACTTCTGAACTATCGCAAGGCGCTGGAATTCGCCGATGCGGTGGCCAACGTGCCGGGCTTCCAGGCTTTCGAGCACCTGAGTTCGCTTCTGTCGCTCGACGTGCGCGTCGATAGGGTCGAGCGTATTCCTGATAAGGGCGGATTCCTGCTGGTGAGCAATCACCCGACCGGGATTGCCGACGGCATCGCCGTCTTCGATCTCCTGAAGACTCGGCGGCCAGACATGATGTTCTTCGCCAACCGCGACGCGATCCGCGTCAACCCGCGCTTCGTCGAGATGGTCATTCCGGTCGAGTGGCGCGAGGAGCACAAGAGCAAGCTCAAGGCCCGCGAAACGCTGCAGGTCACCAACCGGGCGATCGGCGAGGGCAAGGCGACGGTTCTTTTTCCTTCCGGCCGCATCGCCTACTGGGCGGATGGTCGTCTCAACGAGCGGCCATGGAAAACATCGGCTGTCGGTTTTGCGCGCAAGTACGGCCTGCCGATCCTGCCGGTGCATATGAGCGCGCGCAACTCAGGCCTGTTCTACTGGTTTGCCAAGTGGTCGACCGAGCTGCGCGACATGACGGTGTTCCACGAGCTGCTCAACAAAAAGGGCGACCTCTTCGATTTCCGCATCGGCAATCTCATTGCGCCGGAGGCTCTGGAGGGTGACGCCGCCGACGTGACGAAGGCATTGGAACGCCACACGGTGTTCGACTTGGCGCGCGACGCCGATGCGATGTTCCGTCCCGTGGCGCGCGCTTCCGTGGCCTGCTGATCGCTTCATGTGATGACGGGAATGAGCTAAAGCAGAGCGATGCTGCTTCGCTCGATGTTTGCCGAAAACTACCGTTCCCTGAAGTCGATCCGCATGGATCTGACCGGTGTCAACCTGTTCATCGGCGAGAACGGGGTGGGCAAATCCAACCTCTATCGCGCGCTGCAATTGGTGCAGGCTGCCGTGCGCGGCAGCCTTGCCTATGAGATCGCCAGGGAAGGCGGCATGTCCTCGGCGCTCTGGAGCGGCCGGCGACGTGCCGACAAGCCTGTGCGCATCCGGCTCGAGACCGAGCTGATGGACGAGGAGCGCGCCATCACATTCCACTACCGGATAGAGGCCGGGCTGCGTCCGCCAAAAGCGGCAGCGGGCTTCGCCTATGAGCCGCAGGTCAAGGAAGAGGAACTGAGCGTCGAGACCGGACGGCGTCCGGTGACGATGATGAAACGCGCCGGTCCCGGCATTTTCGTGCGCGGCGACCGCGGACGGATGGAGGACTACCCCGAGCAGGCGCTGCAATCGGAGACGGCGATCGCGCTCTTGGGTGATGCCGGACACTATCCCGAGATCGGCACCTTTCGCAGGGCCGTCGATCAATGGCGGTTCTTTCACGGCTTCCGCACCGATCGCGATTCGCCGTTGCGCCAGCCGTGCCTTGCGGTAACGGCACCGATGTTGGACGAAGAGGGCACCAACATGGCGGCTGTCTTCGCGACGCTGCGGCACACGCGGCAGGACACCGTCGATCTCGACCGCGCCATCGCCGATGCCTTCGGCGGCGCCTATCTGGACGTTCCGCATCCCGGCCAGTTCGCCGAATTCTCGCTCGTCTTTCCCGATTTTCCGCAACGGCCGTTTTCGACGCGTGAGCTGTCCGACGGGCAGATGCGCTTCCTGGCGCTGGCCGCCGCGCTGCTTTCCTACCGCCGCCCGCCGTTCATCGCGCTCAACGAGCCGGAAACCAGCCTGCATCCGGATATGCTGCCGGCGCTTGCCGACATGATCGCCAGTGCGGCGCGCGACAGCCAGATCTGGATCGTCACCCATTCGGAGCGGTTGGCGAATGCCATCCGCGAGCGCTGCGGCGTGCGCGCGCGCCGGGTGATCCGCAAGGACAGCGCCACCTGGATCGACGGCATGCGCCTGACCGGCCTGATGGACGACGATGACGAATAAAAAAGGCCCCGCATCGCTGCGGAGCCCTCGAATGTCTATTCCGAAAAGATCAGGCGATCTTCTGGCCGGTCTTTGCCCAATCGGCGAGGAAGGTTTCGAGACCCTTGTCGGTCAGCGGGTGCTTGACCAGTGCCTTCAGCGTTGCCGGCGGTGCGGTGACGACGTCGGCGCCGATGAGGGCCGCTTCCTTGACATGGTTCACGGTGCGGATCGAGGCGGCGAGAATTTCGGTCTCGTAGCCGTAATTGTCGAAGATGTGGCGGATTTCGCGGATCAGGTCCATGCCGTCGAACGCGATGTCGTCGAGGCGGCCGACGAAGGGCGAAACGAAGGTCGCGCCAGCCTTGGCGGCAAGGAGCGCTTGGTTGGCCGAGAAGCACAGCGTCACGTTGGTCTGGTGACCGTCCGAGGTCAGCGCCTTGCAGGCCTTGAGGCCGTCAAGCGTCAGCGGCAGCTTGATGCAGATGTTGTCGGCGATCTTCGAAAGAACGGCCGCTTCCTTCATCATCTCGGCGTATTCGGTCGCGGTCACTTCGGCCGAAACCGGGCCTTCGACGATGCCGCAGATTTCCTTGGTGACTTCGGTGATGTCACGGCCCGACTTGAGGATCAGCGAAGGGTTGGTAGTGACGCCGTCGAGGAGGCCGAGATCGTTCAGCTCGCGGATTTCCTTGACGTCGGCGGTATCAACGAAAAATTTCATGGGGTCACTCCCTTGGGGCACGATTGCCGTTCGGGCGCATATCTACCGGGAGGAATTCCTTTGGCAGAGATCGCGCGCGTTGAAACTCTGGTGGAACCGTGAGAAACCCTGCGCCGGCAAGGCTGCGGTTCGCAGCGCAGTTTTCTTTAACCGAAACACGTGGCAAGGTCACGGCAAAATGACTCGCGATTCAACCGATTTATTCGGGCCTGTTTCCGACCGTCGCGTGGTGCCAGTTCTGGTGCCGATGCCGGCGCCGAAGGCCTATTCCTACGCGGTGCCGGATGGCATGGCGGTCGAGCCCGGCTCGATCGTCCAGGTGCCGCTCGGCCCGCGTCTGGTCGTGGGCGTCGTCTGGGATGGGGACGACGGCAGCGTCGATCCGAAGAAGCTCAAAGCCATCGAGAAGGTCTTCGACTGCCCACCCCTGACGCCTGACATGCGCACATTTCTCGACTGGGTGGCGACCTATACGGTGACACCGCCGGGGCTGGTGGCCCGCATGGCGTTGCGCGCGCCTGCCGCCTTCGACCCGGAGCCGATGGTGGAGGCTCTGCGACTGACCGACATGCGCCCGGAGCGCATGACGACGGCGCGCGAGCGTGTCATCGCCGCTGCCGGCGACGGTTTTGCCTGGACGCGTTCGGGCCTTGCCCATGCGGCCGGCGCGTCGTCGAGCGTCATCGACGGTCTCGCCCAGCAGGGCGTGTTCGAGACCGTCTTCATGGCGCCGCCGCCCGTGGTGGCCGCCCCCGACCCTGAATTCGCCGCACCCCGGCTCGAAGGCCCGCAGAAGGATGCGGCCGCCGATCTCCTGACCGCCGTCGAACAGGGTGGGTTTTCGGTGTCGCTGATCGACGGCATCACCGGCTCGGGCAAGACCGAGGTGTATTTCGAGGCGATCGCCGCGACACTCAGGGCCGGCAAGCAGGTGCTGATCCTGCTACCGGAAATCGCGCTGACGGCGAGCTTCCTCGAACGCTTCCAGGATCGCTTCGGCTCGAAGCCGGCCGAGTGGCATTCGGATCTTGCACCGCGAACGCGCGAAAAAGTCTGGCGGCAGGTGACGACGGGCACGGTGCGGGTCGTCGCCGGTGCCCGCTCGGCGCTGTTCCTGCCGTTCGAAGAATTGGGACTCATCATCGTCGATGAAGAACACGACCCGGCCTACAAGCAGGAGGACCGGGTGTTCTACAATGCCCGGGACATGGCCGTCGTGCGCGGGCGCATCACCGGCTTTCCCGTGGTGCTGGTTTCGGCGACACCGTCGGTCGAAAGCCGGGTCAATGGCGAGGTCGGCCGCTATAAGCCGATCCATCTGCCGACCCGCTTCGGCGATGCGGCGCTGCCGCGGCTCGGCGTCGTCGACATGCGCCAGCATCCGCCGGCCCGCGGTGGGTTCCTGTCGCCGGTTCTCGTCAACCAGATCGGCAAGGCGGTCGAGCGCGGTGAGCAGGCGCTGTTGTTTCTCAATCGGCGCGGTTATGCGCCGCTGACGCTTTGCCGCGTCTGCGGTCATCGCTTCCAGTGCCCGGACTGCGCGAGCTGGCTCGTCGAGCATCGGTTCCGCGGGCAGATCCAGTGCCACCACTGCGGCTATGCGGAAAAGACGCCCGAGGCCTGCCCGGAATGCGGCACCTTCGATCACCTCGTTGCCTGTGGTCCCGGCGTCGAGCGCATCGCCGAGGAGGTCGAGCGCCATTTTCCAGAGGCGCGCACCATCGTGCTCTCCTCCGACCTGATGGGCGTCAAGCGGTTGCGGTTGGAACTGGAGGCCATCGCGCGGGGCGAAGCGGATATCGTCATCGGCACGCAGCTTGTCGCCAAGGGGCACAACTTTCCGATGATGACGCTGGTCGGCATCATCGATGCCGATCTCGGACTTGCCAACGGCGATCCGCGGGCGGCGGAGCGCACCTTCCAACTGCTGTCGCAGGTGACCGGCCGCGCTGGACGAACCGGCCTGAAGAGCCTTGGCCTGCTGCAGACCTACCAGCCGCAGCACCCGGTGATGCAGGCGATCGTCTCGGGCGACGCCGATGCCTTCTACGAGCGCGAGATCGCCGAGCGGGAAAAGGCGCTGCTGCCGCCGTTCGGCCGCCTGGCGTCGCTGATCGTATCGGCCGATACGCGCCAGGATGCCGAGACCCATGCCCGTGGACTTCGAAGTGCAGCACCCCGCACCGACGGCATTTCGATCCTCGGTCCGGCCGAGGCGCCGCTGGCGCTGATCCGCGGCCGTCATCGGTTTCGGCTTTTGGTGCACGGGCGCCGCAACAGCGACATGCAGGCCTTCGTCAAGGCGATGATCGCCGCCGGTCCGAAGGAGCGCGGCTCGATCAGCGTCCAGCTCGACATCGATCCCCAGAGCTTCCTCTGATCGCAAGTTTCTTGTGATCGCGGCCGTGATCGGGTCTTGGGCGATTCACAACCGCTGCGACATGCGCTAGAGGTCAGAAACGCGTCGCACCCAGGCATGGCCTAAAGGCGATGTGATCGAGATCGGCGCTCATCTGCGGGAACGGGCATGGAGTTCTACATTCCGACGGAAACCGGCGAGTTCCTCGCCTTCTGTGCGGCGGCGGTAGCGGCGCTGATCGGTGTCGTCATGCTGTTTGCGCCGCGGCTTACCTTTCGCGCCGCCGGCATAGGCATTGCCGAAGGTCGCCGTGGCGGTCTGGCCGAGGCGCGCTCGACCATGGGCGGCATGCATGCCGGCCTTGGCCTCGCCGCCATCCTCCTGGCACAGCCGATGGTCTATCTTGCCGTCGGGGCCGCTTTTGCGCTCGCCGCCTTCGGTCGCATCCTGTCGATGATGAGCGACAACGGCGCCACGCTCTACAACTGGGTTGCGCTGCTGGTGCAGGCAGCACTTGCCATTCTTCCGCTCGCCTATGTCTTCGGAATAATCTGATCGCCGCCCGCGCGTTTTCGCGATTCACATCCTCAGAAACCAATTTACGGCAAAATTCGGCCAATCCGGGTCGACTTATGCCGCATTCCTGCCGTTCGCGTGTTGCGAGTCCAAACATCCTATGCTAGACGAACCGCGAATTGCGGGGGAAGTGGGTCGCCAGGCCTCGATATCCTGCAAATTATTGCAGCAAATTCAAGACGTTAAATTGACGGCTCGCCGCCACCACCGTTCTTGGATGAAATTGAGAGAAGCTTGTGCCCGTGGCAGACACATCCCAGCTTATTTCCGGTGTTGCAGAAAGGTATGCGTCCTCGCTTTTTGACCTCGCTCTTGAAGCGGGTTCCGTCGAGGCGGTCGGTGCGGATCTTACCCGCGTCCAGGCCCTGATCGACGGCAGCGACGACCTGAAGCGGCTGATCGTAAGCCCCGTCTTTTCTGCCGACGACCAGTTCAAGGCCATTTCGGCGATCGTCGCCAAGGCCGGTATCTCTGGTATCGTCGGTAACTTCCTCAAGGTTGTTGCGCGCAATCGCCGCCTCTTTGCGCTGCCGGGCATGATCAAGGCGTTTCGCCTGATCGCCGCGCGCCACCGGGGTGAAATCTCCGCCGACGTAACGTCGGCCCATGCGCTCACCGCAGCGCAGGAAACTGAATTGAAGGCGACGCTCAAGGGCGTCACCGGCAAAGACGTGGCGGTCAACGTCACCGTCGACCCGTCTATTCTTGGAGGTCTGATCGTCAAGGTCGGGTCTCGCCAGATTGACACTTCCCTTCGCACCAAACTCTCTACCCTTAAGCTTGCACTGAAAGAGGTCGGCTGATGGATATCCGCGCCGCGGAAATTTCCGCAATTCTTAAAGATCAGATCAAAAATTTCGGCCAGGAAGCAGAAGTCTCCGAAGTCGGCCAGGTGCTTTCCGTCGGTGACGGTATCGCCCGCGTCTACGGCCTCGACAATGTTCAGGCAGGCGAGATGGTCGAATTCCCGGGTGGAATTCGCGGCATGGCGCTGAACCTCGAAGCCGACAACGTCGGTGTCGTTATTTTCGGTTCGGACCGTGACATCAAGGAAGGCGACACCGTTAAGCGGACCGGCGCCATCGTGGACGTTCCGGTTGGTCCGGAACTGCTCGGTCGCGTCGTCGACGCGCTCGGCAACCCGATCGACGGCAAGGGCCCGATCAACGCCAAGCAGCGCTCGCGCGTTGACGTCAAGGCTCCCGGTATCATTCCGCGCAAGTCGGTGCATGAGCCGATGTCGACCGGCCTCAAGGCCATCGACGCCCTCATCCCGGTTGGCCGTGGCCAGCGCGAGCTCGTCATCGGCGACCGCCAGACCGGCAAGACCGCGATCATTCTCGACACGATCCTCAACCAGAAGGCCATTCACGACAATGGTCCGGAAGGCGACAAGCTCTATTGCGTCTACGTCGCAATCGGCCAGAAGCGTTCGACGGTTGCCCAGTTCGTGAAGGTTCTGGAAGAGCGTGGCGCTCTTCAGTACTCGATCATCGTTGCGGCGACCGCATCCGACCCGGCTCCGATGCAGTACCTCGCTCCGTTCGCGGGTTGCGCGATGGGCGAATACTTCCGCGACAACGGCAAGCATGCCCTGATCGGCTACGACGACCTGTCCAAGCAGGCCGTTTCCTACCGTCAGATGTCGCTCCTGCTGCGCCGCCCGCCGGGCCGCGAAGCTTACCCGGGCGACGTTTTCTACCTGCACTCCCGCCTGCTCGAGCGCGCTGCAAAGCTCTCGGACGACAACGGTGGCGGTTCGCTGACGGCTCTGCCGGTCATCGAAACGCAGGGCAACGACGTTTCGGCGTTCATTCCGACCAACGTGATCTCGATCACCGACGGCCAGATCTTCCTTGAAACCGACCTGTTCTACCAGGGCATCCGCCCGGCCGTTAACGTCGGTCTGTCGGTTTCGCGCGTCGGTTCCGCCGCGCAGATCAAGGCGATGAAGCAGGTTGCCGGCTCGATCAAGGGCGAACTCGCTCAGTACCGCGAAATGGCGGCCTTTGCGCAGTTCGGCTCCGACCTCGATGCCGCTACGCAGCGTCTGTTGAACCGCGGTGCACGCCTGACCGAACTCCTGAAGCAGCCGCAGTTCTCGCCGCTGAAGACGGAAGAGCAGGTCGCTGTCATCTTCGCAGGCGTCAACGGTTACCTCGACAAGCTGCCGGTCAACCAAGTCGGCAAGTTCGAGCAGGGCCTGCTTTCGTACATGCGTTCGGAAGGCAAGGACATCCTGGAAACCATCCGCAAGGACAAGGCGATCTCCGACGACGTCAAGGGCAAGCTGAAGGCTGCAATCGACAGCTTCGCCAAGTCTTTCGCCTGAGCGGATTTCATTTAGGACGGATAACGGATGCCTTCACTTAAGGATCTGAAGAACCGGATCGCCTCCGTCAAGGCGACGCAGAAGATCACCAAGGCGATGAAAATGGTCGCCGCGGCGAAGCTTCGGCGTGCGCAGGAGGCGGCCGAGGCCGCCCGGCCTTACTCGCAGCGCATGGCTGCCGTTCTCGCCAACATCGCCCAGGCGGTTGGCGCGGACGACGGTGCGCCGCAGCTGATGACGGGCACCGGCAAGGACGACACGCATCTTCTGGTCGTCTGCACGGCCGAACGCGGTCTTTGCGGCGGCTTCAACTCGCAGATCGCCCGCCACGCTCGCGACCACGTTCGCAAGCTGCTTGCCGCCGGCAAGACGGTGAAGATCATCTGCGTCGGCAAGAAGGGCTTCGATATTCTGCGTCGCGAATACGCGTCGCTGATCATCGATCGTGTCGACCTGCGTGAGGTCAAGAAGATCGGCTTTGAAAACGCCGACCAGATTGGCCACAAGGTCATCGCGCTCTTCGAAAAGGGCGAGTTCGATGTCTGCACGCTGTTCTATTCTGAGTTCAAGTCCGTTATCGCCCAGATTCCGACGGCACAGCAGCTGATCCCCGCTTCGGCCGGCCCGGTCGCAGTGGAAGCATCGGATGCTTCGGCCGTCTACGAATATGAGCCGGACGCGGGCGCGATCCTGAGCGACCTCATTCCGCGCAACATTTCGGTGCAGATCTTCCGGGCCCTGCTCGAGAATGTCGCCGGCGAAATGGGCGCAAAGATGAGCGCGATGGACAATGCGACGCGCAATGCTGGTGAGATGATCAACAAGCTGACGCTGAACTACAACCGTCAGCGCCAGGCTCAGATCACCAAGGAACTCATTGAAATCATCTCGGGCGCGGAAGCGCTCTAAGGTTACGAGAAGAGGGTAAGGATAATGGCTAAGGCAGCTACCCCGAAAGAAACCGCAGCGGCGAAGAAGCCGGCTGCACCGAGGAAGGCAGCTTCCGCCAAGACCGCCGTTGCGGCAGCCGGCGCTGTCGGTCGCGTAACGCAGGTCATCGGCGCCGTCGTCGACGTTGCGTTCGACGAAGGCCAGCTTCCGCAGATCCTGAACGCACTGGAAACCGACAACAACGGTAACCGCCTCGTTCTCGAAGTCGCGCAGCACCTCGGCGAAAACGCCGTCCGCACGATCGCCATGGACTCGACCGAAGGTCTCGTCCGCGGCCAGCCGGTCACCGATACCGGTGCACCGATCACGGTTCCGGTTGGCGACGAAACGCTCGGCCGCATCATGAACGTCATCGGCGAGCCGGTCGACGAAGCCGGTCCGCTCGTCACGTCGGGCAAGCGCGCCATCCACCAGGACGCGCCGTCCTACGTCGAGCAGTCGACGGAAGCGCAGATCCTCGTCACCGGCATCAAGGTCGTCGACCTTCTCGCGCCTTACGCAAAGGGCGGCAAGATCGGCCTCTTCGGCGGCGCAGGCGTCGGCAAGACCGTTCTCATCATGGAACTGATCAACAACGTCGCCAAGGCGCACGGTGGTTACTCGGTGTTTGCTGGCGTGGGTGAACGCACCCGCGAAGGCAACGACCTTTACCACGAAATGATCGAGTCCGGCGTTAACAAGCACGGCGGCGGCGAAGGCTCCAAGGCGGCCCTCGTTTACGGCCAGATGAACGAACCGCCGGGCGCCCGCGCTCGCGTCGCTCTGACCGGTCTGACGATCGCTGAAGACTTCCGCGACAAGGGCCAGGACGTTCTGTTCTTCGTCGACAACATCTTCCGCTTCACCCAGGCAGGTTCGGAAGTGTCGGCTCTGCTCGGCCGTATTCCTTCGGCCGTGGGTTACCAGCCGACGCTGGCGACCGACATGGGTCAGATGCAGGAACGCATCACCACGACGACCAAGGGTTCGATCACCTCGGTTCAGGCCATCTACGTTCCGGCCGACGACTTGACCGACCCGGCGCCGGCCACCTCGTTCGCCCACCTGGACGCAACGACGGTTCTGTCGCGCTCGATCGCTGAAAAGGGCATCTACCCGGCCGTTGACCCGCTCGACTCCACGTCGCGCATGCTCGACCCGATGATTGTTGGCGAAGAGCACTACGAGATCTCGCGCAAGGTCCAGACGACCCTGCAGCGTTACAAGGCTCTCCAGGACATCATCGCCATCCTGGGCATGGACGAACTGTCTGAAGAGGACAAGCTGGCCGTCGCGCGCGCTCGCAAGATCGAACGCTTCCTGTCGCAGCCGTTCTTCGTCGCCGAAGTCTTCACCGGTTCGCCGGGCAAGCTCGTTGCTCTCGAAGACACGATCAAGGGCTTCAAGGGCCTGGTCAACGGCGACTACGACCATCTTCCGGAAGCCGCCTTCTACATGGTCGGCTCGATCGAAGAAGCGGTCGAAAAGGCCAAGAAGCTGGCTGCAGAAGCCGCTTGATAGCATCGTAAGCCTCGGCGCAGAGATGCGCCGAGGCTTTCATCCTGCGTTCCGCCCTTGGCGGAGCAGGGAAGACATGCACAGCCTGCCACCTCAGGTGGCGCGCCCACGAGAAGTGAATGGTCATGGCCGACAGTTTCAATTTTGAGCTTGTTTCCCCCGAGCGCCTGCTCCTCTCCGAGAAGGTGACGGAAGTCGTCATCCCGGCGACCGAGGGCGAGATGACCGTGATGGCCAATCATGCCCCGACAATGACGACGGTCAAGCCCGGCGTCGTCACCGTGAAGACGGCTGACGGCAAGGCCGAGCGGTTCGCCGTCTTCGGCGGCTTTGCCGACATCCTGCCGACCGGCTGCACCTTGCTTGCCGAATCCGCCGTGCATGTCGACGAACTCGACCGCACTGCGCTTGAAAAGCGCATCGAGGCGGTTCGTGCCGAACTGGAAGGCGCCGGCGACGAGAAGAAGACGCGCGTCGAACAGTTCATCGCCGAACTGACGAAGCTCGGGGAAATCGTGATCCCGGCCTGAAAGGGACATCCCGACGGGAAGAACCAATGAAAAAGCCCCGCCTTCGAGCGGGGTTTTTTTGTCGGCTGCGGGCGCCTGCGATAGGGGCGGCATCGCCAGGTTCACCGGCACCTCCCCACGGGGAAAACGATGCCCAGGCTTCAAACGCTGCAGCGTCGTTCGTGCGTCAGATCTGACGCATTGCGCTCGAACCTTCGAAGGCCGTTTGAGCGTGCCGACTGTTTCAGGCATTCTTTAGCATCCGTCCTGTATTGAGGGACTATCGTACCATGCACGCAGAGGCTTGCTATGACGTCTAAGATCGTTCCCGTGATCATGGCGGGTGGAAAAGGTACACGCCTGTGGCCGCTGTCGCGCTCGGGTGCGCCGAAACAGTTCCTGCAGATCCTGTCGGACCGGTCGCTGTTCCAGCAGACGCTCGAACGGGTGCGGGATGAGCGCCTCTACGAGCCGGCGATCATCGTCACCAACAGCGATTTCCGCTTCATCGTTGCCGAACAGGCGCGGGCCGTCGATGCTCCGCTAAGCGACATCCTGCTCGAGCCGGTCGCCCGCAACACGGCGCCTGCATTGGCCGCCGCGGCCTTCGTCGTGCTCGCCCGATACGGCGAAGCGGCGATCATGCAGGTGCTCGCCTCCGATCACGAGATCGATGCCGGAGCGGTCTACATCGATTGCATGCTGCGTGCGCAGCAGGCGGCGGGCGCCGGCGAGTTGGTGACCTTCGGCATCACGCCGACGGAGCCGGCGACCGGCTATGGCTATATCGAGCTTGGCGAGCCGTTGCCGGCGGGCGCCAACCGGGTTGCCCGTTTCGTCGAGAAGCCGGATCGGGCCAAGGCGGAAGCAATGCTGGCCACGGAGCGTTATCTCTGGAACTCCGGCATGTTCATGCTGCCCGTCAAAGTGTTCCTCGATGAGATGCAGCTCCATGCGCCTGAGGTCTATGCCGCGACCGAGGCGGCCGTCGGGGGCGCCAGCAAGGATCTTGATTTCAGCCGGCTGGAGGCAAAAGCCTTCTCCAAGGCCCCGGATATTTCGGTCGACTATGCGGTCTTCGAGAAGACGGCCCGGGCAGCCGTCGTTCCATCCTCATTCGCCTGGTCGGACTTGGGCAGTTGGGATGCGGTTTGGAAGACCGGCCGCAAGGACGGTGACGGCAATGTCGTGACCGACCGGGCGACGGTGTCGAACACACGCAATTCGCTGGTGCTCTCGCGTGATATTCACCTCGCTGTCCAGGGGCTTGAGGATATCGCCGTGATTGCCAGCGAGGATGCCGTTTATGTCGGGCGGCTGGAAGACAGCCAGAGCGTCGGAAACATCGTCAAGGTGCTCGCACGCTCGCAGGTAACCTCCGGGCTTACGCAGGAGCACCCGACGTCCTACAGGCCCTGGGGAGCGGTGTCCTCGGTCTCCAGCGGCGAGCGTTACGAAGTCAAGCGGCTGAAGGTTAGCCCCGGCAAGAAGATCTCGCTGCAGAAGCATCACCACCGCGCCGAGCACTGGATCGTCGTGCGTGGCACGGCCGAGATCACCATGGCCGGCGAAACGCGGCTGCTGCACGAAAACGAGTCGGTCTACATCCCGCAAGGAACCGTTCACCGGCTGCACAATCCCGGCAAGATCCCGCTGGAGCTGATCGAAGTTCAAACCGGCTCCTACCTCGGCGAGGACGACATCATCCGCATCGAGGATGAATTCGGCCGGACGTAAAGCCCACCGCGGCGGTCGGAGCGTTATGGCGCGGCTACATCATGGCCGACGCGCCACCGAGGGCCCGATCGTCACCATGACGCCCACCGCATAAAAAATGCCCGGGCGGAACCCGGGCATTAAAGTCAGCGCAATCGAACCGAGTGGTCTCAGCCGGCGACGCGCTCTGCCTCGCCCTTCTGGGCGTAGTAGTGACCGAAGCGGTTCGCGAGGAAGGTATCGAGAGCGATGTCTTCCTGGCGAACGAAGCCCTTGGATGCGATCTTGCCATTGGCCAGCAGATCGAGCACGGCGCAGATGCTGCCGGCGGTGGTGATCTGGATACCGCTCTGCATGCGGCCGGCGACAACGCCGCTATAGACCTTGTTGGCGTAGGTTTCCTGGATCAGGCGACCTTCGCGGAAGCCCGAAACCGTCACGAAGATCACGACGACGTCCTGGGTGGTGGTCGGCAGCGCGTTTTCGAAGATGTCCTTGAGGACTTCGCGACGGTGACGCAGGCCGAGGTCGTTCAAGAGCGCCTTCATGATGGCGGCATGGCCGGGGTAGCGGATCGTCTTGTAGTTGAGGGTACGGACCTTGCCCTTCAGCGATTCGCAGAGCGTACCGAGACCGCCGGAGGTGTTGAAGGCTTCGTAGGTCACGCCGTCGAGCGAGAATTCTTCGCGCTCTTCCATCGCCGGCACTTCGATCAGGCTGCCTTCGACGATCGCTTCGCAGGGCTCGATGTACTCGTTGATGACGCCGTCGGTGCTCCAGGTCAGGTTGTAGTTGAGAGCGTTCGACGGGTACTGCGGCAGTGCGCCAACGCGCATGCGCACGCTTTCGAGCGTTTCGAAGCGGCTGGCGAGATCATTGGCGACAATCGAGATGAAGCCCGGTGCAAGACCGCATTGCGGGATGAAGGCGGTGTTGGCCTTGGCAGCGATCGCCTTGACCTGGCGGGTGGATTCGACGTCTTCGGTCAGGTCGAGGTAGTGGATGCCGGCTTCGGCGGCGGCTTCTGCAATGGCAACCGTCAGGTGGAACGGTGCGGCGCTGAGAACGGCGAACTTGCCGGAGAGCAGGGCGACGAGCGCCTTCTTGTCGCCGATATCGACGGTCGCCGTCGTGATGGCGGCGTGCTTCTCGATCTGGCCCAGCTGCTCGGCGCTGCGGTCGGCAACACAGACGCTGTAATCGCCGGTGTGCGCGAGCATGCGAGCAATGGTGGAGCCGATCTTGCCTGCTCCGATGACGACGATGTCCTTCATGACTTTCCCCCAGGGTATGAAATGTGTTTCAGGCCCCATTGTCCGGCGGGACGCTGTTGATTTGAAGCGCTAATATGACTAAATCGCCTATAGATATTCGGCAGATTGCCCATATGGACCGACGAAATGCAGATTACCGACAAGGATCGTGAGCTTCTCGCAGTGCTGAGCGAAAACGCCCGCATGCCGACCGCAACGATCGCCCGCAGGCTCGGCCTGTCGCGAACGACCGTGCAGGCGCGCATCGAGCGGCTGGAACGCGAGGGGGTGATCGCCGGCTATGGCGTCCGGCTGTCGGAGAGCTATGAGAAGGGTCTGGTCAAGGCGCATGTGCTGATCACCATCGCGCCAAGGGCGCTCAGCCGCGTGACCCCGGAGCTTGCCGCCATCCGCGAGATCCGCAGCCTGCATTCGGTCAGCGGCAGCTTCGATCTGATTGCCGTCGTCGCGGCCGCCTCGATCAGCGAACTCGATCTGCTGATCGATCGCATCGGCGAGATCGATGGCGTCGACCGCACGCTGTCATCGATCATCCTCTCGACCCGGATCGATCGCTGAGCCTACTGCATAATTCCTTAAATCGGATCCGATTTAAGGATCAAATTATGCAGCAGTTTCATAGTGCTACAGCGTCCTTTGCGCGTCATATTTGACGCGCGGCGCTGTAGGGTCACGGTTTTGCGTCAGTGCCTGCTTTCGCCGGGCTCGCTTCAGGATCGCGGTCTTCGGGGATCTTCGCCGGCCCATTCCAAGCCGTCGGTCCGAGGACGAAGTTGCGCGTGTCGACCTGGCCGTAGGCGAGCCATTTATCCCTGTCGAAGTAGAGTTCTGCGATGCTCTTCGGGCGCGCGCGTGCAGGCTGGTTGGCGAGGAAATTGTAGCGGGCCGTCGTCTCGTCCGTTTCGCGCTTGAACTGCACGCGGCTGCCGAAGCGCTTTACGTCGAATTCCTTCAGCGCCTGGATCTGGAGCGCAATGCTGCCGCCATCGGCCCAGCGGACGTGATCGAGGAAAACCGACGCGGCTCGCGCGGCGCTGGTGGTGACCGCCTGCGCATCTTCCGGGCGCTCGATGTTGAGCTTGACGCGAAACGAGGTGATCTCCTCCTCGCCGCTGCCCTTGATGAAAATGAAGATCGACGAGGTCTTGTCGACCCCTGGGCGCGGAAAGGACACCAGCGAGGAGCATTCCCATTGGCCACGTTCGCCGGCGCTCGACTTCCATTCGAGTTCGCGGAAGCCGGCCGCGCGCAGCTCATCGCAGAGCGCGCGGGGATCGCTGCGGATCACCCGCAGGAACTGCTGTTCCGGCGTCTGCAGATCCTGGAAGGTCCAGACCGGCAGGGCGACGTGGGGCGGCTGTCGCTTGACGCGAACCTCCGGGGCTTGCTCCGGCGGCTTTCCGGCTTCGAGGAACGTAGTCGGAAGATCGAGCGCCCTCAGCAACTGCTTCAGGTTCCTTTGCCCGTTGGCAAGCAGAACGGTTGCCAGGATAGCCATCACAATCAACGCAAAGGCGACGAGAAAGAAGACGATGCCCGTGCGGCTCGGTTGTTTCGGCGGTGTCGTCGCCTTGACCCGTCCGCCGCTCATGTCGATTTTTCGAGTGCAGCATGCAGGCGCCGCACCGCGTCCCTCGATGGCTTTTTGCGGGGCAGGCCGAGATAGGTCAGCGCTTCCGCCTCGAGGCCGCGCGAAGCGAGATAGTCGGGCGATGCGACCGGCGACAGTTCCTCTGCCATCAGCGGCGACAGGTGCCAGTGGGGATGGTCGCCCGTACGCGCTGAAACAGCCGCTCGCCCTGCTGCGTCAATTCCAGGTTCTTGCCGCGGTGGCTGCCGGCGGCCCGGGTGATGTTGAGCTCGCGACCGGCACGGGAAAAATTCATATGCCGGCTGGCCGCGTCGAAAACGCGAAAAGCCTCCAGCGGTATGCGGTCGAGCAGCCGGTGTTCCATGATCTCAGGTTATCAAAAAAGCCGAAAATTCCGTGGATCTGAAAATATCAGATTGTGATGCAGGGTAAAGCGATCATCCCGTGGTGACAGGAAGACGACTTGTCCTTCTCCATTTCCTTCATTCCCGAAATCCGCCTGGCAGCCAATATCCATACGACCATCGGCGCGGCGGCCAAAGTACCGGGCGTGCTCGTCCTAATACCAACCTGCGCTGATATTGACCTCTTGCGTGGGACCGTATGCGGTCATCCGGCGACGAGCGGACCTGAGAGCGATGCCTTGGCATCGGTCGAGGATTGCGACGCTGCCGGTGGCCGACACACGGCCCACCCGAAGGGCCCGGCGCAATAGGTCAATATCAGCGCAGGTTGGTATTACTCGACCGTCGTTCGCTGCGCCTCGATGCGGGCCGTCCGCCAGGACGACCAGAGGAAAGCGATGAGGAAGATCACGGTCATCAAAAGCACGATGGTCGGCGCCGGGGCGCTGTCGATGAAGAACGAGAGATAGACGCCTGAGAACGAGGCGACGGTTGCGACCAGCACCGCCACGATGAGCATGCTGCCCATGGTGCGGGTGATGAGAAACGCGATGGCGCCGGGGGCGATCAGCATGGCGATGGCAAGGATCAGGCCAACGGCCTTCAGCGCGCCGACGATCGTCAACGACAGGATCGCCAGCAGCCCATAGTGCAGCCAGTTGACGCGCAGGCCGACAGCCTTGGCCTGTGCCGGGTCGAAGGCATGCAGCAGGAAATCCCGCCATTTCACCGCCAGGATGCCGGTCACCACCAGCGCGATCAGGCCGGTTTCGACGATGTCGGGCCAGCCGATGCCGAGCATGTCCCCGAAGAGGATATGGTCGAGGTGCACATCGCTCTGGATCTTGGTGTAGAGCACCAGGCCGAAGCCGAACATGCCGGAGAACACCACGCCCATCACCGTATCCTGCTTGATGCGGCTGTTTTCCTTGAGGTAGCCGGTCAGAAGCGCGCAGGACATGCCGGCGGCAAAGGCGCCAACGGCGAGCGGCAGACCGATGATGTAGGAAATGACGACGCCGGGGAAGACTGCGTGCGAGATGGCATCGCCCATCAGCGACCAGCCCTTGAGCACTAGGAAGCAGGAGAGCAAGGCTGTCGGGATCGCGACCAGAGCCGAGATCAACAGCGCGTTGCGCATGAACTCGAACTCGAGGACGGCAAGCAGCAGGTCGAGCGAGATCATTGCGTGACCTCCAGGGCTTCGGCGCTGCGCCTGCGGGCAGCCAGCAATCCGTGCTTCCGCGCAAAGACGAAGGCAAAGAGGAAGATCAGCGTCTGCAGCACGATGATGATGCCGCCGGTGGCGCCATCGAGGAAGTAGCTGAAATAGGCGCCGAAGAAGCTGGTGAGCGCGCCGATCGCGACGCTGATGACGATCAGCCGCGGAAAGCGGTCGGTAAGCAGATAGGCCGTGGCGCCCGGTGTCACCACCATGGCGATGACGAGGAAGGCGCCGACCGTCTGCAGGGCTGCGACCGTGCAGGCGGACAGAAGCGTGAAGAACAGCACCTTCAGGAAGGTCGTCGGGATACCGATCGAGCGGGCGTGGCTCTCGTCGAAGAAGGTGACCATCAGGTCCTTCCACTTGGCCGTCAGGATGATCAGCGAGATCACGCCGATCAGCGCGAGCTGCAGCGTGTCGGCAGGCGTGATCGCGAGAATGTTGCCGAGCACGATCGTCTGGATGTTCACCGAGGTCGGCGACAGCGACACCATGAACAGGCCGAGGCCGAAGAACGAAGTGAAGATCAGTCCGATGATGGTATCTTCCTTCAGCCGGGTGCGCTGGTTGAGAAACAGCATCACACCGGCGGCAAGTCCGCCGGAGAAGAAGGCGCCGAGCGAGAAGGGCAGGCCGAGCATATAGGCGCCGGCAACGCCCGGAACGATCGCGTGCGAGAGCGCGTCGCCGATCAGCGACCAGCCTTTCAGCATCAGATAGGACGACAGGAAGGCGCAGACGGCACCGACCAGTGCGCTTACCCACATGGCGTTCAGCATGTAACTGTAGGTGAAGGGCTCGAAGAGCGTGGCGATCATTGGCCGTTCGCCTCCGGATCGGTCTCGAGCTTGGCCGGCTGCGGCACCATGTGGTTCTTGTCGCCGTACATCACCAGCGGCCGTTCGTCGTCGCTGATGACGGACAGTTGCCGCGGGTCCGCGTCGTCATGCAGGCTATCACCGCCGAGCACGAAGTGGCGCAGCACGCCGCCGAAGGCGAGTTCGAGGTTTTCTCGAGTGAAGGTCGTTTCCGTCGGGCCGTAGGCCAGCACAGTGTTCTTCAACAGCACCGTGCGGTCACAGAATTCCGGCACGCTGCCGAGATTGTGGGTCGAGACCAGCATGACGCGACCCTCGTCGCGCAAGCCGATCAACAGCCGGATGATGGCGTCCTCGGTCTTGACGTCGACGCCGGTGAAGGGCTCGTCAAGCAGGATCACGCGGCCATCCTGGGCAAGGGCGCGGGCGAGAAAGACGCGTTTCTTCTGACCGCCGGAGAGTTCGCCGATCTGGCGTTTGCGGAAGTCGCTCATGCCGACACGGGCAAGCGCTGCCTCCACCGCCTCATGGTCGGCCTTCTTCGGGATGCGCAGCATGTTCATATGGCCGTAGCGGCCCATCATCACCACGTCTTCGACCAGAACCGGAAAGTTCCAGTCGACCTCCTCGGCCTGCGGCACATAGGCGACGAGGTTCTTTTTCAGCGCCTCCTGGACGGAAAGGCCGAGGATGGAGATCTCCCCGCGGGCCAGCCGGGCAAAGCCCATGACCGCCTTGAAGAGGGTCGACTTGCCGCTGCCGTTGACGCCGACAAGTGCTGTGATCGTGCCGGTCGGGATCTCGAAGGAGGCATCGCGAAGCGCGCGGTGGCCGTTGCGATAGGTCACGGTCGCGCCGGAGACGCGGATGCCGCTGCCTGCATCCCCGGAGGCGGTTTGCGGGGCGGAGCGGGGCTTCACCTGAAGGTTCATTGCGAAAGGCCTTTCGCGATGGTTTCGGACGTCACGCGCAAGAGGTCGATATAGGTCGGTACCGGACCGTCCGCTTCGCTCAAGGAATCAACATAGAGCACGCCGCCGTATCTTGCGCCGGTTTCCCGCGCCACCTGCTGCGCCGGGTCGGGCGAAATCGTGCTTTCTGAAAAGACGACGGGGATGTTGTTGGCACGTACGGCGTCGATGACCTTGCGCACCTGCTGCGGCGTGCCCTGCTGGTCCGCGTTGATCGGCCAGAGATAGAGTTCCTTCAGGCCGAAGTCGCGGGTGAGGTAGCTGAAGGCGCCTTCGCTCGAAACCAGCCAGCGCTTGTCCTCGGGGATCTTGCCGATCTCGGCGCGGATCGGGGCGATCGCCGCCTCGATCTTCTGCTTGTAGGCTTCTGCGTTGGCCTTGTAGGTCTCTGCATGACCAGGATCGTATTTGACGAAGGCGTCGCGGATGTTGTCGACATAGATCAGCGCTGCCGAGGGCGACATCCAGGCATGCGGGTTCGGCTTGCCGCTATAGGGGCCTTCCGCGATCCCCATGGGCTCGACGCCTTGCGAAACGACGACGCCTGGCACGTCGTCGAAATTCTGGAAGAATTTTTCGAACCAGAGCTCGAGGTTGAGGCCATTCCAGAGGATCAGCTTGGCATCATGCGCCTTCAGGATATCGCGGGGCGTCGGCTGGTAGTTGTGGATCTCGGCACCGGGCTTGGTGATGGATTCGACGACTGCCGCGTCACCTGCGACGTTCCTGGCCATGTCGGCGATCACCGTGAACGTCGTAACGGCCTTGAACTTTTCCTGTGCGTAAGCGGCACCCGGAACGAGCGCGAAGGCTGCCAATGTCGTTGCCGCAACCAGGATCGCGCGTCTCGTCTGATCGATCATTCCATTCTCCCCGATAGTGTCGTTCACAGGACTAGGGGAATGATTTGCATAAGTCAATGCACATGAGAAGCATTCGCAACTGGCTATTTTCAAACTTATCGCCCTTGGCTAGTGTAGCACCATGAAACAGAACAAGAATCGCGTTGAAGAGCTGGAGGGCGTCCTGAGGGACGGTGGTGTACGTGTGACGCGGCAGCGTGCGGCAATCCTCAAGATTCTCGCGACCGCCGAAGACCACCCGGATGCGAGCGAATTGCACCGGCGCGCCAAGGAGATCGATGCAACCGTTTCGCTGTCGACCGTCTACAGAACGCTGTCGGCGCTGGAGCAGCAGGGCGTCATCCATCGCCACGCGTTTGAAAGCGCCACCGCCCGTTTCGAGACGGCCGACGCTCCGCATCACGATCACCTGATCGACATCGACACCGGCGCGGTGATCGAGTTTCGCTCCGACAAGATCGAGCAGCTGCAGGCGGAGATCGCCGCCGAGCTCGGTTACGACCTGGTTCGCCACCGGCTGGAGCTCTATTGCCGCAAGCGCAAGGACTGATCGCCCCTGCTTATGCTGAAGGCGCAGCGGTCCATCGCTGCGCCTCTTCGGTTCCGGCCTTGAGGTTAGCCGCGATCGACGAGGGCAGGCCCGGCCCGGCGCGCCGGGATGGTCATGGCGGCAACGCCGATGACGACGCAGGCAAGGCCGATCCAGATCGTGTCCGACAATCTTTCGCCGAGGAAGAGCACGCCGATGGTCACCCCGACGGGGACGCGCAGGTAGGCCTGCGCCGTGGCGCCGACGGAACCGAGTGTCTGGATCAGACGGAAGTAGATGGCGAAGGCCAGCGCCGTCGAGAACACGGCCAGGCAGACAAGCGCGATCATGGAATGAGCGGAAGGGGCAAGCGTCCATGGCTGGTCGATCACCAGGCTTGCGGGGATGAGAAGCACTGCGCCGGCAAGAAGCGAGCCCGCGGCCGGAACCATCGGGTCGAGACCCCTGAAGCTCTTGCCGAAGATGGCGGCGCCGGCATAGCAGACGGTCGCGAACACCACGGCAAGCTGCGCCAGCAGCTCGTCGCCGAGACCGCCGAAGGCCTCCACGCCGATGATCAGGCTGATGCCGGCCATGCCTGCCACCACGCCAATCAGCTTCCTTGCCGATGCCGCCTCGTGGCGGGTGATCAGCGCCGTCAGCAGAAAGGCGAAGATGGGTGTCGCCGCATTGAGGATCGCGGCGACACCGGCATCGATCGTCTGCTCTGCCCAGGCGATCAGGGTGAAGGGGAAAACGCTGTTGAGGCAGGCCTGGAACAGGAAGCGTCTCCATGTGGCCGCGTCGCGCGGCAGCTTCACGCCGCGCCAGCGAAGGACGGCGAGCAGAATGGTACCGGCGATCAGCGTGCGGGCGGCGATCAGCGTTACCGGCGGAATGGTTTCGACGCCGATCTTGATGAAGGTGTAGGACGCGCCCCAGAGGGTTGCGAGCAGGGCGAGCAGCAGAAGCTCGAGGGTGAGGTTGGGCCTGGCCATGGTGGTCGGATCCTTCGGGGCGTGTTCGTTGCCCTGTTTCTACCGTGCCGCTACCGGCCGATGCTTCGCTGGCGATCGAAGTGTCGGGGGTTTCGGAATGGCCCAAAGGCAAAGCCCCGGCCTGCTTGCAAAGGCCGGGGCTTGATCGTCTTGAGCCGGCTCAGTGACTGTCGGCGAGCCTTGCCGCGTTGATCGAGGCGGAACGCTCGACGCTCAATCCGTTGAAGAAAGCGTTGAGCACGACCGCCGAGATCGAGGCGAGCACGATGCCCGATTCGATGATCGGGTGGATCGCATGCGGCATCCACATCAGGAAGTTCGGCGCAATCAGCGGGATCAGGCCGAAGCCGACCGAAACGGCGACGACGAACAGGTTGTTGCGCGACGACTTGAAATCGACGGTCGACAGGATGCGCACGCCGGTGGCTGCCACCATGCCGAACATCACCAGGCCGGCACCGCCGAGCACGAAGGTCGGGACCGCCTCGACCAGCGCGCCCATCTTCGGGATCAGACCGAGCACGATCATGATCACGCCGCCCATGACGCAGACATAGCGGCTCTTGACGCCGGTGACGCCGACAAGCCCGACATTCTGCGAGAAGCTGGTGTAGGGGAAGGTGTTGAACAGGCCGCCGATCATCGTGCCGATGCCGTCGACGCGAAGGCCGGCCGTCAGCTGCTGCTGCGACACTTCCTTGTTGGTGATTTCGCCGAGCGCCAGGAACATGCCGGTCGATTCGATCATGACCACGATCATCACCAGCGACATGGTCGCGATCAGCACCGGGTCGAAGATCGGCATGCCGAAGCGCAGTGGCGTGACGACGGCAAACCAGCCGGCATCCGCCACCCGATCGAAATGCATCATGCCGAGTCCGGCGGCAAAGACGCAGCCGATGACGATGCCGGTGAGGACCGCGATGTTGCTGATCAGCCCGCGGCCGAAACGCGCGACGACCAGAATGGAGATGAGGACGAAGGCGGCAAGCGCCACATGGCTTGGTTCGGCATAGATCGGGTTGGGAACCGTGGCGCCAAGCACGACGCCGTCGGGAACGGCCGGGCCACCTGATGTGGCGAGCTTCTTCAGTTCGGCCAGCCATTCGGCGTGGGTCGGATCGACCAGCTTCGGTGCCGTCGGGCCGAAGGGATTGCCGAAGATCCAGTTGACGCCGACGCGCATCAGCGTCACGCCGATCACCAGAATGATGGTGCCGGTGACGATCGGCGGGAAGAACCGCAACAACCGCCCCATCAGCGGGGCGAGCAGCAGTGCGACCAGGCCGGCGCCGATGATGGCGCCGAAGATCAATCGGGCGCCCTCCTGACCCGGTGTCATCGTTGCCATCGACACCATCGGGCCGACGGAAGCGAAGGTGACCCCCATCATGACGGGAAGGCGGATGCCGACGCTGCGGGTAATGCCGAGCGACTGGATGATGGTGACGAGACCACAGACGAAGAGATCGGCGGAAATCAGGAAAGCGACGTCCTGGGGGCTGAGCTGCAGCGCCCGGCCAACGATCAGCGGAACCGCGACGGCGCCGCCATACATGACAAGTACATGCTGGATCCCGAGGGTCGCGAGCTTGCCGACGGGCAGCTTCTCGTCCACCGGGTGTATGCTGGATGCGTCGCTCATGGTTACTCCTCCCATCACGTCGACCAATCCGTTTCCCCCGTCCTCCAACAGGGGAAAGGGCATCTTTGGTGCCGAGACAGAATGCCGCAAGCGCAACCAGGGAGTAAACACTTTCGGGAATCCGGGGGGAATGGATGTCAGCAAAGGGAAGGCTGCGGCACAATCCCACTGCATAATTCCTTAAATCGGATCCGATTTAAGGACAAAATTATGCAGCAAGTTTAAAGCGTTACAGCGTCCTCAGCGCGTCATATTTGACGCGCGGCGCTGTAGCGGAAAAAGGCGCGGCCGGATGCAACGTTGCCGCAATGAAGCGCAGGCAGTGTGCACCGGTATCGAGGCGAACACTCGCCTCCGCACGAGTGTCCATGGAATTGCGCTATATGAGATTTTCGTTGCCTGCTGGCATGTTTGGCCGTCTGGTCGGCGCACTGATTGCCGTTGTTGTTGTTCTATGGCCGCTCGGCGCCCGCGCTGAGGCGGAAGACTTTCCGGGGCAGTGGCGACAAACGGTGTCGAACGCCGGCACCTGCGAGACCTGCTGGCTGGCGATCAAGCAGCAAGGGCCCATCCTCAAGGTGTCTTCCAACAATGGCTGGTTTGCCTTTGCCCATGCGGACCTGAAAACCGGTTCCACGACTGCGACCGGCATCGGCCGCTGGAGCGAGGATGTCAGCGGTCACTATGGCGGCAAGCCATTCGACGTCCGCTTCGTCATCGTCGACAAGCAGCTCTACCTCGACATGATCGTGCTGATGGACGATGGCACGAAACAGGCGATCAGGGCGATTTTCGACAAGGATCGACCGGGCAAAACCGCTCGTCGGGTGATGGCGAAATCGTAGAATGTCGCGGCGGTTCCGCGGCCGCTTCCAGTCGAAACCAGCCTTCGCTTCCGGTCAAGCCGGTTCCGATGCCCCTCCATTGGCCGGGAAGAGATTGGCGGCCATGAAGTCGACGAAGACACGCAGTTTCGGCGAGAGATGTCGGCTGGACGGCCACAGGATCCTGTAGGTGCCGCAACGGCGCAGCCGGTTCTCCAGAACCGATACAAGCGCGCCCTCGCGCATCTGCCGTCTGACCGTGAAGTCCGGAAGGCAGGCGATGCCGAGTCCTTCCTCCGCCATGTGGATCAACGGCTCCAGGGCGTTGGAGACGGCCGTTACCGGCACAACGACGTTCAATGCGGCGCCATCCTGCACCAGCGGCCATGGTTCGAGCTTACCTGTCGATGGAAAGCGATGGTGCAGGCAGTGATGGCGGTCGAGATCCTGTGGCGTCGCCGGCATGCCGTGTTTCTCGAAATAGGCGGGTGAAGCGACCAGATAGGGGTGAAAGGTGCCGAGCTGACGGGTCATCAGTCTGGAATCGCCGATCTCCCCGCTGCGCACGACCGCATCGAAACCTTCCTCGATGACGTCGACCATGCGGTCGGAGAAATCGAGATCGATCTCGACCTCCGGATAGGCGCGCATGAAGGCCGTCAGCGTCGGCATCAGCAGCATGCCGGCCATCGGCAGGCTGACGCGCAGCTTGCCGCGCGGGGCCTCTTGGCTCTGAACCAGCTCGGCCTCGGCCGCCTCGATCTCGCCAAAAATCCGCCGGCAGCGTTCGAGAAACAGCGTGCCTTCCGGTGTCAGCGTGATGCTGCGCGTGCTGCGATGAAAGAGACGAACGCTTAGGCGCTCCTCCAGCCGAGCAATCGCCTTGCCGACGGCGGAGGGGGAAACGCCGAGCTGGGTCGCAGCCTCCGTAAAGCTGCGGGCGTCTGCCGCCTGCACGAAAGCATTGAGTGCACCAAGGCTGTCCATTCGTCGTCCTCGTCCGTCGTTTGGGATTATGGATATTTCTGTCCGATATCTTCGGAGCTGTAGCGCATTTTTCTCCGATTGGAAGCTGGCCATAGTCCGCCTGCCCGACACACCGCGTTCGTGACGCGCGAAAACACCGTCGGCGAAAGAAGGAGAAAACATGCAGCAGCCACTTTTGGCCGGTTTCCGCGCGGGTCCGGAACCGACCGTCTTCATCGTCAATGTCATCCACGCCCACCCGGGCAAGCAGGAAGAGGCGTTTCGCCTGATCCAGGATGTCGTGAACTACGTCGCCGAGCGCAAGGATGGCTTTCTCTGGAGCAACCTGTCCAAGAGCACCGACGGCAGGACGGTGGTCAATATCGAAGCGATAGCCGGCGAAGGAAATGTCGAGGAGTTCTTCTCCGATGCGGTGTTCCTCGAAAAATTCAGGGCGCTGAATTCGGTCTCGACCTGCGAGTTTCACACCTATCGCGTCGATGACCTCGTGCTCCCCAAGCGCGCTGCGCTCGCAGCATCGGCCTAGATGAGATCGCCGCCCGCCTTGGCCGGCGGCGAACTCCTTGCACGTGCCGCCATCCCGCCATTGCCGTCAAGACAGGCGTCCTTGGCGAGCCATCCTGAAAGATAGATTCCATGCAATCCAACGACTGCGCGCTTCCGGTTCCGCAGGAAGCGGCACAGATGCCCGTCGCCGCCGCCGGGGCCAGGCTGCCGCTTTCGGCACTGCTCGCGCTTGCGACCGCCGGGTTCATCACCATCCTCACGGAGGCGCTGCCGGCCGGCCTGTTGCTGCAGATCAGCGCCGATCTCGGCGTCTCGCAATCCCTGGCCGGCCAGATGGTGACGATCTACGCGATCGGTTCGCTGGTCGCCGCCATCCCGCTCGTGGCGCTGACGAGGACCTGGCGCCGGCGGCCGCTGCTGATCGCGGCGATCTCCGGATTTGCCGTGGTCAATACGGTGACCGCGCTCTCAAACGACTATGCCGTGACGATGGTGGCGCGCTTCCTTGCCGGTGTCTTTGCCGGGCTGCTCTGGGCGCTTGCAGCCGGTTATGCGAGCCGCATGGTGCCGCCACACCAGCAGGGACGGGCGATCGCCATCGCCATGCTCGGGGCGCCGGTGGCGCTCTCTATCGGCATTCCCGCAGGCACCCTGCTTGGAGCCATGACCGGCTGGCGCCTGACCTTCGCTCTCCTGAGCGTCATGACCGTCCTGCTTGTCGGCTGGGCCCTGTGGGTGCTTCCCGACTTTCCGGGGCAGCGTGCAGAACGACGTCTGGCGCTCGCATCGGTGTTTCGATTGCCTGGGATCCGACCGGTGCTGTTCGTGATGTTTGCCGTCGTTTTCGCCCACAATATCCTCTACACCTACATCGTGCCGTTCCTGGAGCCATCGGGCTTGGGTGGGCGAGCGGACTGGATCCTGCTTGTTTTCGGCATCGCGTCGCTGGTCGTCATTCCTGTCATTGGGGCACTCGTCGACAGGCATCTGCGTTCGTTGGTGCTGACGAGCATGACGCTGTTTGCGGCAGCCTCGCTGTTGCTTGCCTTCTTCGGCGACCAGCCAGCCGCGGTCTGTCTCGGTGTTGTCGCCTGGGGCCTCGCCTTCGGCGGCGCGCCGACCCTGTTCCAGACCGCTTCGGCAAAGGCCGCCGGCGCGGAAGCGGATGCGGCACAGTCGATGATCGTCACGGCCTGGAATGCGGCGATGGCCGGTGGCGGTTTGGCTGGCGGTCTGCTGCTCGACAGCATCGGCGCGACGATCTTTCCGACGGCCCTGCTGGCGATCCTGCTCCCGGCCTTGATCGTGGCGTGGGCTGGCCGGCATGGATTTCCGCCTCACTCCCGGTGATTTGCCTTCCTGGCAATAAAAAACCGAGGCCGTTGCCGACCTCGGTGCCGCATCTCCTGTAATCGGCCGCCCGTTCGCACGGGCGGCCGTCGTCTTGGGCTTTTTTACTTCTGCCAGCTCTTGACCAGTTCGTCGTAGTTGACGGTCTGGGGCTGGTCCTTCTCGTTCTCGACCTTCAGCTGCGGAGCGAGGTTGCCCTTGGAAACGGCATCCTTGTTCCAGTATTCGAGGTCGTGTTCCTCGGCCAGCTTCGGACCGATATCGCCCTGGATACCCGCGCGTTCCAGGCGCTGCAGCACCTTTTCCTGCTCGCCGCAAAGCGAGTCCATGGCTTCCTGGGCGGTTTTCGCGCCGGAAGAGGCATCGCCGATCGCCTGCCACCAAAGCTGTGCGAGCTTCGGATAGTCAGGAACGTTCGTTCCGGTCGGCGACCATTGCAGGCGGGCCGGCGAACGGTAGAACTCGATCAAACCGCCGAGCTTCGGAGCACGGTCCGTGAAGCTCTTGTGGTCGAGCGTCGACTGACGAATGAAGGTCAGGCCGACATGGCTCTTCTTCACGTCGACGGTCTTCGAGGTCACGAACTGCGCGTAGAGCCATGCGGCCTTGGCGCGGTCGTCGGGCGTCGACTTCAGAAGGGTCCAGGAACCGGCGTCCTGGTAACCGAGCTTCATGCCGTCCTTCCAGTAGACGCCGTGCGGGCTCGGCGCAAAACGCCACTTCGGCGTGCCGTCCGCGTTCACGACCGGCAGACCTTCCTTGACGAAGTCGGCGGTGAAGGCGGTGTAGGTGAACATCTGCTGGGCGACTTCGCCCTGCGAGGGGACCGGACCGGATTCCGAGAAGGTCATGCCCTGGGCCGGCGCCGGCGCATAGGCCTTCATCCAGTCGAGGTACTTCTGGATGGCGTAGACCGCGGCCGGGGCGTTGGTGTCGCCGCCGCGTGCAACGCAGGAGCCGACCGGGCGGGAATTCTCGTCGACCTTGATGCCCCACTCGTCGACCGGCCTGCCGTTGGGGATGCCCTTGTCGCCGTTGCCGGCCATCGACAGCCACGCGTCGGTGAAGCGCCAGCCGAGCGAGGGATCCTTCTTGCCGTAGTCCATGTGACCAAAGACCTTCTTGCCCTCGATCTCACGGCCGGTGAAGAATTCGGCAATGTCCTCATAGGCCGACCAGTTGACCGGAACGCCAAGATCGTAGCCGTACTTCGCCTTGAAGTCCGCCTTGTTCTTCTCGTCGTTGAACCAGTCGTAGCGGAACCAGTAGAGGTTCGCGAACTGCTGGTCGGGAAGCTGGTAGAGCTTGCCGTCCGGCGCGGTCGTGAAGGACTTGCCGATGAAGTCGTCGATATCGAGGTTGGGGTTGGTGACGTCCTTGCCTTCATTTGCCATGAAGTCGGTCAGGCTGCGGGCCTGCTGGTAGCGCCAATGGGTGCCGATCAGGTCCGAGTCGTTGATGTAGGCGTCATAGACGTTTTCGCCCGACTGCATCTGCGTCTGCAGTTTTTCGACGACGTCGCCTTCGCCGATCAGATCGTGGGTGACCTTGATGCCGGTGATGTCGGCGAAGGCCTTGGCCAGCGTCTTCGATTCGTATTCATGGGTGGTGATCGTTTCCGAAACGACCTTGATGTCCATGCCGGCAAAGGGCTTTGCCGCATCGACGAACCACTGCATTTCCGCTTCCTGAGCGGCGCGGTCGAGCGCGGACATGTCGCCGATCTCGCTGTCGAGGAACTGTTTTGCCTCGTCCATGCCGGCAAAGGCCGAGCCGGTAAAGGCCAGCAGCATTGCCGCCGTCGTTGTCAAAAGGTGCCGTCGCATAATTTCCTCCCTTTGGGTTTTGCGATTGCGTTCCATTGCAGTTTCGAGGGACCCTTCCCGATCCCTCAGTCCGTTCACATCACACGTAGCGGAAGACGCCGACGGCATAGACCACCGAGAGGGCGAGAGCCCACCAGAGGTTCGGTCCGCCGAGGCCGAGCCACGCGAGGTGAATGAAGGCGCTGCCGAGCAGCGATACGAAAAGCCTGTCACCACGCGTCGTCTCGAAGCGCAGGATACCGACGCGCGGGTTGCCGCCCGGCGAGACATATTCCCAGACGGCCATGCTGACGAGCAGCAGGGCGATGGTGATGAAGAACAGCGCCGTCGGCAGCGTCCATGCCATCCATGAGAAATTCATGACGAAGCTCCTTTAGACGCGGCCGAGGGCGAAGCCCTTGGCGATGTAGTTGCGCACGAAATAGATCACGAGCGCGCCAGGGATGATGGTGAGCACGCCGGCCGCAGCCAGCACGCCCCAGTCGAGGCCGGAGGCGGAGACGGTGCGGGTCATGATCGCGGCGATCGGCTTGGCGGCCGTGGTCGTCAGCGTGCGGGCGAGCAGCAGTTCGACCCAGGAGAACATGAAGCAGAAGAAGGCCGCGACGCCGATGCCCGAAGCGATCAGCGGCGTGAAGATCTTCACGAAGAACCGCGGGAACGAGTAGCCGTCGATATAGGCGGTCTCGTCGATCTCCTTCGGCACGCCGGACATGAAGCCTTCAAGGATCCAGACTGCCAGTGGCACGTTGAACAGGCAGTGCGCGAGTGCCACGGCGATGTGCGTATCGATCAGGCCGAAGGCCGAATAGAGCTGGAAGAACGGCAGGGCGAAAACGGCCGGCGGCGCCATGCGGTTGGTGAGCAGCCAGAAGAACAGGTGCTTGTCGCCGAGGAAGCGGTAGCGCGAGAAGGCGTAGGCTGCCGGCAGCGCTGCCGCAACCGAGATCACCGTGTTCATGACGACGTAGATGATCGAGTTGATATAGCCCTTGTACCAGGAGGGGTCGGTGAAGATCACCATGTAGTTGCGCAGCGTCGGATTTTGCGGCCAGAGCGAAAACGTGCTGAGGATCTCGCTCGTTTCCTTGAAGCTCATGTTGACGAGCCAGTAGATCGGCAGCAGCAGGAAGACGATGTAGATCGTCGGAACCAGCCAGGACAGGCGTTGCGAAAGTGGTGTCTTTGTCGTGTGCATTTGTTTCTCCTCCCTCCCGGCTCAGCTCTGCGCGTCGCTCGTGGTCATCACGGTGTAGAAGATCCACGAGAGCAGCAGGATGATGAGGAAGTAGATGATCGATAGGGCTGCCGCCGGACCGAGGTCGAACTGGCCGATGGCCATCTTGACGAGGTCGATCGACAGGAAGGTGGTCGAGTTGCCGGGGCCGCCGCCGGTAACAACGAAGGGCTCGGTGTAGATCATGAATGAGTCCATGAAGCGCAGCAGGAAGGCGATCAGGAGCACGCGCTTCATCTTCGGCAACTGGATGTAGCGGAAGACGGACCAGCGCGATGCGCCGTCGATCTTGGCCGCCTGATAATAGGCGTCGGGGATCGAGACGAGACCGGCATAGCACAAGAGCACGACGAGGCTCGTCCAGTGCCAGACGTCCATGACGATCAGCGTCACCCAGGCATCGATCGGGTTCTGCACGTAGTTGTAGTTGATCCCCAGCGCTTCCAGCGTGTGGCCGAGCAGGCCGATGTCGACGCGGCCGAAGACCTGCCAGATGGTGCCGACGACGTTCCACGGGATCAGCAGCGGCAGCGCCATCAGAACGAGGCAGACCGGCACGCCGAGGCCCTTCTTGGGCATGTTGAGCGCAATGATGATGCCGAGCGGGATTTCGATCGCAAGGATGATCGCCGAGAAGATCAGGTTGCGGGTGAGCGCATCCCAGAATCGGTCGGAGGTCAGCACGTCGACATACCAGTCGGTGCCGGCCCAGAAGAACTCATTGTTGCCGAAGGTGTCCTGAACCGAATAGTTGACCACCGTCATCAGCGGGATCACCGCCGAGAAGGCGACGAGCACCAGAACCGGCAGAACCATGAACCAGGCTTTGTTGTTCCAGGTCTTTTCCATGATCAGGCCTCCCCGCCGACGCGCCAGGAATCGGCGTAGATGTTGATGGCCTTCTGATCGAAGGCGATGCGCGGTTCGGCCGGAATCTCACCGTCCTCGTCGAGGATGATCGAGATCGGCTGGTCCGCGAAGCGGGCGCGCACGATCTTGTGACGGCCGATATCCTCGACCTTGCTGATCGCAACCGGCATGCCCTCGCGGCCGATCGACACGAATTCCGGGCGGATGCCGAGTTCGGTCTTGGCGCCGGACTTGATCTCGGGCCGGAAATTGAGTGCGATGGTCTCGCCGCCGATCGTCGCCGTGCTGCCGTCGATCTTGGCCGGCAGCACATTCATGCCCGGCGAGCCGATGAAATAGCCGACGAAGGTGTGGCGCGGCCGCTCGAAGAGCTCGGCCGGCGTGCCGATCTGCACGATCTGGCCGTCATACATGACGACGACCTTGTCGGCGAAGGTGAGCGCCTCGGTCTGGTCATGGGTGACATAGACCATGGTGAAGCCGAATTGCTTGTGCAGGCGTTTGATCTGCGAGCGCAGCACCCATTTCATTTCCGGATCGATGACGGTCAGCGGCTCGTCGAACAGGATGGCGCTGACGTCGGAGCGCACGAGGCCGCGACCAAGCGAAATCTTCTGTTTCTGGTCGGCCGTCAGCCCTTGCGCCTTTTTGCCCGCCCAGCCACCGAGGCCGATCATCTCGATGATTTCCTTGACGCGGCGATCGACCTCGGTCTCCGGCACATGCCGGTTGCGCAAGGGGAAGGCGAGATTGTCGTAGACGGTCATCGTGTCGTAGATGACAGGGAACTGGAACACCTGGGCGATGTTACGGTCCTGGGTGGACAGATGCGTCACGTCCTTGCCGTCGAAGAGAATGCGTCCTTCCGACGGATTGATCAGGCCTGAAATGATGTTGAGCAGCGTGGTCTTGCCGCAGCCGGACGGGCCGAGCAGCGCGTAGGCGCCGCCGTCGTTCCATTCATGATGGACTTCCTTGAGCGCGTAGTCGTTTTCCGACTTCGGCTTGGCGCCATAGGCGTGGCGGATATGTTCGAGATCGATGCGTGCCATGTCTTTCCTCCCAGCGCCCCCTCAGGCCGTTTCGCCGATCGCGCGCCCATCCGGCCCGAAGGCCATCAGGTGGCGGATATCGACGAAGACCTCGAGGGTCGCGTCCGGTTCGATGTCGTGAATGCCCGACGCCAGCATGACCCAGCGCGCGCCGGAAAAGCCGACGTGGATGAAGCTTTCGGAGCCTGCGATTTCCGAGATTGCCGTCGTTACCGTCAGTGGCGTCGCGCCGTCGAAGGGGTTGTCGAACGACAGGTGATGCGGCTGGAAGGCGACCGTGCAGGGGCCGTCCGCCAACGCCGAGAGGTGAGCGGGGACCGAAAGCACGCGCTTGCCGTCGAGCACGAAGATCGAGCCTGACTTGACGAGTTCGATCGTGTTCAGCGGCGGATCGGCGAAGGTGCGTGCCGTCACCAGGTCGACCGGGCGGCGGTAGACGTCGATGGTCTTGCCGAACTGGGTGATGCGGCCCTGGCTCAGCGCAGCGGTATTGCCGCCGAGAAGCAGCGCTTCGGAAGGTTCGGTGGTCGCATAAACGAAGATCGCGCCGGAGGCTGAGAAGATCTTCGGCAGTTCCTCGCGCAGTTCCTCGCGCAGCTTGTAGTCGAGGTTGGCGAGCGGTTCGTCGAGCAGCACGAGATCGGCATTCTTGACAATGGCGCGCGCCAGCGCGGTGCGCTGCTGCTGGCCGCCGGAAAGGCTGAGCGGCGTGCGGTCGAGATAGGGCGTCAGCTTCAGCAGTTCGGCGGCCTTGCGCACTTCACGATCGATCGTGGCGGCGTCCGAACCCTTGATGCGCATCGGCGAGGCGATATTGTCGTAGACGGTCATCGACGGGTAGTTGATGAACTGCTGGTAGACCATTGCCACAGAGCGCTTCTGTACGGGCAGGCCGGTGACGTCGGTGCCGTCGAAGATCAGCGAACCGGAGGCCGGCTTGTCGAGGCCGGCCATCAGCCGCATCAGCGACGTCTTGCCCGAGAGGGTCGGGCCGAGCAGCACATTGAGCGACCCCCTCTGCAGCACAAGATCGGTCGGGTGGATATGCGTCTCCCCACCCACGACCTTGGATATCTTCTTCATTTCAAGCATTGAATTCTCCGGTGTTCCACCCAGCCATCGGCATTCCAGTATGCGGGGTCCTCAGGCGGCTGCGTTCGCCGCGCCCCGCATGTATTCCTCCAGCGCCGCCGCCTCGCCGGGCGTCAGCTTCAATCCCAGTTTGGTGCGCCGCCACAGCACGTCCTCGGCGTGCCGGGCCCATTCCTCAGCGATCAGCCACTTCACTTCCGCTTCATAGAGGTCGGCGCCGAAACGGTGGCCAAGGGCTGCCTCGTTCGACGCAGACCCAAGTAGCGCGGAAGCGCGCGTGCCATAGAGGCGTACCAGTCGGCGCACATGGCCGGCGGCAAGGAAGGGGTAATTCTTGTGAAGCCTGGCGACTTCGTCGGCATAGCCCTTGGCCGGAAAGTCCCCGCCCGGCAGTGTCGAGCCGGCAGTCCACTTCGCGCCCTTGACGCCGATGGCCTCGCCGATCTTTTCGAGCGCGGATTCGCTCAGGCGACGATAGGTCGTCAGCTTGCCGCCGAAGACGTTGAGCAGCGGTGCCGCCGTCTTGTAGCCTTCGACGCGAAGAACGTAGTCGCGGGTCGCTTCCTGCGCCTTGCTGGCGCCATCGTCGAACAGTGGGCGGACGGCGGAATAGGTCCAGACGATGTCGTCCTTCGCCACCGGCTCGAGAAAATATTCGCTCGCCGCCCTGCAGAGATAATCGACTTCGGCGTCGCTGATGCGGACTTCGGCCGGATTGCCGGTATAATCGCGGTCGGTGGTGCCGATCAGCGTGAAATCGTCCTCGTAGGGGATGGCAAACATGATCCGGCCGTCCGGATTCTGGAAGAAATAGGCGCGCGGATCGTTGAACTTCTTGCGCACGACGATGTGGCTGCCCTGGACCAGGCGAACGTTGTGGACGTCGTTCTTGCCGAGCGCGCCTGCGAGCACCGCATCGACCCAGGGGCCTGCGGCATTGATCAGCATGCGCGCCCTGATCTGCCGGCGCTCGCCGGTCGCTGCGTTTTCCGTTTCGATCGCCCAGTTGCCGTTGTCGCGCTTTGCCGAGACGACGCGGGTGCGCGCCATGATCTGGGCGCCGCGATCGGCGGCATCACGGGCATTGAGCACGACCAGTCGGGCGTCGTTGACCCAGCCGTCGGAATATTCGAAAGCCTTGGCGAACAGCCGCTTGAGCGGCTTTCCGGCCGGGTCACGCGTCATGTCGAGCGTGGCCGTCGCCGGCAGCAGCTTGCGGCCGCCGATATGGTCGTAGAGGAACAGCCCGAGGCGGATGAGCCAGGCCGGGCGGGGCCCACCCTTGTGATAAGGCAGAACGAAGCGCATCGGCCAGATCACGTGCGGGGCCATCGCCCACAGCACTTCGCGCTCCATCAGCGCTTCGCGCACCAGGCGGAACTCGTAGTGTTCGAGATAACGCAGGCCGCCGTGAATGAGTTTGGTGGAGCCGGAAGACGTGCCGGAAGCAAAGTCTTTCATTTCCGCAAGGGCGACGGAGTATCCGCGGCCGGCTGCATCACGCGCGATACCGCATCCGTTGATGCCGCCGCCGATAACGAAGACGTCGAAGATTGCCTGCTCTGCCACTGCTGTTTCCCCTCCACATTTCGCAATGCACAAATTGGTGCGATCGCGAAAGCGAAATCAGTTAAAGCGAAAACAGATCGAATGTCAAACGAATGTTGCTCGAATCTCAGAACAGTCTAAAACGCCGCCTTCAAGCCTCGGTTTCGATCAGCCGAACATCGTGCTCGGCGCAGATTTTCCGTACATTATCAATCAGACAGCGGTCGGTGATGAAGGTCTGAACCTGGGAGATATGGCCGATGCGAACCGGCGCCGTTCTTTCGAATTTGGTCGAGTCGGAAACGAGGATGACATGGCGGGCATTGGCGATGATCGCCTGGGCGACTTTCACTTCGCGAAAATCGAAATCGAGCAATGCTCCGTCATGGTCGATGGCCGAGGCGCCGATGACCGCGAAGTCCACCTTGAACTGCTTGATGAAGTCGACCGCCGCCTCGCCGACAATGCCGCCGTCGGAGCCGCGAACGACGCCGCCGGTGATGACCACCTCGATCGAGGGGAAGACGCGCAAGTGGTTGGCGACGTTGATGTTGTTGGTGATGACCATCAATTCCTTGTGGTCGAGAAGCGCTTCGCCGACGGCTTCCGTGGTGGTGCCGATGTTGATGAACAGCGAGGCGTTGTCGGGGATGAGGGCAGCGGCGGCCCTGCCGATCGCCTGCTTCTCCGGTGCGGCGATCTGCCGGCGAGCATCGTATTTGACGTTTTCCTTGCCGCTCGGGAAGATCGCGCCGCCGTGGATCCGGTTCAGGATCTTGGCGTCGCAGAGGTCGTTCAGATCCTTGCGGATGGTTTGCGGCGTCACCGAAAAGCGCTGCGCCAGTTCCTCGACGAGCACGCGTCCTTCGTTCTTCGCCAGTTCCAGGATCTCCGCCTGTCGGGCCGTCAGATACATTCCGAAACCTCCCCGTTTTCGTTTTTTTTCATAATATGCAAAAACGAAAGCTGTGCAATTTCAGAAATCGGCGTTTGTCGCGAATCTGCTTTCGTCGTCGGCTATGTCGATTGCGCACGTTGCAATCGCCCCGGCGATAGGCGACTTTGACAACTACGGGAAGAGGGAAAAGACATGTTTCATCCGGCCTTGTTCAGAGGCATGAATGTGGTGGTGACCGGTGGCGGACGCGGCATCGGCCTTGAGGTGGCGCGCCAGTTCCTCGACTGCGGCGCCCATGTGTTCGTCCATGCCGGCCGATCGGTCGGCGACCTGCCGGATTTTCTGGAGACGGCGGTGATGGAGGGCAGGGCGCATGTGGCCGCTGCCGACTTTCTGGCGCCCGGCGGTGTAGATGGTCTGGCGGAAGAGATCTGCAGCCGGTTCGAGCACGTCGATATCCTCATCAACAATGCCGGCACGATGGTCGGCCGCTTTCCAGCCGCGGAGCTGACGGACGAGCAGTACCGCACCGTCGTTCAGCTCAATCAGACCTCGGTGGTCGAGATGACGCGCGCCCTGCTGCCGCACTTGCGCAAGGGCACCCATCCGGCGATCGTCAACACCGTGTCGATTTCGGCGCTGACCGGTGGCAGCGCCGGCTCTTCGATCTACTCGGCAACCAAGGCGTTCGTCTCCACTTATTCCAAGGCGCTGGCGCGCGAACTGGCGCCGGAAGGCATAAGGGTCAATTGCGTTTCGCCCGGCACCATCACCACCGAATTTCACGAGCGTTACTCGTCGCCGGAGAAACTGGAGGCGACGCGCAAGACGATCCCGATCGGCAGGCTTGGAACCGCTGAAGACTGCGCGCCGGCCTATCTCTTCCTCGCCTCCCATGCGCTCGCCGGCTACATCACCGGACAGGTGCTGGAGGTCAACGGCGGCCAACTGATCACGTGAGATCCCGGCGATGATCGACAAGCTCGAGATGTTCCTTGTTCTGGCGCGCGAAAGACACTTCGGCCGGGCCGCGCTCGAATGCGGCGTGACGCAGCCGACGCTGTCGGCGGCGATCCGCCAGCTTGAAGAACAGCTCGGAGTCATGCTTGTCAGCCGCGGTTCGCGCTTCCAGGGGCTGACCCCGGAGGGGCAGCGGGTTCTGGAATGGGCGCGGCGCATCGTCGGCGATGCCCGCACGATGCGCGAAGAAATGCGCGCGGCGCGCAAGGGCCTCTCCGGCCATATCCGGCTTGCGGCGATCCCGACGACGCTTGCCATGGTGCCGATGATCACCGCGCCGTTCCAGGAGAAGCATCCGGATGTGACGTTCTCGGTGCTGTCGACCACGTCGCTGCAGATCCTGGCACTGCTCGAAAACCTCGAGATCGATGCCGGACTGACCTATCTCGAGAACGAGCCCCTGGGCCGGGTTACCAGTGTTCCCCTGCAGATCGAGCGATATCACCTCGTAACAGCCGCCGGAACGCCGCTTTCCGATCGCGAAACCGTGACATGGAAGGAGGTTAGCAACATTCGGCTTTGTCTATTGACCGCCGATATGCAGAACCGCCGCATCATCAACCAGCATCTTTCCGAGGCCGGCGTCATCGCTCGGCCGACCCTCGAATCGAATTCGATGATCGTGCTTTTCTCCCATGTGCGTACGGGTCGCTGGGCGAGCATCATGCCGTTTAACGTCGCGAAATCATTCGGCTTTCACGAAGATATCAGGATGATCCCGATCGTCGAGCCGGATGCCCACCACACGGTTGGCCTGGTTGCGACGCATCGTGAACCATTCACGCCGCTGGTGTCAGCGCTTTTGCACGAAGCGCGCATTCTCGGCGAGCGGAATCAGGTTCAATAGGTTTTTTCTATCGACCAACGAAACAGCCTTATTGACCCTCTCGGCCAGACGGGCGAAGCTTTTCACTCATGGGCGAGGGCGTGGAGGAAACGACCTGCCCAGGCGATGCCAATTCGACTGGGCGATCCGCACAAGGGCCGCCGCAGCCGCGAGCCGGGAGGGCTCCCGTGTGAACATTCACCAGCCGCGTGCCGACGTCACCGGGCGCACGCTTGCGATCGTCGGGGAACTGAAGGGGCTCGAAGGGCCGCTGCTGCCGATCCTGCACGAGATCCAGCACGAGTTCGGATACGTGCCGCAGGACTGTCTGCCTGTGATCGCGCGGGAACTCAACCTGTCGCGCGCCGAAGTCTATGGCGTCTTTTCCTTCTATCATGACTTTCGCGAGCATCCGGCCGGTCGCCATGTGCTGAAGCTCTGTCGCGCCGAGGCCTGCCAGTCGATGGGCGGCGATCAGCTGGCCGAGCGCGCCAAACGCCTGCTCGGCATCGACTTTCACGAGACGACGCCGGATGGCGCGGTGACGCTGGAACCGGTCTACTGTCTCGGGCTCTGTTCCTGCGCACCCTCAGCGATGCTCGACGGGGAGGTGCATGCCAGGGTCGATGCCGACGATCTCGAAGCTCTCGTCGCGGAGGCCCGCCGATGACGACGATGACGACGAAGATCTACATTCCCCAGGATGCCGCAGCACTGGCGCTCGGCGCCGACAAGGTGGCAAAGGCGATGGAGGAGGCGATCGCCGCGCGCGGCCTTGACGCGACCATCGTGCGCAACGGTTCGCGCGGGCTGCACTGGCTGGAGCCACTGGTCGAGGTGGAAACCCCTGAGGGCCGCGTCGCCTATGGACCGGTCAAGGCGCGCGATGTCGCCTCGTTGCTTGACGCCGGGCTTGTTACGGGCGGCAACCATGCGCTCTGTCTCGGGAAGACCGAGGATATTCCGTTCCTGAAACAGCAGACGCGGCTGACCTTTGCGCGCTGCGGCGTCATCGATCCGCTGTCACTCGACGATTACCGCGCGCATGGCGGCCTTCGCGGACTTCAGAACGCCATTGCCATGGAGCCGATGGCAATCGTCGCCCAGGTGACGGATAGCGGTCTTCGCGGCCGTGGCGGTGCCGGCTTTCCGACCGGCATCAAGTGGAAGACCGTGCTGGAAGCGGCGGGCACACGCAAATACATCGTCTGCAACGCCGATGAGGGCGACAGCGGCACCTTTGCCGACCGGATGATCATGGAGGGCGATCCCTTCGTGCTGATCGAAGGCATGGCGATATCAGGCATCGCGACAGGCGCCACGAAGGGCTTCATCTACACCCGATCCGAATATCCGCATGCGATCGCGACGATGGCCGAGGCGATCGAGATCGCGCGCGCCGCCGGCGTGCTCGGGCCATCGGTGCTCGGTTCGGGACGCGCCTTCGACATGGAGGTGCGTACCGGTGCCGGCGCCTATGTCTGCGGCGAGGAAACGGCGCTCCTGAACAGCCTTGAGGGCAAGCGCGGCATCGTGCGGGCCAAGCCGCCGCTTCCCGCCCACAAGGGCCTGTTCGACTGTCCGACCGTGATCAACAACGTCATCTCGCTCGCCTCGGTTCCCATTATCATGGACAGGGGCGCCGCCTTCTACCGCGACTTCGGCATGGGTCGCTCGCGCGGCACGATCCCGATCCAGATCGCCGGCAACGTCAAGCACTCCGGCCTGTTCGAAACCGCCTTCGGCCTGGCCCTCGGCGAGATCATCGATCATATCGGCGGCGGAACGGCAAGCGGTCGGCCGGTCAAGGCGGTGCAGGTCGGCGGTCCGCTCGGCGCCTATTTCCCGCGCGCGCTGTTCGACACGCCGTTCGACTATGAAGCGTTTGCCGCGAGGGACGGGTTGATCGGCCATGCCGGCATCGTCGTCTTCGACGACACCGCCGACATGCTGAAGCAGGCTCGCTTTGCCATGGAATTCTGCGCGATCGAGAGCTGCGGCAAGTGCACGCCCTGCCGCATCGGCTCGACCCGCGGCGTCGAGGTGGCGGACAAGATCGCCGCCGGCATCGAGCCGGAGAAGAACCGCGAGTTGCTCGCCGACCTCTGCAACACCATGAAGTTCGGTTCGCTCTGCGCGCTCGGCGGGTTCACGCCCTATCCCGTCGTCAGCGCCATGACGCATTTTCCGGATGATTTCAAACCGGCTCCGCTTGTCGAAGCGGCGGAGTGAAGAGGAAGACCATGTCTCTCATTCATGAAATCGACTATGGCACCCCGGCCTCCCGCTCCGAAACCATGGTGACGCTGACGATCGACGGCCGCGAGGTCACGGTGCCCGAGGGTACGTCGATCATGCGCGCGGCGATGGATGCCGGCATCGAGGTGCCGAAGCTCTGCGCCTCCGACATGATGGACGCCTTCGGGTCATGCCGGCTCTGTCTCGTCGAGATCAAGGGCCGGGGCGGCATGCCGGCCTCCTGCACCACGCCGGTGGCACCAGGGCTCGAAGTTTCGACGCAGACCCCACGCCTGAAGGACGTGCGCCGCGGGGTGATGGAACTCTATATTTCCGACCACCCGCTCGACTGTCTGACCTGTGCGGCCAACGGCGACTGCGAGCTGCAGGACATGGCCGGTGCTGTCGGCCTTCGCGACGTTCGTTACGGCTATGAAGGCGACAATCACGTCAAGGCGCGCAACAACGGCGAGATCAACGCCAAATGGCTGCCGAAGGACGAATCCAACCCCTATTTCACCTATGATCCGGCCAAATGCATCGTCTGCTCGCGCTGTGTGCGCGCCTGCGAGGAAGTGCAGGGCACCTTCGCGCTGACGATCGGCGGCCGTGGTTTCGACAGCCGCGTTTCCGCCGGCATGGCCGAAGACTTCATGTCGTCCGAATGCGTCTCCTGCGGCGCCTGCGTCCAGGCCTGCCCGACGGCGACGCTGACGGAAAAGTCGGTGATCGAGATCGGCCAGCCGGAGCATTCCGTCGTCACCACCTGCGCCTATTGCGGCGTCGGCTGTTCCTTCAAGGCGGAGATGCGCGGCGAAGAACTGGTGCGCATGGTGCCATGGAAGGACGGCCAGGCCAACCGCGGCCATTCCTGCGTCAAGGGCCGGTTTGCCTATGGCTACTCGAACCATGGGGATCGCATCCTCAACCCGATGATCCGCGAAAAGATCTCCGATCCCTGGCGCGAAGTGACCTGGGACGAGGCCTATGCGCATGTCGCCGCCGAGTTCCGGCGTCTCCAGTACCAGTATGGCCGCGATTCCGTCGGTGGCATCACCTCGTCGCGCTGCACCAATGAAGAGACCTATCTGGTGCAGAAGCTGGTGCGCGCCGGCTTCGGCAACAACAATGTCGATACTTGCGCCCGCGTCTGCCATTCGCCGACCGGCTATGGCCTCGGTCAGGCCTTCGGTACATCGGCCGGCACGCAGAATTTCGATTCGGTCGAGTTCACCGACGTTGCCGTGATCATCGGCGCCAACCCGACGGATGGCCATCCGGTCTTCGCTTCGCGGCTGAAGAAGCGCCTGCGTGAGGGTGCCAAGCTGATCGTCATCGATCCGCGCCGCACCGATATCGTGCGCTCGCCGCATATCGAAGCATCCTATCACCTGCCTCTGCAGCCCGGCACCAACGTCGCCATTCTGACGTCGCTGGCGCATGTGATTGTCACCGAAGGGCTTGCCAACGAAGCCTTCATTCGCGAGCGGTGCGACTGGTCGGAATACGAGGACTGGGCAGCCTTCGTTGCCGAGCCCTATCACAGTCCGGAAGCGACCGAAGCCTATACCGGCGTCCCGGCCGATCTGGTGCGTGGAGCGGCACGGCTCTATGCCACCGGCGGCAACGGCGCGATCTACTACGGCCTTGGGGTGACCGAACACAGCCAGGGCTCGACCACCGTCATGGCGATCGCCAACCTCGCCATGGTCACCGGCAATATCGGCCGCCCGGGCGTCGGCGTGAACCCGCTGCGCGGCCAGAACAACGTGCAAGGCTCCTGCGACATGGGTTCCTTCCCGCACGAGCTGCCGGGCTATCGGCACATTTCCGACGATGCGACGCGCGAGACTTTCGAGAAGCTCTGGGGTGTGCAGATCTCCAACGAACCGGGCCTGCGCATCCCGAACATGCTCGATGCCGCCGTCGACGGCACGTTCAAGGGCATCTATATCCAGGGCGAGGACATCCTGCAGTCCGATCCGGATACCAAGCACGTGGCCGCCGGCCTTGCGGCGATGGAGTGCGTCGTCGTGCACGACCTCTTCCTCAACGAGACCGCCAACTACGCCCATGTGTTCCTGCCGGGTTCGACCTTCCTCGAAAAGGACGGCACCTTCACCAATGCCGAGCGCCGCATCAACCGTGTGCGCAAGGTGATGACGCCGAAGAACGGCTATGCCGACTGGGAGGTTACCCAGAAACTGGCGCAGGCGATGGGCCTCAACTGGAACTATCGCCATCCCTCCGAAATCATGGATGAGATTGCCGCGACGACACCGAGCTTTGCGCTCGTCTCCTACGACTATCTGGATAAGATGGGCTCCGTGCAGTGGCCCTGCAACGAGCAGCATCCCGAGGGTTCGCCGATCATGCACGTCGACGGCTTCGTGCGCGGCAAGGGCAAGTTCATCCGCACCGAATATGTCGCGACGGACGAGCGCACAGGTCCGCGCTTCCCGCTGCTTCTGACCACCGGCCGTATTCTCAGCCAGTACAATGTCGGCGCCCAGACGCGGCGCACCGACAATGTCGTCTGGCATGCGGAGGACCAGCTGGAAATCCACCCGCACGATGCCGAGCAGCGCGGCATCCGCGATGGCGACTGGATCAGGCTTGCCAGCCGCGCCGGCGAGACGACCTTGCGCACGCTGATCACCGACCGGGTGGCGCCGGGCGTCGTCTACACCACCTTCCACCACCCGACGACGCAGGCGAACGTCATCACCACCGACTTCTCCGACTGGGCGACCAATTGCCCGGAATACAAGGTGACGGCGGTTCAGGTGATGCCGTCCAACGGACCGTCGGACTGGCAGCAGGATTATGACGAACAGGCGCGGCAGTCGCGCCGGATCGCCGGCAAGCTGGAGGCGGCGGAGTAGCCTCCATGTCCGGGCCATCAACGCCGAAATTCTCAACGTCGAAAACCGTGCCCGAAGCCGCCCGTCGCAATGGGGCTTTAAGGGACGGCTCTCGTGTTGTCCCGGAGGAGACGCCGGTGGCTTTCACCTTTGGCGGCTCGACCCATGCGGTGATGATGGCGACACCCGGAGACCTCGAGGACTTTGCCGTCGGCTTCAGCCTGACCGAGGGCATCATTACCGATCCGGGCCAGATCGAAGCGATCGAGCCTTTTGCCGACGAGGTTGCGGACAATCTCGGCATCGACCTGCAGATCACGCTCAGGGACGAGCAGAACGACATGCTGCGCCTGCGCCGCCGCCACATGGCAGGCCCCGTCGGATGCGGACTTTGCGGCATCGAATCGATCGAGCAGGCCGTGCGGCCGACGCCCGACGTTTCGGCATCGACGCTTCGTCTTTCGCAGGATGATGTGGTCAAGGCGGTCGCGCTCCTGAACGGCCAGCAGCCGTTGCACTTCGAAACGCGCGCCGTGCACGGCGCCGCATTCTATGTGCCGGGCAAGGGATTGATCGCCGTGCGCGAGGACGTCGGCCGCCACAATGCGCTGGACAAGCTCGTCGGTGCGGCAGCGCGTGCCGGTTTCCGCGGATGCGACGGCGCCGTCGTCGTCACCAGCCGCGTTTCCGTCGAGATGGTCCAGAAGACCGCCGTTGTCGGCAGCCCTGTCATCATCGCCATCTCGGCGCCGACGGCGCTTGCGATCCGCACGGCGGAGGCAGCGGGCATGACGTTGATCGCGCTGGTGCGCGGCGACGAATTCGAGATCTTCACCCATGCCGAACGCATCAAGTCCGGAGCCGTCGCCGATGTCGCATGACACCAATGCCAAGCTGATCTACATGGCGAACCAGATTGCCACCTTCTTCAAGAGCCAGCCGCAGGATGAAGCCGCCCAGGGCGTTGCGACGCATATCAACAAGTATTGGGAGCCGCGCATGCGGCGAAAGCTGTTCCAGCATATCGACAGCGGCGGCGAGGGCCTGAGCCCACTGGTGCTTGAAGCGGCTTCGAAGATCAAGCGCCCGGAAGCGGCTTGAGGACTGCGTCGATCGCAGCCGGCGTCGCGGCGGGACTGCCGCACTTTACCTCGTGCCATACTGCATAATTTTGCCCTTAAATCGGAATCGATTTAAGGGCAAAATTATGCAGCAACTCAAAGTGTTACAGCGACCTTTGCGTGTCTAAATAGACGCGCGGCGCTGTAGGTTCCAGATCGCTGGATAAGAAGCTGGTCGCGACTGGCGCTGCTCGCACTTCCAGATGCATTGATGACGTGTGTTGTCGAAGTGCGATCTTGGTGCTCGGCCTGATGCCAGAAAGATTTAGGGGAAGGCGGCGACCGGTCGCCGCCTTCCCCCATTCCTGAGCGCGGGGTGCAGGGATTGCGCTCAGAAATTCTGCCATCCATCGTTTGATGGTGCGACGGCAAGGGCCTGTCGTTGTCCGCCGCGCATGGCGCGGGCGGTGGCGTGAAGTCGTGTTGTCTGCTGGCGGTCGTCAGCGTGACGCTGCGTCTCGATCGTCGCCGGTTCCTGCCCGATGCGGAACTGTCTGAGCAGGGTGTGCAGGGCTTCCGCCTCGCGCGACATGTTGTGGCTTGCGGCGGTGCTTTCCTCGACCATCGCGGCATTCTGCTGGGTCGCCTGATCCATGGAATTGACCGCCTGGTTGATCTCCTTCAACCCCGTCGATTGCTCGCGTGCGGCCTCGACGATGGCCGAGACGTTGAGATTGATCTCCTGGACCTGGACCAGGATTTCCTCGAGTGCCGCTCCCGTCTGCCCAACGAGCGAGACGCCGTTCTTGACGTGGTCGCTGGAGGTGGTGATCAGCGCCTTGATCTCCTTGGCGGCATTGGCCGAGCGCTGGGCGAGTTCTCGCACTTCCTGGGCGACGACGGCAAAGCCCTTGCCGGCTTCACCGGCGCGTGCCGCCTCGACGCCGGCGTTCAGTGCCAAGAGGTTGGTCTGGAAGGCGATGTCGTCGATGACGCCGATGATGTTGGAGATCTCGCGTGACGATTGCTCGATCTGGTCCATCGCGCCGATCGCGTTCTTAACGACATTGCCGGAGCGTTCGGCGCCCGCCTTGGTCTTGGCCACCAGCCCGCCCGCTTCCTCGGCGCGTCGGCTGGAGTCGGCGACGGTCGTGGTGATCTCATCGAGAGCCGCTGCGGTTTCCTCCACCGAGGCGGCCTGCTGCTCGGTGCGCTTGGAAAGATCGTCGGCGGACGAGCGGATCTCGCGGGCTCCAGCGGCGATAGCGCTGGCATTGTCTCCGACGGTCTGCATCGCCCGGCGGAGCCGATCGATCGCGCCGTTGAAGTCGGTGCGGACCGATTCCATGCTGGGAACGAACGGTGTCGGCAGGCCATGGGTGAGGTCGCCTTCCGCCAGCGCCTGCAAGCCGATGCCAAGTGCCTTGATTGCGCCCATGCGCTCACTGACGTCGGTTGCGAACTTGACGACCTTGTAGACCTTGCCGCTCGGATCGCGGATCGGATTGTAGGCCGCCTGGATCCAGATTTCCTTGCCGCCCTTGCCGTAGCGCACGAACTCGTTGGAGATGAATTCGCCGGCGGCCAGCTTCTTCCAGAACTCGGCATACTCGGTGCCGCGCACATAGTTCGGTTCGCAGAACATGCTGTGATGCCTGCCCTGAATTTCCTGGAGGCTGTAGCCGAGAGCATTGCAGAAGTTCTCGTTGGCCGTGAGGATTTCGCCGGCGGGAGTGAACTCGATCACCGCCTGCGATCTCGATATGGCATCGAGCTTGCCGCCATCCTCGTTCGCCTTGATCTTGGCGGCGGTGATGTCGCTGGCGAATTTCACGACCTTGTAGGGCTTGCCATTATGAAGGACAGGATTGTAGGTCGCCTGGATCCAGATTTCGCGGCCGTCCTTGGCGATGCGCTTGTAGGCGTTGGCGTCGAACTCGCCACGTCCAAGCCGCGCCCAGAAATCGCGATATTCCTGCGTCTGCACATAATCCGGCGCGCAGAACATGCGATGGTGCTGACCGACGATTTCCTGCAGGTTGTAGCCGAGCGCCTGGCAGAAGTTTTCGTTGGCCGTCAGAATTTTTCCTGTGAGATCGAACTGGATCATGGCCTGCGACTTTGAAAGCGCGGAGACGATCTGTCGTGAATCCAGGCTCTGCCCGAAAGAGAACATGATTACCCTCTGGTTTGGTTTTTGTTGCTTCAAACCGGAAAGCCGGGTCTTCGTTCTTGTGCTGTCGACAGGGCGTGCGGGGCCAAGAGCGGCGCAGGCTCCGGGGACAAGGACAAATGCCGGCTTGCCGAAAATTGTCTGGTCCGTCGTCCGCCGGCCCGATCAGGGTCAGCGTTTTCTTGCTTCGAGGGGGAGTTCGAACTCGTGGGCCTTCATGCCCATGACGTCTTGCTTATGCAATCTAGATTAGTATCATGATTGTTAAGCGTGTGTTAAAATAGCAATTATCAAATCTTAGTTGTGAAAACTCGTATTCTGTTTCTAGGTTGAATTAGCAATTCATCGTTTAGGAATCGACGGCTGCGCCCGGAAACCGCATTGTCCGGACGTGAAAAGGCCGCCTTGCCCCGACGGCAAAGCGGCCTTGATGCGACCCAGGATTTGTTGTTTAGGCGGCCATTTCTTCGACTTCGCGTTCCTTGAACATCCGGGCGAGGTTGAGGAAGCAGATCATGCCGTTCTCGTTGGCGATGATGCCTTCGGCAAAGCTCTTGTCGAAGGAGGCAGTCACTTCCGGAACCGGTTGCACCTGGTTGCCCTGGACGGTGAGGATGTCGGAGACACGGTCGACGACCAGGCCGATCACCATGTTGTGCACCTCGGCGACGACAATGGCGCTGCGCTCATTGGCCGTGGTCGATTTCATCCCGAGCTTGTGGGCAAGGTCGATGATCGGGATCACGGTGCCGCGCAGGTTCATCACGCCGATGACCTCGGGCGGCGAATGCGGAATGGGGGTCGAGGGGGCCCAGCCGCGGATCTCACGGATCGTGGTGGTCTTGACGCAGAATTCCTGATCGTGGAGGCGGAACGCGATGATTTCCAGCGTCTCGCCGTCGAAACCAGCCGTCCTGAGTGTGCTTGTCATCGAAGGTCCTTCCAGCTTTCCGGTCGACGCCACCAAAGGCGCGACACCGCCAAACTCGTTGCATCTCCGTGCGGTGCGGTCGCGGCAGGCGCGGCCATTGAGCCGATGGGGAGAGTTTTCAAAAGTCCGCCGACGACATCCGGCGGGGCGCAGCTGCATCATGCGCGGAGGAACCGCTTTGCGCTTTGGGAAAGGACTATAGGCCGGGATTCGTTAAGACTTGCTTTTGCAAGTGCTTAAAGACCTTGCGCCCCGGCTGATGCCCGGGCGCAAGGAAAAGCGGAATCGATCCGAGAGGATCAGGCGGAGGCGAGAACCTTGGCGAACTGTTCCACCGCCCAATCGACCTGTTCGGCGGTGATGACCAGCGGCGGCGCGATGCGGATCGTGTCGCCATGGGTATCCTTGGCAAGGATACCGAGCTGCTTCAGCGCCTCGCAGTACTTGCGGGCGCCGCCGGCTTCCGGCACCAGCTCGACCGCCAGCATCAGGCCACGACCGCGAACTTCCTTGATGATGTTCGAACGGATGTCGGTCAGGCCCTTCTGGAAGCGTTCGCCCATGCGCGCCGAGTTCTCGATCATGCCTTCCTCGGTGAGTGCCTTCAGCGCCGCGCGGGCGATGGCGCAGGCAAGCGGATTGCCGCCGAAGGTCGAACCATGCTGGCCGGGCTTGAGCACGCCGAGCACTTCCGAGTTCGAAAGCACGGCCGAGACCGGGTAGAAACCGCCGGAGAGCGCCTTGCCGATCAGCGTCACGTCGGCTTCGATGCCCTCATGTTCTTCGGCAAGCAGCTTGCCGGTGCGGCCGAGACCGGTCTGGATCTCGTCAAGGATCAGCGTAATGCCATGCTTGGTGCAGAGTTCGCGGACGGTCGAGAAATAGCCGACCGGCGGCACGATGACGCCGGCTTCGCCCTGGATCGGCTCGACCAGGAAGGCAACGGTGTTTTCGGTGATCGCGGCGCGGAAGGCGTCGATGTCCCCGAAGGGGACGATCTCGAAGCCCGGCGCAAACGGGCCGAAGCCGGTGCGGGCGTCCGGGTCGGTCGAGAAGCCGACGATGCCCATGGTGCGGCCATGGAAGTTGTTGGAGCAGACGATGATCTCGGCCTTGTTATCGGCGACGCCCTTGACCTCGTAACCCCACTTGCGCACCGCCTTGACGGCGGTCTCCACGGCTTCCGCGCCCGAGTTCATCGGCAGCACCTTGTGCGAGCCGGTGAGTGCCGCGATCTCTTCATAGAAATGTGCGAGCTGGTCGTTGCGGAAGGCGCGCGAGGTCAGCGTCAGCTTCTGCGCCTGCTCCATCATCGCCTGGAAGATCTTCGGGTGGCAGTGGCCCTGGTTGACGGCGGAATAGGCCGACAGGCAGTCGAGGTAGCGATTGCCTTCCATGTCCCAGACATAGACGCCTTCGCCGCGCGAAAGCACGACGTCGAGCGGTTTATAGTTGTGCGCGCCGAGCCGGTATTCGGTTTCGATCAGGTCTGCCGTGGTGTTCATCCGTCGTCCTCCGTTGTTTTCTATCTCAGGCGCTTCGGGTCGGGCGGTCAAGGACGCGGCGGCCGAAAAGGCTCGCCGTCAGCTCGACCAGGACACGCGCGCTCTTGCCGCGATCGTCGAGGAAGGGGTTCAGCTCGACGACGTCGAGGGAGGAGACGAGATCGCTTTCCCAGAGCATTTCCATGATCAGGTGCGCTTCGCGGAAGGTGGCGCCGCCCGGAACCGTGGTGCCGACGCCCGGTGCCAGCTCGGGATCCATGAAGTCGACGTCGAGGCTGACATGCAGCAGGCCGTTGGCCGAGCGCACTTCATCGAGGATATGACGCATGATGTGCGCCATGCCGAGCTCATCGACTGCACGCATGTCGTAGACGCGCACGCCATGTTCGGCGATCTCTTCGCGTTCGCGGTCGTCGACCGAACGGATGCCGACCTGGAAGACCTTCGTCGGATCGACCATCGGCCGGTCCGCGGGCAGGATCGGGGTGAACTCGGCCTTGCCGCAGAAGAAGGCGACCGGCATGCCGTGCATGTTGCCCGACGGCGAGGTTGCCGGCGAATTGAAGTCGGCATGGGCGTCGAGCCAGAGCACGAACAGCGGGCGGGCGACTTCGGCGGCGTAGCGCGCCATGCCGGAAACGCTGCCCATCGACAGGGCGTGATCGCCGCCAAGGATGATCGGGAAATGGCCCTTGCGCACGGTGTCGTGGACCGAATCGTGCAGCGCGCGGGCGAAGGCGGCGACGATCTGCAGGTTGTTGGCGCCGGAGTGGTTGGCGAGGTCACGCGCCGGCAACGGCTTGACGTCGCCTTCGTCGTAAACCGTGTGACCGAGGTCGCGCAGAACCGTGTCGATACCGGCAATACGAAGCGCCGTCGGGCCCATGGCCGCGCCGCGTCGTCCAGAGCCTTCCTCGATGGGTGCGCCGATCAGCGTGATGGTCGTCATATCCGCCCTGTTCCTTCCTGATGATTCCCGTGAGTTGCGCGGATTATCGTCAAAAGGCGTGACAGCAAAAAGATGGAAAACTGTCGATTGGAAAGATAAGATCGACAGATTGCCAAGTCCAATTTTACAAAGTGAGAGCTATGGACGACCTCGATCAGGCGCTGATCAGTGCCTTGCGCCAGAATGCCCGCCTGCCTGTTTCGACGCTTTCGGCGCGCACCGGCGTATCTCGCGCAACCGTTGCCGCGCGCATCGACCGGCTGGTCGCTAACGGCACGATCGCCGCCTTTACCATTCGCACCGGATCGGAAATCCCGGCGTCCGGCGTGCGCGCCGTGGTGATGATCGAGGTTCACGGCAAGATGGCCGACCGGGTTGCCGAGCAGTTGCGCGGCTTGCCCCAGGTCAGGGCCTTGCACAGTACCAACGGCCGCTGGGACTTCATCGCCGAACTTGAGGACCGCGATTTGGTGTCGTTCGACGAGACCTTGCGGCGGATCCGGCTGATCGACGGCATCACCGTGACGGAGACGAACATCCTGTTGAAAACGAGCAAGCTGACGGGCGCATTTTAGCGACTTCTTTCCACGTCGCGGCAAGCGTGAAAAAGCGCGTTGCGAGCCAATTGTTCTTGATTTGTTCTCGTCTTTGTATATGATGTGCGCCTCACCCGAGATTGGAGGATGTCATGGTCATCAATGGCGGCAGGCTGGCCGATCGGCAGATCTGTGTGAAGCTTTTTGTCAGGCATGGCGATGAGGACCGCGCCATTGCCTTTTATCGCGATGTGCTGGGTGCCGAACTGGTGCAGCGGCACGAATGGCCGAGCGGTATCCTGACCAGCGCCGACCTCAGGATCGGCGAATCCGTCTTCCGGATCGCCGGCGCCAATCCGCGCCGGGACGCCGAGCCGAAGCTTGGCGGGCCGAGATCGCCGCATGCGCTTGGCACGACGGCGGTCATTCTCGAACTGCATGTGAAAGATGTCGACCGGGTCATCGGCCGGGCGATCGGTGCGGGTGCCGCGCTCAGAAACCCGGCCGAGACGCTGTCGACCGGAGACCGCGTCGGCGCCTTCATCGACCCGTTCGGCCATATCTGGGCGCTGTTCAACGCCATGGAAGACATCGACATGGGTGATGCGGATATCATCGATCTTGATATCGAGGCCCGCGACGCCGCATAAGGCGGCGCGGGCCACCTTGCGTTCGCTTTCCGCGACGTCAGAAAAATTCGTCGAGAAGGCAATAGAAGTCGAGTTTTTCAGGATCGGCGCGGCGGATGCCGTAGAGATCGAGAAACGGCTGTACCCATTCCTCCCCGAGATTGTAGGCAATGCTGCGGCAGGTCAGTGCGAGATCCTGATAGGGGTCGGCGACCCCCAGGCGGCTGCAGTCAATGAAGCCGGCGAAGCGACCATCCCTGACGATGATGTTTGGAAGGCAGGCGTCGCCATGGGTGACGACCAGCTTTCCCTCCCGCGGGATCCTGGCCTGAAGCTCGACGAACAGTTCTTCGGCGGTCTTGCCGAGACGCTCCGCGTCGAAGTCGGTCTCGTCGACTATTCCTGCGTCCGCCCTGAGCTTGGCGATGGCGATACGCGCGCCGATCCGGTGATCGAACGGACAGGCATCGACATCGAGCGCATGCATGCGGCGCAGCGCCTCGGCAATGAGGACAATCTGCTCCGAAGCAAGAAGGGTGCCGGAGGCAAGATCAACACCGTCGACAGCCTCCATCAGCAACCAGTTCTGTCGTGCATGCACCTCGCGGGCAACGATGCGCGGGCAGGGCATGCCGTGCCTGCCCAACCATTCGAGCCGTTCGGCCTCATCGACAAGTTCGTCAAAGGGGCCGGTCTCTTCGACCTTGAGCACCAGGGGCGGGCGGTCTTTGGCGTCGAACAGGAAGACGCTCGATTCCGACTGGCCAAGGCTATCCTTTCGCCAGTCATAACCTTTAAGCAGCGGTGCCAGTCCCGGCGGAAGATCGATATCGAGAAACTGAAGAGACAAGGATTCACCTGAAAATACGAGTTGTGCTGAAAATGCATCCTGTGCGCGAAAGAGCATGTAGGGACGGCATTGTGCAGAATCCATGTCAACCCGACCCAGGCGCGATCGCCCTGCGCGAAATCTTGATGCTACCCACACAAAATACCGCTTGAGCCGAACCTAAGGTCATACCTTAGAAGACAGTTCCAGGAGGCTTCCATGAGCGACAAGCGAAACCATGACCCCCTTTTGTCCGCTGCCGAATGCGCCGATCGTCTTGGTCTTACCGTGCGGGCGCTGCGCGTCTACGAGGATCGTGGCCTGATCGCGCCGCGCCGGACGGAAAAGAACTGGCGGCTCTATGGCGGCGCGGAAATCGCCCGGCTGACCGAAATCCTCGCATTGAAGCGTCTCGGCCTCAGCCTGACCAGGATCACCATCCTGCTTGCCGAGGCCGCACCGGACCTCGGTCAGACGCTGACGATACAGCAATCCGCGCTCGTCGATCTGCGCGACCGGGTCGAACACAGCCTGTCGCTGATCGGTGCGGCGCTGCAGAAGATATCGAGCGGTCAGGCCGTCTCGATCAATGAACTCATCACTCTCGCCAAGGAGACCAAGATGACCGACCTGTCGCCGGATACCGTCGCATGGCGACGCTACAGCGCCGCGCGTCAAATATGACGCGCAAAGGACGCTGTAACACTTTAAACTTGCTGCATAATTTTATCCTTAAATCGGACCCGATTTAAGGATAAAATTATGCAGTATGAGCAGGCGCGACCCCGAACGGAGGTTCGTTTCGATCCCGAAAGGCATGGCTCTGTGGTGGGCGATTTTCAATTCGAGAGCGGCGACGTGCTCTGCATAACCCGTCGCGACGGCGGATTGATGGCTCAACTTGCCGGACAGAGCGCCATCGAAATCTACCCGGAAACGGAGGACGTCTTCTTCTACCGGATCGTTCAGGCGCAGCTTTTCCTTCAGCCGCAACGAGCGTGGTGACGCGGAAAGTGTGGTTCTGCACCAGGGCGGCTACGAACAGACGGCGAAGCGCATCGATGAGACGAAGGCGCGCGCCGCTGCCGACGACCTGGAGAGGCGGGTGAAGAACAAGATCCCGTTTCGGAACAACGAGGCACTGCTTCGTCGCATCATTGCCGAGCACCAGCGCGGCGAGCCCGACTACGACGCAATGACGCCGCCGCTTGCTGCCCTGGCGCGCGAGCAGGCGCCGGTCGTCAAGTCGGAGTTCGACCGTCTGGGCTTGCTGCAGGGCGTGGCGTTCAAGGGCGTGCTGCAGGAAGGCTCGGATGTCTATGATGTGCGGTTCGACAAGGGGACGCTGGAATGCGGTCTGACGCTTGCCCCTGATGGCAAGCTCAGCGGTATCTATTTTCGCCCGGCGCTGTAACGAGCGGGCTGCGATGCGGCCCCGAGCGTTCGCAGACGGAAGCAATGACGAACAAGCCCGCGGATCGTTTTCGATCCGCGGGCTTGTTCGTTGTCGCGAAATCAGCAGGGTCTGCCGGGGCAGGCATTGGTGGCGCGCCTCCTCAATATTCCTTTTCGAAGAAGATGCCGCCCGATGCCGAGCCGTCGCCGGCGGCCGAGCCCTTCAGCTTGACGCCCCTGCCGACATCGAGATTGATCACAGCTTTGCTGGAGCTTGAATCCGAGCCCTGCTGCAGTTCGATATAGGTGCGGTCGTTGAGATACTTGCCTGCACGCACCGAGGCGCCGCCGTTCTCGTCGGTGGTGACGTCGAGATCGTCGACGCCGAGCTTGTTGCGCAGGCCGTCGAGCAGCGAGGTCGAGCCGCCGCCTGCCAGCTGGCTGACGGCAGAGGCAAGCTGGGCAATCTGGAACGCCGAGAGGTTGGAGAGCGAGCGGTTGAAGATCAGCTGCGCCAGGATCTCGTCCTGGGGCAAAGCGGGTGACGACGAGAAGGTGATCTGCGGGTTGTTGGCAAGACCGGCGACGTTGACGGTGATGGTGGTCGCGCCGGCGGTCGATGTCGCCTTGAGATCGAGCGTCGGGATCAGGTCGCCGCCAAAACCGATGGTGCCATCGGTAAAGGTCAGGCGCTTGCCGAGGATTTCCAGACGGCCGCGGCGCATCTCGAAACCGCCGGAGATGGTCGGCTGCACCGCCGTGCCGCGGATCGTCAGATCGCCGCCGAGCTCGGCATCAATGCCGCGCCCGCGCACGAAGACCTGGTTGGCGGTGACGCCGAGATCGAAGGCGATGACGCCGCTGGCATTGGCGCCTGCCGGCTTCTCGTCCTTGCGCAGGTCCTTGGCCATCTGCTGCACCTTGGCCGGCGCGTTCTTGTGCTTGATGTCGATGGCCGAAAGCGAGGTCGGCAGCTTCTCGGGAATGGTAATCGCCGCCTTGCGGATCGTCACCTTGCCGCCGAGCGTCGGCGTGGCAACCAGCGGGCCCGTCAAGGTCATCTCGCCGGCAAGCTGCGCGTTGAACAGTGTGCCGTCGACATAGCTGGCGTTGTTGAGCCGGATCGTCAGGTTGGCGGGGAAGCCGGAGCCGGGAACGGTGCCGACCGTGCCGGTGACCTCGACCGAGCCGCCGGTTGCAAGGTTGGCGGAAAGCTTGGAGATCGTCGCCTGCTTGCCGTCGAGCGCGACATTGGCCGTCAGGTTGTTGAGCGCGAGGTTGCGCCGGACGTCGACGAGGCGTCCGCCTGATGTGGTGATCGTGCCGGCAATCTGAGGCGCCTTGGCCGAACCCGATATCGAGAGATCGACGGCAGCCTGCCCCGTGAGCGTGAAGCCCTGCTGGGCCATCAGGTTGGCAACGAGCGCGAAGGGCACATTGCCATTGAACTTCATGGCGATCGGCATGTTGCCGCCGATGTCGACGGTGCCGCCGCCCTTGAAGGCAAGGCCACCGGCGCCGGAGAGGGTGGTGTCGAGCGTCACACGGTTGTTGACGAACTTGCCGGCGGCCGAAATGTCGAAGGCGCCGACGCCGGCGGTGCGCGCTGCGGTCAGCGAAGCGCCCGACCATTTGAGGTTATAGGCGACCACCGGTGCTGCCGCCGTTCCGTCGATGTCGACGGTGCCGCCGATCGCTCCTTCCGCGCCGAGACCCGGGGCGAAGGCGTTGACCAGGGCTGCCGGCAGGGCGTTGAGCTTCGCGGTGATATCAAGCTTTTGGCCGGCAGTGCCGCTCACCGCGATCGTGCCCTTCGATGCCTGGATCGTGAGAGCATTCAGGCGCACGGTGCCCTTCTCGATTGCGATCACGGTCGGCGCCGCGAGCTTCAGCGCAATCCGCTTCGGCGTGGCGCCGAAAGAGGAAAGACGGATTTCCGTGCGACCGCCCGAACTCGTCAGATCGCCCTTGGCCGTTAGCGGCCCGCCATCATATTTGCCGTCGATGGCAAAGCCCGTCTTGCCCGCCTGCTGGGTGAAATCGAGGCTCAACCCAGAGACCCGGTTGGCCCCCTGGGCAATCGTCTCCGCCCGGACGCTGCCCTTGATCGCCAGTGCCGAAAGGTCGGCAATGGTGATGTCGGCCGTCGGCTTGGCGATCGTCAGGTCGTCGCGCTTGATGCCGCTGCCACCAGCTTTGAGAACGATGGAGGTGATTCCGTTGGTCGTCCGGATAGCTGCCGATCCCGAGAGGTCGCCGGAGGCCTTCTGGCCGACCATCGCGGCAAGCAGCCCGAGGTCAGGGAGATTGAAGTCGACGGTGCCATCGGGTTTGAAGTCGGGGGTGAAGTTGATTGCGCCGGTCAGCGTGTTCTCACCGATCTTGGCTTCAAGCACCGGGATCGATGTGCGGCCATCCCTGGAGACGACGTCGGCACGCACGTCGATCGGCTGGCCGTCGAGTGCGCCGGTTGCCGTCAGCTTGGCCTGCGGGCTGCTCTGGTTGGCGGTGGCGTCGGCGTTGATCGTCAGGTCGCTGAGCGTGCGGCCGGCGAGCGTCGCGCCGCTCGAGGACAGCTCCGCCTTGATGCCAAGCTCGGCGAGTGGTCCGGTCACGGCGGCGGTGAAATCGGCCTTGCCCTTGGCGTCGGCCAGCAGTTTGCCGAGATCCGGCAGAACGCCCTTGAGGTCCGCGGTCAGATTGCCGTCGGCAAGCGCGACGGAGCCGGCAGCCTCGATCGTCCCGGATTTGAGATCGATATTCTCGACGGTGACGCTGCCGTTGGCGCCCGTCTTGAGGCTTCCCGCAAGCGCGATAGTGCCGTCGAATTTTTCCGCGGCTGCCGGCGGCAGGGCGGCTGGGACCGTAAAGAGCTTGAAGGTTGCCGCAACGGTGTTGGTCTCGCGGGAGAAGGCGCCTTCGACCGTGCCGCCGATGCTGGGGCTTTCGAGCGTCACCGGCGCAAAGGCGATGCTGTCCTCGGCAACCGAGATATCGCCGACGATCTTCATCGGCGCCTGGACCAGCCGGGCGAGATCGGCATTGTCGAAGCCGGCCTGACCGACCTCGATCGTCGTCTTGATCGGACCCGCCTGTGTCGCCAGGTTGAAGCCGTCGCTCCGGGCCGACAGCTTGATGGCGCCGAGCGCCACGTCCGGCAATGCCACGGAGGCCACATCGGCCGCCACGTCGAGGATTGCCGACTGAGCGTCGCCGATCAGCGACAGATTGACGGTGTTGATCAGGGTGCGGGCTTCGCCCTTTTCCAGCGGCCAGCGGAAGTCGATGGCGCCGTTGGTGCCGGCGAGCCTTGCCTGCAAATTGTTCTCGCCCTTGCTGTCGAAGGTGCCGAAGGCAGCGAAGGCGAGCGCACCGGTCGCCACATGCCCCTTGTCGACGCGCACCATGCCCTTGCCGTCGAAGACGGCAGCGAGATCAATGCTGGTCTGACCCTCGAACATCGGCCGAAGTGCCGGCGGCATCAGCGAACCGAAGCCGCCGCCGCCCGAAAGCGTGAGCCGGTGCATGCCATCGGCCGTCTGGACATGGCGGCCGTCGAGCTTGAGGATCTCGGCGCCGTCGAGCGCCGCCGTGCCGGTTCCGGTCCAGTCCGAAAGCGGCCCTTCGCCGGTCACCTTGATATTGACGGCGGGTTCGTTCGGCAGGCGCAGCAGCTTGGCCAGCACGCCATTGGCGGGCTCATCGACGGTCGCCTCGAGCTTCAGCTCGTTGCCGGCCGGATTGAAGACGATGTCGGCAACGGCGCGGGCCTCGGGCCGATCGCGCTGTGCTGCCGTTAGCCCGAGTGCGATGCTCTCGTTGGTGGCATTCACCTTGCCGCTCGCCGTCAGGAACTGGTCCTCGCCGGCGATCGCCTTGCCGATGACGATTTCCTTCAGATCAATCGCGTCGATCTTGACGTCGACCGGCAGCGCGAAGGTCGAACGCACCTCCTTGGTTTCCGTCGAAGGTACGGGCAGGCGCTCGACGCGGATAGAGCCGGCCGATATCGCCGCGGCGTCGAAGCGGAAGGAGAAGAGGGCTGCGGGCGACCAGTTGAGCGAGAGGTCGCGAACCTCCGCATAGATGCCTTCGCCATCGAACAGCGTCACGCTGCCGGCGGTAAACTGGCCGGTCAGGAGCGGGCTCGGGTCGGCAATCCGGACGATCTGGTCGGGGGTCGCTGCATATTTCTCGATCGCCCAGGCGACAAGGCGGGCGCCGGGTGTCGTGAAGCTCACGAAGGCGACGAGAAGAAGGGCTGCGACCGCGAGAGCGCCAAGCACATAGAGGCCAAAGCGCAGCGTCGCGCGAAGAAAGCGGACGACCTGATTCATGATCTACCCATAACGCAACTTGCGCCGCTGCGGAATCTTTGGAGACCGAAACTCCAGGCGATTGGGTGAAATTTAGCGGCTATTGCGTAGAAATCGGCTGGAGCCGGTGCGGATCAGAAGGATTGGCCGATACCGGCATAGATGCCGTAGCTGGTGCCGCCGGGATATTTGTTGAGCGGCATGGCCACGTCCAGACGGATCGGCCCGAACGGCGTCTGATAACGAAGGCCGATGCCGGCGCCGGCGCGAATGTCGGAGAAATCAGGCGTGGTGCTGGTTGACACCGTGCCGGCGTCGATGAAGGGAGCGATGCCGATCGTGTCGGTGATGGCGATGCGTGCCTCCACCGAAGCGTTGACATAGGAACGCCCGCCGGTCAGGTCGTTGTTGCTGTTGCGCGGGCTGATCTCCTGGTAGGAATAGCCGCGCACCGAGCCGCCGCCGCCGAGATAGAAGCGGCGGTTTGCGGGAATGTCGGCAAGGCCGTCGCCGCCGACCAGCACGCCAGCACCGATCTTGCCGGCAAGAACGAAGCGCTTCTCGTCGCCAAGCGCGTGATAACCCGAAGCGGACGCCTCGAAGGACGAGAAGAAGGTCTGGCCCTTGATCTCGTAGCTTGGCTTGGCGTTGATGAGCGCGCGGTAGCCCTCGGTCGCGTTCAACTTGTCGTCGCGGGTGTCGCGCACATATTCGAGCGGAATGGCGGCGGTCAGGTAGGAGTTCGAGCCGAAGGCGTCGTCGACATCCGCCCAGCTCAACTCGCCGCCACCGGAAAAGGTGTCTGTCGGCGACAGCTCGAAGGTAGCACCTGCCGCACCGGTCAGGATCTTGGCGCGATAGGCGTCCGGATCCTGGATGTTGGCCTTGAGGCTTGCCGTAAAGGTCGAGGCCGGACCGAAGGCGCCCGGCTTGGCAAAGAGGATGCCGGCGGAATAGTCGAGCTTGTCGAGCTCCTGGGTCTCGCCGATGCGGTCGATCGAGCCTTCGACACGCAGCGATTCCGCCTGGCCGAACAGGTTGCGATGGCCCCAATAGCCCGAAAGCCCGAGGCCATCCGTGGTCGAGACCTGGGCGCCGAAGCCGAAATAGCGATGCTTGCCCTCGGACACCTCGATCTTCATCGGAATGGAGCCATCGGGCGAAAGCGTGTTGGCTTCCTTGATGGTCACGCTCGAGAATACGCCGAGCTGGCGCAGCCGCTCGGAAGCCCTGCGGATGTCCTCGGGCGAATAGGGGCGGCCTTCGTTGAGGCGCGAATAGTCGCGCACGAAACCGGGATCGACGGTCTTGGTTCCGGAAACGCTGACCTCGCCGACGGGCGCCACCGGCCCGCTTTCGGCTGATATCACCACGTCGACGGTCGAATCCGCGTGATCGGCAACGACGCTGCGCTCGGTCAGCTTGGCAAGCGGCCGTCCCTGCTCGCGCAGATCGTTGACGACTTTTTCGCCGGCCTTGATGATCCGCGTCGAATCCGCCCTTGTTCCGAGCGCGAGATCGTAGTCGGCTGGGTTGAGACCGGCGGCATCGCCTTCGAACTTGACCGAGCCGAGCGAAAACACCGGGCCCGGCGTAACGTTGACGGTGACGGGTATGGCCTGGCCGTCGGGGAAGGCCGGATCGGGCGGCAGGCTGTCGATGTCCTGGCCGTTGATCCGGATTGCGACCGTGCCGCCGTAACGCGCCTTCTCATAGAGTGCGGCCAGCAGGCGGTCGCGGTCGTCGCGGGCGCGGATCGCAAGGCCAAGGTTGCCGGAAACGGGTTTTTCCTGGCCCTGGACCAGCTGCGAGCTGTTCTCCAGCGCCTCTTTCAGTTCCTTGTCGTCGGTGCCGGCGTCGAAGGTGAGGGTATAGTTGACCGGGTCGATGACCTGGGCTTCGTCCTCGTCGCCCTCGAAAAACTTCATGCCGAAGATCTTGAACGCATAGGCCTTGGTGGCGGACATGGGGCCGAGCGCGCACGAGACGGCAACCGCAAGCGCAGTCGCTGCCTTCCAGTACGCAATACTCGACCGTGGTGGGGACATTCGCTTCCGCATCCCGTCTTAAGGCGACCCAATACAAACTGCCTTCATATGCGGCGGGGGTCACTATTGCATGCCTAAGGTTTTCCATCTGTTAACGATGACGGCCGCCCGCATCCACCCCCGAGGCCCGGATTCCGCGTCGATTCCTTTGAAAAAGAGCCGGAATGTTGTCAACGCAGCACAAAATCCGGGCGCCTCGGCCAGGATGTCGGTGGCGGCGCGAGGCTCTCGGTCGCCGTTTGCAGGGCGTCGAATGGTTGCGTCGAGGCAACTCCACCAGGTCAGGCGGCCTCGGGCAAGGCCCGCAGCCTGGGTACCTGGGAAACGAGGATCACCAGAAACTGGACGAGGAAACCGACTGTGGCGACCAGGAGGCAAGCCTTGACGCCGAAGTGAGTGGCGACGATGGCGCCGATCACTGCGCCAATCGGTCTTGCGCCGAACGTGGCCGTGGTGATGAAGGCCGAAACCCGCCCAAGCATTGCGTTCGGGGTGATGGCCTGCCTGAGCGTGAGGGTCGCAATCGACCAGAGAACCGGCCCCGCGCCGAACAGAAAGAAGCTCAATCCGGCAAGGGTGCCGAAGGGAAACCACACCGTCAGCAGCATCACCACGGCCGCGAGGAGACCGCCGAGCGGACCGAGCGCGATCATGACGCCGAACGGGATACGGTGCGCAAGGGCAGGGGCGGCATAGGCTCCGATCATCATCCCGGCTCCATAGATGCCGAGCGTGATGCCAACCCCCGTTGCCGTCAGCCCGAGCGTCTGGACGGCATAGGCGACATAGACTGCCTGCAGCACGAACCAGGATGTGTTGAACACGATCGCGGTGACGAGTATCGGCCGCAGGAGCGGATGGCCGGCGAGGAAACGCGCGCCTTCGATCAGATCGTGCAGCAGTTTGCGTTGTGGCCGGGTCGATTGCTCCTGTTCGCTGAGGCCGGAGAGCAAGACGACAGCGAGAAGGGAAAGCGTGGTGGCCGCGACATAGGCAAGCGAGGTGCCGGTCGAGGCAACGATCGCCCCGCCGATCGCCGGCCCTCCGGAATAGGCGAGGCTGCGGGCAAGTTCCAGCCAGCGATTGGCGTCGGCGAGTTGGGCGCGCGGAACGATGGCGGGGATCAGTGCCGGTGCGGCGACATTGTAGCAGACCGTTCCGATCGCGCCGACAAAGCCCATGATCGCCAGAAGCGCCAGGGTGAGGTGGCCGCTTGCCATCAAAAACAAGGTGGTGACGAGGGACGACGCGCGCAGCACTTCGGAGAAAACCATGAGGGTTCGCCGCGAGGCGCGATCGACGAGCAGGCCGGCCGGTATCGACAGCAGTAGAAACGGCAGCGTCTGGGCCATCTGCAGCCAGCCGGTTTCGGCCGGGCCAGCCGAAAGCAGAAGAACGGCAGCGAGTGGCGCTGCCGCCAGGGCGATCTGCTCGGAGAACTGCGCAAACAGGTTGGACCAGGCGATGCGCTTGAAAGCGGACGGCAGGGTGGCGGCAGGCGGTTTCGGCATGGAAATGTCCTCGATCATGCTGTTTCGAGGCACCTGACAGGATTGCGCTACCGCGAGCCACCCAGTTCCTGCGTCACCGCATTTGGTGTGACTGCTGGGCTCAGAATTTGACCGTCAGATTGATGAGAGGGGCAGGAAAACGAAAAACCCCTCACGGCAGGCGGCCATGAGGGGTGGTGTCTCGTCCGCTCCGTTACTCGACAGGCGGACGTCATGTCGATGTTATCGACTGTCCCGGCGGCTTAGCGCGGGCAGGAGTCGATGTAGCGGCGGCCGTAGCGGTCGCGGTAGTAGCACTGGCCCGGCTGTTCGGTGACATTGCCGATGACCGCGCCCGAGACACCGCCGATGGCAGCACCGACAGCAGCACCACGGACGTCGCCGGTGATCGCGCCGCCGATGATCGCGCCCGAAACGGCGCCGATGCCAGCACCCTTTTCAGTCTGGGTGCAGCTTGCAACCGACAAGGCAACCAGCACAAGTGCGATGGCTTTCTTCATTGTTGTTCTCTCCGATCTCTACGGATCTCAGCCTGTCGCCTCGTCCGTCCCTTACGTGATTGGCGCAAAGACGAGATGTCTTTCACCACTTGAACTTGCAATTTCAGAAAATAAACCGGCCGCTGTGAAAGTCTACAGGAGGTCCGGCGGATTCTCTTCGCCGCCAACATAATGATATCGTTCCTGAACGGGACATGAAGGCGCCATTCCGGCCAACACAACCATCACGCAAATTTTTTATCGCACCTAGCCATCGGATGGTTGCGACATTCCAAAAAAAGACAATGATACAGACAAGCCACGAGTATCCGGAGGAGCGGGTCTCGAGGCGAAGGGCATCGATAGCAGTTGGCGCGTTTCTCAAGTCGCGTGGACAGATCATCACCCGGCTTACCGTTCGCGCTCGTGTTGGCATTGACCCACCCGGAGGAGCGAAATGGCGAAAATTACAATGACGGTCAACGGCCGTCAGGTGAGCGGTCAGTGCGATGACCGGACGTTGCTGGTGCATTTCATTCGCGAGAACCTTGGACTGACCGGCACCCATGTCGGCTGCGACACGTCGCAATGCGGCGCCTGCGTCGTGCATATGGACGGAATGTCGGTCAAGAGCTGTTCCACCCTCGCCGCGCAGGCGGCGGGCTCTGAGATCACCACCATCGAAGGGCTGGCCGCAAATGGCGAGTTGCATCCGGTGCAGGCGGCCTTCAAGGCCAATCACGGCCTGCAATGCGGTTTCTGTACCCCCGGCATGGTGATGACGGCCGTCGACATGATCCGCCGACATGGCGGTCAGCTCGATGAGGCGACCGTACGCGCCGAGCTCGAAGGCAATATCTGTCGTTGCACCGGCTACCACAACATCGTCAAGGCGATCCTCGCGGCCTCGGCCGAGATGGGCGGTGCGCGCGTCGCCGCCGAATGACGTCCGGCCCGCGGCGATGACTTCTCGCCGCGATCACATTTCACCGCAGGACTTTCGCTGGATATCTCGGGAGGAGATCGGCAATGGGCGTTGAAGGTATTGGCGCGCGGGTGGCGCGCAAGGAAGACAAGCGGTTCCTGACCGGTAAGGGACGCTATACCGACGACATGTCGGTGCCGGGCATGAAATATGCGATCTTCGTGCGCAGTCCCTATGCGCATGCGAAAATCAGGTCGATCGACGCGGCGGCGGCCAGGGCCATGCCCGGCGTGATCGACGTGCTCGACGGCAAGCAGCTGCTCGCCGACGGTATCGGCAATCTCATCTGCGGTTGGATGATCCATTCCAAGGACGGATCGCCGATGAAGATGGGCGCCTGGAGGCCGCTCGCGCATGAAACGGTGCGGTATGTCGGCGATGCTGTCGCCATCGTCGTTGCCGACAGCATCGCCGAGGCGAAGGATGCGGCCGAAGCCGTCGTTGTCGACTACCAGGAACTGCCCGTCGTCACCGATGCGACGAAGGCGCTGGAACCGGGCCAGCCGCAGCTGCACCCGGAGGCGCCGAACAATCTGATCTTCGACTGGCAGATCGGCGATCCCGCCGCCACCGACAAGGCGATCGCCTCGGCGGCGCATGTGACCGAGATCACCATCCACAACAACCGCCTGTCGCCAAACCCGATGGAGCCGCGCGCCACCCTCGGCATCTACGACGGCGGCGACGATCACTACACCTGCTACACCACCAGCCAGAACCCGCATGTGGCGCGGCTGGTGATGAGCGCTTTCTACAATGTCGCGCCGGAAAACAAGCTGCGCGTCATCGCGCCGGATGTCGGTGGCGGCTTCGGCTCGAAGATCTACATCTATCCCGAAGAGATCGTCTGTCTCTGGGCCTCCAAGCGCACCGGCGTGCCGGTGAAATGGACGTCGGACCGAACCGAGGCCTTCCTGACCGACGCGCATGGCCGCGACCACCTTTCGACGGTGAAGATGGCTTTTGATGCCGACAACCGGATCATCGGTCTCAAGGTCGACACAACAGCCAATCTCGGCGCCTACATGTCGCTGTTCTCCTCGGCGGTGCCGACCTATCTCTATGCGACGCTGCTGTCGGGCCAGTACGACATCCCGGCGATCCACGCCAATGTGCGCACCGTCTACACCAACACCGCCCCGGTCGATGCCTATCGCGGTGCCGGCCGGCCGGAAGCGACCTATCTCCTGGAGCGCACCATGGAGACGGCGGCGCGCGAACTTGGGGTTTCGCCGGCGGAACTCCGGCGGGTGAATTTCATCCGCTCCTTCCCGCACCAGACGCCCGTCATCATGAACTACGATGCCGGCGACTACGAAGCCTCGCTCAATGCCGCGATGCAGGCCTCCGACTGGAACGGCTTTGCCGCCCGCAAGGCGGAAGCAGCCAAACGCGGGATGAAGCGCGGCATCGGCATGAGCTGCTATATCGAGGCCTGCGGCATCGCGCCGTCGGCTGCGGTCGGCTCGCTTGGCGCGGGCGTTGGTCTTTGGGAGTCGGCGGAGGTCCGCGTCAATGCCGTCGGCACGATCGAGGTTCTGACCGGGTCGCACAGCCACGGACAGGGGCATGAAACCACCTTCGCCCAGTTGGTCGCCGATCGCTTCGGCGTGCCGATCGACAGCGTCAACATCGTGCATGGCGACACCGACAAGGTGCAGATGGGCATGGGCACCTACGGCTCGCGCTCGGGTGCGGTCGGCATGTCGGCCGTCGTCAAGGCGCTCGACAAGGTCGAAGCCAAGGCGAAGAAGATCGCCGCCCACCTGATGGAGGCGGATGAAAGCGACATCGTCATCGAGAACGGCGAGCTCAAGGTCGCCGGTACCGACAAGACCGTGCCGTGGTTCCAGATGGCGCTTGCCGCCTATACCGCCCACAACCTGCCGCCCGGCATGGAGCCGGGGCTGAAGGAGGGCGCCTTCTACGATCCGGCCAATTTCACCTTCCCGGCCGGCTGCTACATCTGCGAAGTCGAGGTCGATCCGGAGACCGGCGTCACCAAGATCATCCAGTTCGTGGCCGCCGACGATTTCGGCAACATCATCAATCCGATGATCGTCGAGGGCCAGGTGCATGGCGGCCTGGCGCAGGGCATCGGCCAGGCGCTGCTCGAGGGCGTTCACTACGATCCGGCCACCGGCCAGCTGCTGACGGCGAGCTACATGGACTACGCCATGCCGCGCGCCGACGATCTGCCGTCGTTCAAGGTGTCGACGTCGAACACGCCCTGCCCGAACAATCCGCTCGGGATCAAGGGCTGCGGCGAGGCCGGCGCCATCGGCTCGCCGCCGGCGCTGATCAACGCCATCACCGACGCCATCGGCAACAACCGGCTGACGATGCCGGCGACGCCGCAAAAGGTGTGGGCTGCCGCCCATGCCGCAAACTGAACGGGAGGACGTGTCATGTACGAGACCCATTATCACCGGGCGTCCTCTATCCAGGATGCCGTCAAGCTCAAGCAGGCCGCGGGGGAGGGCAAATATCTCGCCGGTGGGATGACGCTGATACCCACCATGAAGCAACGGCTTGCCGCACCGACCGATCTCATCGATCTCAGGCATGTCTCCGAAATGAGGGGCATCAAGGTGACGGGGAAAACCGTGAGGATCGGCGCCGCGACCACCCATTTCGAGGTGGCGTCCTCCGCCGAGCTTGCGGCCGTGTGCCCGGCGATCTGCGGGCTTGCCAGTCATATCGGCGACCCGCATGTGCGCCACATGGGCACGATCGGCGGGTCGCTCGCCAACAATGATCCTGCTGCCGACTATCCCTCGGCAGTGCTGGCGCTCGACGCGACCATTGTCACTGACCGGCGGGAGATTGCCGCCGGCGATTTCTTCACCGGCCTTTTCGAGACCGCCCTCGAAGACGGCGAGCTGGTCACCGCGATCACCTTCGAAGCGCCGGCGAAGGCGGCCTATCAGAAGTTCGCCAACCCGGCCTCGCGCTACGCCATGGCCGGCGTCTTCGTCGCAAGGCGGGACAATGGCGATGTTCGCGTCGCGGTGACGGGGGCCGGCTCGAACGGCGTCTTCCGGCACAAGGGCATGGAGGCAGCGCTTTCGTCCAACTGGTCGCCGGATGCGCTTGCCAATGTGCCGGTCGACGCTTCCGACCTGCTTTCCGATATTCACGCAGATGCCAGCTATCGCGCCAATCTGGTGAAGGTAATGGCAAAACGCGCGGTGGCCGCGGCATGAGCAATGCGCACCCCGCTTGATGCGTCAAAAAGGACGGTTTCGGCCGCCCTTTTTTCGTCCAAGCTTGACTTCGATCAAGCTTGGAGGGATTTACATGCGCTAAGGCTTTCTTTGGAACGGTTCAAAACTAGAGGCCTTTTGCCGCAGGCGGTGGGCGCAGCGCGTTGCGGGGTTGACCCCAGGGCGCTTTGAATCAAGAAAAGCGGCAGGGCACTGGAGAAGATGATGGATTTCGAGAATTTCTTTAAAACCGAACTGGACGGGCTGCATCAGGAAGGTCGCTACCGGGTTTTCGCCGATATCGCTCGCCATCGCGGCAACTTCCCGAAGGCTGCGCGCCACACGGCTGAAGGCATCCAGGAAGTCACGGTCTGGTGTTCCAACGACTATCTCGGAATGGGCCAGCACCCCATCGTCACCGAAGCGATGAAGCGCGCGATCGACGAATGCGGTGCCGGTGCCGGCGGAACCCGCAACATTTCCGGAACGAACCACTACCATGTGCTGCTGGAGCGCGAGCTCGCAGATCTGCATGGCAAGGAATCGGCGCTGCTGTTCACTTCGGGTTACGTGTCCAACTGGGCTGCACTTGGAACGCTCTGTTCGAAGATTCCCGGTATCATCGTCTTTTCAGACGCCGGGAATCACGCTTCGATGATCGAGGGGATTCGTCATTCCAAGTGCGAACGCGTCATCTTCAAGCACAATTCGGTGGCCGACCTCGAGGCCAAGCTTGCCGCTGCCGACCCGCGCGCGCCGAAGATCATCGCCTTTGAGTCCGTCTATTCGATGGACGGCGACATTGCCCCGATCAAGGAATTCTGCGATCTCGCCGACAAATACGGTGCGATGACCTATCTCGACGAAGTGCACGCCGTCGGCATGTATGGTCCGCGCGGCGGCGGCATTGCCGAGCGCGAAGGCCTGATGCATCGCCTGACCGTCATCGAAGGCACGCTCGGCAAGGCCTTCGGCGTCATGGGCGGCTACATCACCGGCTCGACGGCGCTTTGCGATTTCATCCGTTCGTTTGCCTCGGGCTTCATCTTCACGACGGCACTGCCGCCGACGCTTGCGGCCGGGGCGCTTGCCTCCATCCGTCACCTGAAGGTAAGCCAGGTCGAACGCTTCGCTCACCAGGAGCGCGTGCGCCGGCTGCGCTCGCTGCTCGACCAGCGCGGCATCCCGCATATGCCGAACCCGAGCCATATCGTGCCGGTCATGGTCGGCGATGCGGCCAAGTGCAAGTGGATCTCCGACCTGCTGCTTGACCACTTCGGCGTCTATGTGCAGCCGATCAACTATCCGACGGTGCCGAAGAAGACCGAACGCCTGCGCATCACCCCGACGCCGCTGCATTCGGATGCCGATATCGACCATCTGGTCGGCGCACTGCATTCGCTGTGGTCGCGCTGTGCGCTGGCACGGGCGGTCGCCTGAGACCAGGCTCATCTTTTCTTTCGAGGGAATTGCCCCTCACCCTAACCCTCTCCCCACAAGCGGGGAGAGGGGACTTGGAAAGAGGCGCGCCCGCGTGTCCCCTTCGCCCCGCGTGCGGGGAGAAAATGGCCGGCAGGCCGGATGAGGGGCGGGAACGCCCGATCAGTAACTATCGGAGCAGCCCGGCAGCCAACTGTCGGGCTTTTTCGTCGGCGGCGAAAACATCGTCCATGGTAACGGCCGCCGGCAGGTCCGACAGCTTGTCCATCACCTGCTCGACGATTTCGGCCATGGCCAGGAACCCGGTCCGACCGGCGATGAAGGCTTCCAGCGCCGTCTCCTTGGCGCCATTCAGCACGGCCCCCTGCACGCCGCCCTGTTCCATGGCGCGGCGCGCCAGGCGGAGCGCCGGAAACCGCACTTCATCGGGCGCTTCGAAATCGAGGCGCGACAGCTTGGCGAAGTCTAGCCGTTCGATCGGCAGATCGCAGCGGCTGGGATAGGAGAGCGCATAACCGATGGCGGTGCGCATATCGGGGCAGCCGAGCTGTGCCAGCACCGAACCATCGGTATAGCCGACCATCGAGTGGATCACCGACTGCGGATGCACGATCACCTCGATCTGCTCCGGCCTGAGGCCAAACAGGTGCTTGGCCTCGATCATCTCCAGCGCCTTGTTGAACATCGAGGCACTGTCGATCGAGATCTTCAGGCCCATCGACCAGTTCGGATGGGCGCGGGCGACGTCGGCGGTCACGTGGCGCATCTCTTCCAGCGTCTTGGTGCGGAAAGGACCGCCCGAGGCTGTCAGGATAATGCGCTCGACGGCATGGCGCTGATGTTCTTCCAGCACCTGGAAGATGGCGTTGTGTTCGCTATCGACCGGCAACAATCTGCCGCCACCCTTCTTCACCGCTTCGATGAACAGGCTGCCGGCGGAAACCAGGCATTCCTTGTTGGCAAGGGCGATGTCGGCACCGCGGCTTACGGCGGCCAGCGTCGGGGCCAGCCCGGCATTGCCGACGATTGCCGCCATCACCCAGCCGGCGTCGCGCTCCGCCGCCTCGATCAGGCCGCTCCTGCCGGATGCAACGGCGATGCCGGTGCCGGAGAGTGCTGCCTTCAGGCTGGCGTAGTGGTTGTCGGCGGCGGTGACGGCAAGCTCTGCGCCGTGGGTGATCGCTTGCTGTGCCAGCAGCGGAATGTTGCCGTTGCCGGTGAGTGCAACGATTTCGAAACTGTCGCGACCACCCAGCCGCTCGACGACATCGAGCGTGTTGGTGCCGATGGAGCCGGTAGCGCCCAGGATCGTCAGTCGGCGCTTCGCGTTTTCGCGGGATGCCATGCCAATTCCCATATTCTTGTTCGCTCTTCCAGTGGGGGCGCAAGCGCCCGGCCGGGCGTCGAACGCTCGTTCCGACGGATGGAAGGCGCCTTTAGGTTTTGCCGAAAACCGATGCCGATCTTCAGGATATGCGCTAGGCTCTACAGCCGAAATCGACGTGCAACAAGGGCGCGGTCTTCAATCCGACGTGTGATCGGGCTAAGAATCGGATCACGAGTCGAAGCGCGAAGGAGTTCCCGATGCTGAAAGTCGCCGCCGCCCTTTCCTGCGCCTGCGTGCTGATCGAAATGGCCTCGATGCAGACGGTCGCCGCCGAGAACGTGCCGCAGCAACTTGTCGGCACCTGGCTTGCCGAAGACATCGCCGGTCGCGGGGTCATCGACAACCTTCAGTCAACATTGGAGATCCGTGACGACGGGACCTATGGCGGCATGGCCGGCTGCAACCATTTCACCGGAACGTTCAGCCTTTCGGGCGCGAAGATCACCTTCGGGCCGGCGGCCTCGACGCGCAAGATGTGCGTGCCGGCGGTGATGGACCAGGAGCAGAAGTTCTTCGAGGCGCTGCGCACCGAGCTTTCCTGGGCAGTCGAAAGCTCGAAACTGATCCTCGCCAAGCCGACCGGTGCGCCGGCACTGACACTCGCGTCGATGACGGCGGGCGGATCAGGCAGTGTCGATGTCACGATCTCCATTCCGGATGCCGAGACGGTCGATCGCCAAGCGGTTCGCTATGATTGCGGCGGCAAGACGGTCGAAGCCGAATACATCAATGCCGGCCCGGTCTCTTTGGTGACCTTTACCATCGACGGCAACTTCATCGTCGCCTCCAACGTGATCTCCGGATCGGGCGCCAAATATGCCGGCGGCCAGTACATCTGGTGGACGAAGGGCAACGAGGCAACGCTCTACGACGCGACGAAGGGCGAGAATGATGCCGGGATCGCCTGCAAGGCGGCCGGCTGACACGCTCATCCCGACCTTCCAGGCAATGGACGCGGGCGAGGCAGTCGTACGCCACCGGAGATCGCTTTCATGGTCAAGGATGTTGCCAAAGTCGAGCGGCTGCATCCGGCGTGGCGGAAGCCCGACGAGTGCCGGCGCGATTTCAGCGCCGTCCTTTACACCTGCACGAAATGCTCCGTCGAAATCTGTCGGTATTCCCGTGCCGCAACGACATAGTCGGGTGCCCGCATCGGGCTCTTGATTTCGTCGCTTGAGACATTGCGCCTCGTGTGCCGCCGGGTCGGGTCGGCGATCGGCACGGCAGCCATGAGCTTGCGAGTATAAGGGTGCTGCGGGTTCTCGAAGATGTCGGCGCGCGGGCCGATCTCGACGATCTCGCCGAGATACATCACCGCGACGCGGTGGCTGACGCGCTCGACGACGGCCATGTCGTGCGAGATGAAGAGATAGGCAAGGCCGAGGCTCGCCTGCAGGTCGAGCAAAAGATTGATGACCTGCGCCTTGATCGAGACGTCGAGCGCCGAGACCGACTCGTCGGCAACGATGACCTTCGGATCGAGCGCCAGCGCCCGGGCAATGCAGACGCGCTGGCGCTGTCCGCCGGAGAATTCGTGCGGATAGCGCGCGGCCATGTCGGCCTGCAGGCCGACGCGCTCGAGCAGGTCGGCGACCTTGTCGCGGGCCCGGCTCGCGGTGCCGAGCTTGTGCTCGAGATAGGGTTCGGCGATCGCGGCACCCACGGTCATGCGCGGGTTGAGGCTGGCGAAGGGATCCTGGAAGATCATCTGCATGGTCCGGCGCATTTCGCGCAAGCGTTTGCGATCCATGGCAAGTACGTCCTGACCGTTGAGAACGACCGATCCGCTCTGCGGCTCGATCAGGCGCATGATGGCGCGACCGGTCGTCGATTTGCCGCAGCCGGATTCGCCGACGAGCGACAGCGTCTCGCCTGGCTGCAGGCTGAAGGACACGTTCTCGATGGCGTGCACGCGGCCCTGCAGTCTGCCGAGCAGGCCGGCATGAATGTCGAAGCGCTTGACGAGGTTCTTCACCTCAAGGATCGGGCGGGCCGCCGCGACCGTGCTTGTTCCCTCGGCCGGCGCATCCGGCAGGCCGGTGATGCTGTCGATAACAGGAAAGCGCAGCGGCTGCGGCTTGCCCTTCATAGAGCCGAGCATGGGCACGGCTGAGAGAAGCGCGCGGGTATAGGGGTGTTTCGCGCGCAGGAAGATGTCGTCCGTCCGGCCGGTCTCCACCGCTTCGCCGCGGAACATCACCACCGTGCGGTCGGCAATCTCCGCAACCACGCCCATGTCATGGGTGATGAACAGGACGGAGGTTCCTTCCTCCTCCTGCAGCACCTTGATCAGGTCGAGGATCTGCCCCTGGATTGTGACATCGAGCGCGGTCGTCGGTTCGTCGGCGATCAGGAGCTTCGGACGGCTGGCAAGCGCCATGGCGATCATGACGCGCTGGCGCATGCCGCCGGAGAAGCGATGCGGGTATTCGTCGAAACGGGACGCCGCCGACGGGATCCTGACCTTGTCGAGCAGGCGAATGGTTTCCGCCTTCGCCTCCGCCTTGCTCATCGGCCGATGGCAAAGCAGCGCTTCGGAGATCTGGTCGCCGATGGTGAACAGCGGGTTCAGGCTGGTCATCGGCTCCTGGAAGATCATGGCCACGTCATTGCCGCGCACGCGTCGCATGTCGCTTTCCGGCAGGTCGAGGATATTACGGCCGCCAAGCATGACGCGCCCCTCGGTCCGGCTCATGTCCTTCTGCAGGAGGCGCATGATCGACAGCGACGTGACGCTCTTGCCGGAGCCGGATTCGCCGACGATCGCCACCGTCTCTCCCGGCATGACCGAGAACGAAATGTCCCGCACCACCGGCTTCCAGGCGCCATCGACCAGAAACGAGGTCGTCAGGTTCTCGACCGAAAGCACGGGGGCTCTCGACGGATCGGTGGCAGCGTCGGTGCGGGTCATGTCTCACATTCCTTGTCGTTCTGTGCGGATGGTGGCGGATCGGTCTCAGTCGGGCCAGCGCAACAGGCTGGCGAAACGGCGGGCGTTGCGGTCCGCCAGCGGCGTGGCGATGATCTCGTTGGAGCTGCGCGCCTTTGTCAGTTCCTCCGAAAGGCGGTTCGCCACGATGGTTTCCTGGCCGGGGTGTAGATTGCAGGGGTCGAGGTAGAAGTAGTTATGCTCGACTTCGTGGTCGCGCACGATCACCGGCGGCTGACCTCTTGCCAATGCATCGGCGAGATCCCAGGCGGTAATGTGGGCTTCCTGCGGATCGATGGTGACGCGCAAGCGATCAAGCGGATTGCCGGTCGGATCGGCTTCGATCACCGGCTTGATGCCCGGGCGGCCATCAAGCGTATCGCGCCAGAGATGGAGATAGCCGGTCTCGCGGTCGCGGATCCCCTGGTGGTCGCGCGTTTCCCAGGCGAGCAGCGCTGCCATCACGCCGAGCATGCTTTCCTTGCCGACCTTCATGCCGCGACCGATGCCGAGGTTCTGCAGGAAGGCGTTGCGCACCAGCGTCTTCTCGCCGGCGACGATGCCCGAGGTCGGGCCGCCCAGGAACTTGTGACCGGAATAGAGGACGATATCCGCGCCCTGCTCAAGGAAGATCTTCAGGTCGTATTCGGAGGCCGCATCGACGATCACGGGCACGCCCTTGGCATGGCAGGCTTCGGCGAATTCCTTGAGACCGACAAGGCCGTATTGCACGACATGGTGGGAGACGACATAGACAGCGGCCGCCGTGCGCTCGTTGATGGCACCTTCGAGGTGATAGCGATAGGCCGATGTCGCCTGGCCGACAAGGATCGGCTTGCCGCCGGCAATGCGGATTGCCTGATCGACCGGCGCGCCATAGCTGACGACATGGCCCATCTGGATGATGACTTCGTTCTTCAGCCCGGTCGCGTCGGGCAGGCGCTCGATCGCCGCGATGTTGTCGCCGGTCATCGTGCCGGCGACGGCAAGGCTGATGCCCGCGGAGCAGGAGGCGGTGACGAAGCCGGCCTCAGCGCCGGTCAGCCGGGCAATCACCGGGCTGATCTTGCGCTGCAGGTCGTTGATCTCGACGAATTGCGGCAGTATGCCTGTCATCGCGGCGATCGCTTCCGGGACCACGATCGATGCGCCGAGGCTGGTCATCGTGCCGGATACGTTGATAACTGGGCGAAGTCCGAGAGCTTCGCGGATGTCGCGGTCAGGCATGGTGGTCTCCATATGTTTTTCTGGCAGTCGAAATAGGTAAGCTATTCCGTTTTGGCGGAATATCTACCATAGTAATGAGATATGAACGGGCGGTTTCGGAGTGACGAGCCGGCCGTTGTCGCGGGTGAGGCGGGAAGCCGCCGCTGCCCGCCCATCTGTTGCGAATTTCGAATTGCGCGGGAGCAGACCCTTGGACAAGACGACAATTGCCACCGAGCCAGGCGAGGACATGGAGCCGACCGGAAAAACCCGCCGCTCGCGCGTGAGCGGTATGGATCGGGCATTGCAGGTGCTCGACTTCCTCTACGAGACCGGCTCTCCGAGCGGCGTCTACGCCATTGCCAAGGCGGTCGGCGCGCCGCTGTCGACGGCCTATGTCATCGTCGATGACATGGTGGAAAAGAACCTGCTCAGCCGCGATGCCGACGGCCAGGTCTGGCTCGGCGACCGGCTTTACCATTACGGCCTTGCCTATGCGCGCTCGCTCGATTTCCTCGGGGTCGCGACGCGGGAGATGCACGATCTCGGCCGCGAAGTCGCCGAAACCATCCAACTCTGCGGTCGCGACGGCGACTATATGCAGGTGCTCGCCATGGCCGACGGTCCGGGGCATTTTCAGGTGACATCGAGGGTCGGTACCCGGGTGCCGCTCAACTGGACGGCGTCGGGACGATTGCTGGTCGGCCATCTGCCCTCCGACGAACGGCTGGAACTGTTCCGCCGCTGCGCCCGCACGTCGCCGACCGGACGGGCCGATATCGATCCAGCGGCACTGTCGAGCCAGGCCGAGACGGCGCTCGCCGCCAAGCTTTCGATTCAGGCCGGTGAATCCGACTATGCGGTCGCCTGCGTCGCGGCCCCGATCCTCGACGACAAGGGGAGCTGCGTCGCGACCATCTCCATCGTTCTGCCCGAGCAGAAGATCCTCGACGATCGCGATTTCTACGCCGATCACGTCAGGGTTTCCGCCGAGCGGATCGAGAAGATGATGGGCTGGCGCAGCCATTGATCCGACCTCCCTTGGACCGTCACGCGTGAAGCGAGACGATCGCTTCGATCTCGACGGTGATGTTGCCGGGAAGCGACCCGAAACCGACGGCCGAGCGGGCATGCTGCCCCGCTTCGCCGAAGACGTCGATCATCAGGTCCGAGCAGCCGTTGATCACCTGCGGGTGATCGGCGAATTCCGGCACGGCGTTGACCATGCCGAGGATCTTGACGACGCGCTTGACGCGGCCGAGATCGCCGAGCGCGTCGTGCATCACCGCCAGCAGATTGATGCCCGTCAGCCGGGCGTGGTCATAGGCGCTTTCGATGTCGACGTCGGCGCCGACCTTGCCGGCATGCAGGTGGCCGTCGACTTCGCGCGGGCCCTGCCCGGAGAGGTAGAGGATGTTGCCCTCCTGGACGTGGGTGACGAAGTTGGCGATCGGCGGCGGCGCCGGCGGCAGGTCGATGCCGAGGGCGGCGAGCCTTTGGTAGGGCGAAGCCGGCGCATGGCCCTTTGTCTTGTGGTCCAAACTGTTCACGCGATATCCTGCCAGTTTATGTGGTCTGTGATGGGTCAGCGGTAGCTGTAGCCGTGGCTGTGGTCGGGGCATTCGACATGCTGCGGCTGGTATCGGTTTGCCGCGACGACGTCGGTGCCCATAACGGCGTATCGCGGCTCGAAAAGGCGATTGAGATGCGCTTCGGTTCCCAGCGAATCGAAGACGCGCAGATCGGAATCGACAAGGTCGAAGAGGGTGAATTCGGCGCGGGCGCCGACGCTCAAAAGGCCGTCCATCGGCAGGCGAATGACCGAGGCGGGTGCATGGGTCACGGCCTCGACGACCTTTTCGAACGGCATGCCGACGCTCAAGAGCTTCGACATGGTGGTGCCGAGATCCCAGACCGACTGGTTCATGCTGCGCAGATGCACATCGGTGGAGATCGAGAAGGGCAGCAGGCCGCGGGCGATGGCGACTTCCGCGACGCGGAACGAGAAGGATGCGCCGCCATGGCCGATATCGAGGCGGATGCCTTCGCCGGCGCAGCGCTCGGCGAGTTCGAACAGATCCTCGTCCTCGATGATGCTCGAGCCGGCCTTGCCGTTGAAGCAATGGGTGACGATGTCGCCGGGGCCGAGGATTTCCAGCACCTCGTCATAGAGTGCCGGCGGTTCGCCGACATGCACCATCATCGGGATCTTCAGGATCTTGGCGATCTTCTTGCCAAGCCTGACCGGGGTCACGCCCCAGGAGCCGGTGATCACGTGGCTGGCGCGCACTTTCAGGCCGACGATATGCTCGCGGTTTTCCTGGTAGCAGGCGATGATGCGGTCGATATCGATCGAACGGATGTCGCTGAGTTCGCTGACGCGGTTGCAGGCGACGAGACCGATGGAGCCGAGATTGAGGAAGGCCTTGATGCGCTCGCGCGCCGGCTCGATGATGTATTCGCGAAAGCCGTGAAAATTGGCTTCGCCGGCCGAACCGGCATCGACGATCGTGGTGACGCCGCGCTCCATGCCGCAGAGCTGCGGCCTGACCGAGATATCGGTGCCGCCATGCCAGACATGGGCGTGAAGGTCGATCCAGCCGGGCGAGATCCAGGCGCCGTTGCCGTCGATGCGCGTGGCGCCTTCAGGTGCTGCCAGTTGGCTGCCAATGCCGGCGATGATGCCGTCGCCTCCGATGAGGATATCGACGGTTTCGGCCGGCGCCGCCATGCCGAAGGCGACGGGCTTCACGTTGCTGATCAGCACGGGGCTGGTGCTACGGTTTGCGGTGGGCATGGATTACAGGTCCTTTCTGAGGCGGGGGTCGAGCATGTCGCGCAAACCGTCGCCAACCATCTGCAGGAACAGGACTGAAAGCACGATAGCGATGCCGGGAAACAGCGTCACCCAATCGGCCTGTCCGATATATTGCCGACCCGAGGCGATCATCGTGCCCCAGGTCGGGATTTCCGGGCTGACGCCGACACCGAGGAAGGAAAGCCCGGCTTCGGCGAGCATCGCATGGGCAAACAGGAACGTGCCCTGCACCAGGATCGGCGAGAGCAGGTTGCGCAGCACATGCCGCGTCATGATGTGCGGCGTCGAGATGCCGAGTGCCCGGGCCGCCTCGACATAGGGCAGTTCGCGGATTACCAGCGTCGAGGCGCGCACCACCCGCGCCAGCCGCGGCGCGTAGACGACGCTGAGCGCAACGATCACCGTCGTCAGCGACGGGCCGAGGGCGGCGACAAGCGCGATCGCCAGCAGGATATCGGGAAAGGCCATCATCGCGTCGATCAGGCGGGCAATCGGCGCGTCGAGCTTCGGGAAGAAGCCGGCGAGAAGCCCCATGACGACGCCGACGATCGTTGCGAGCGTGACGACGGCAGCGCCGACCAGCAGCGACAGCCGGCCGGCATAGATCGTGCGCGAAAACACGTCGCGACCGAATTCGTCGGTGCCGAAGAACCATCGCATGCTCGGTGGCGACAGACGGTTGACGATCGACAGCTTGCCCGGTGCGTAGGGCGCAATCAGCGGCGCAAAGACGGCCAAAAGCACGAAGACGAGGAGAATGAAGAGACCGAAGGCCACGGTCTTGCGCTTGAGCAGGCGGCGCAGGAACTTGGCTCGTTCGCTTTCGACAGGGGTTGATACGGTGACGGTCATCAGTAGCGAACCCTTGGATCAACGAGGAGGTAGAGCATGTCGATCGCGAAATTGATCAGCACGTACAGAGCGGCGATCACCAGAAGCGCGCCCTGGATCACCGGGTAGTCGCGCCTGAGCACGGCCGAGACGACGAGATTGCCGACGCCGGGAAGGCCGAAGACGGTTTCGGTGACGACGGCGCCGGAGATCAGGACGGCAGCGGTCAGGCCGATGATCGTCAGGATCGGGATAAGGGCGTTCTTCAGGGCGTGTTTCATCACCACGCGGCGCTCGCCCAGGCCCTTGGCGCGGGCGGTGCGGATGAAGTCGTCGCCGAGAACGTCGAGCATCGAGGCACGGGTAAAACGCAGGATCAGTGCCGAGGAGACGACCCCGAGCGCAATTGCCGGCAGCGTGAGATGGTACATGCGCTCGACAAAGGACGCGCCCGGGCCGCCGTAACCCGAAACCGGGAACCAGCCGAGGCGCACGGCGAGGATCTGGATGAGGATGAGGCCGAGCCAGAAGCTCGGAATGCTGGCGGCGAGCATTGCCAGCGTGGTGGCGGCCTGGTCGACGAAGGAGCCGCGCCGGTAGGCGGCGTAGATGCCGATCGGAAGCGCAATGGCGCTGGCGATCAGGATCGAAAACAGGGTGAGGAAGAAGGTCGGCTCGGCCCGTTCGGCAAGCGCCGAGGTGACTGGCTGGTTGAGGAAGATCGACTGGCCGAGATCGCCCTGCAGCAACTGCCCGATATAGTAGACATATTGCAGGCCGAGCGACTGATCGAGGCCAAGCTTGGTTCTCAAGTCGGCTATGTCTTGCTGGGTTGCTTCCGGCCCGAGCATGACGGCGGCGGGATCGCCGGGCGTCACGCGCACGATGACGAAGACAATGGTGACGACAAGCGCCATGACCACGATCATGCCGAACAGGCGCTGGAGGATATAGCGTATCATGCGTGCCTCGAACTTCTTCCGCACGGGCGCCGACAAAGCAGCGCCGGGCTATCCGGCGGGCAGCAATCCCTGAAGGGAAAGACCACCCGCCGAAGGCTTCAAGTGGGTGAAAGCTTACTTCTTGATCGAAGCGTTCCAGAAGTAGGGCCACGGCGCGGGAGAGACGCCGTCAAGCGTCTTGGTCTTGGCCGACAGGGCATTGAAATCGCCGATCTTGATGAACGGCACTTCCTCGTAGATCACCTTCTGAACATCGGCCCAGCGGGCGACGCGCTCGCCTGCATCCGATTCGGCGTTGAAGGCATCGACCGCCTTGGCGCGGGCCGGCGTATCCCAGTTCCCGGGCGCCTTCGTCGACATCATGCCGATCAGCGCCGGTTCGGGCAGGAACGGGCTGTGGGTGATGTAGATATCCCAGAGCGTCGGATCGGCGCGGCGCTGGGTGAGCGTCGCCCAATCCACCACCTGCATGTCGACGGTGAAGCCGGCAAGCTTGAGATATTCGGCGGCAACCTGGGCCATCTTGTAGTGGAACTCGTACTGGCGGCTGGTCAGGATGCGCAGCGGCTCGCCCTGGTAGCCAGCGGCCTTCAGCAGTTCGCCCGCCTTTTCCGGATCGGCGATATTGTAGCCGCCTTCGGTGCCGGCCTCGGTGCGCCAGACATATTGCGCGGGGTAGAGAGCAGCATCGAGGGCGTAGAAGTCGGTGCTGCCGAAGGCCGCCGCCATCATGTCTTCCATGCTGAGGGCTGCGCGGATCGCCTTGCGCAGCTCCAGGTTCTTGGTCATGCCGTTGCCGGAGTTGAGCACGAAGACAGGCCAGCCGAAGGGCTGCAGCATCACCGGCTCGGAGGCGCTCGAGCCCTTCACCCGATCGAAGGATTCGACCGGCAGCGAATCGACATAGTCGTACTGGCCCGAGACGGCGGCCTCGACGCGGGTGTTCGGGTCCGGCACCGGCACGAAGCGGATCTCGTCGGCATATTGGTGGCGGGCGCCGCCATAGCCATTGGCTTCACCTTCCGGCGACTTGTAGGCGTCGAAACGGGTCAGCTGGATGTACTGGTCGGCCTTGCGCTCCTTGAGCTGGTAGGGGCCGGTGCCGACAAAATCGACCATCGGCTCGGCCTGCTTTTCCGAAGGCAGCACGATCGCGGCGGAATTGTTGAAGGCGAGCAGCGAGACCAGCGGCGCATAGGGCGAGTTGAGCGAGATTTTCACTGTGGTCGGGTCGACGGCCTCGATGCCGGCAATCGTCGTTGCCGTCTGCTTGCCGCGCGACGCCGTCTTCGTCCAGCGCTCGAGCGAAGCGATGACATCGGTTGCATCCATGTCGGTGCCGTCATGGAACTTGACGCCGGAGCGCAGCTTGATCGTGTAGGTCTTGCCGTCGGCGCTGATCTCCGGGAGGGCGGCGGCCAGAAGCGGCGTCGGCTTCCAATCCTTGTCGAAGGTGTAGAGCGTCTCGAACATATGCTGCGAGACGATGCCGACCAGGTCTGCGGTCGACGCCATCGGATCGAGCGTCGGCGGCTCGCCAACCGTGGCGACGTTGATGACCCCACCCTTTTCCTGCGCGAAGGCGAATGACGAGGAGGCGATAAGCGCCGTTCCCAGAAGCAGTGCGATCCTTGCTGATTTCATCGTATGTTCCTCTCTTATTTTTATTTCATAGTTATGTACTAAGATACTTTATATTGGAATGATAAGGTCGGGCTTACGGAAATGTCAAGCTGCAGTCGAAAACCACGGTGATGATCGCTGTCGCAGGCTGCCAATTGGAGGCGCGGATCAGGCAGAACCGAGGGGAATGGGTGAGGGAGGAATGGTTGCGTTGTGTGTGGGGGCAATGTCGATCAAGCGAAGCGCATTGGTCTACACAAGGACACAGCGGCATCCGCTACAAAGCGACCACGGAAAACTATTGTTTCCCAGACAGTTATGCCTGCGCCCAGACAGGAGACGGGACGTAATGCCGGCTAGCGATAGGGCGAATAGCAGGCGCGGCGGGCGCCATGGCAGGGCTGGTAGCTATTGTCCCATGCCCGGTAAGACTGGCATCGACTGCAGCACCAGCTCGTATGGGAGTTGCCGCCGTAATATCGCCTCGGCTGGGCGTTCATCACCCCGCCGATGACGGCGCCTGCAGCAAGGCAGCCGATGCTCGCGCCGGCCCTGTCGTCGTCATCGTCAGCCCAGTGGCGATCACCGCGCCACCTTTAGCCATCGTCAGCGCGATACCAGCGGCGATGATAGTACTGCACGGTCTCGACGTCAGAGATGCCGGGCTTCATGGAGGTTACCGACGGGAATGCTGTCGTCATCGTCCTGATGTCGAGCTAAACCGCGCACATCTATAGACAAGCCACCAAAGCCGCTCAACTATGTCCGTGGAAACCGCCATTGAGCGAGGGGACATGAAGAACAAGCATGGTTTGCAACGCCGGATCCCGGAAGATGTAAAGGCTCTGGTGCGCGAAAGAAGCGCGTTTGGTTGTGTGGTTTGTGGGAGCATACCGTATGAATACGATCATTTGCGAACCCCATGGGCCGAAGCGAAATTTCATGACCCCGAAGATATCGTACTTCTCTGCGATCGATGTCACAAACTGAAAGGATGCATGCTCCCAATTGAGACTATCGAGAAGTATCGCCAGAATCGGTTGGCGGCTGACAGCGAAACGCGATTCAAGATTCTGACAACTAGTGCAGACTTCAGCATCGATTGGTGTGGAAATTTAATACAGGCCTCCCGGAATTCGATTGTTGTTGACGAGGAACCAATTTTAGAGCTCACGCCCAGCGAAAATGATCTGGAGCCGATCTTGATCAGCGGCACTTTTCGAGATCAATCGGGGCGAGCCATCTGCAAGATTTCGCGAAACGAGATAGTTGCCAAGGCGCGGATGTTGGGTGATTTTACGCTCGTATCAAACCGCTTTTCATTCACTGATACGAGCGGACAGGTCGCGCTGCGTTTCCAGCTCACGAGTAGCAACATTGTTGTCGATCGTATTTTCCACACCAAACAAGACGCTTTCGTCTTCGGTGCGGATGAGCAACTGCTGGTCGGAAACTTAGGCCGCTCAGCACTTCATTCAAAGTGCGAGTTTTATGATGCTGACCTTGCCCCGTTGAAATAATCCATTTTGAAGTAAGCTCTGGCCCATTGAGAGGACCAGGGAATGAAGCGCAACCGTTTCACGGACGAACAGATTATCGGCATTCTGAAGGAGCACG